>CAMAWP010000015.1 GCA_945861765.1 Akkermansia muciniphila | reverse complement strand
CAATGCGATGAATGGCCCTCGGAGAGCCGGATGCGGGAAAACCGCCTGTCCGGTTCGATGAGGGGCGAAGCGAGACGGTCATTGGCCTGTGCCTCTCAATCCGTCCGCTTCGCCTACTCTACTTAGGAACTCTTCCCATTTTGCGGTAGCTATTGTCCTCCGAACGACACCTCCCGGAAACCGTGAGTTGCACCCGGGAACTGGTGGCATGTTTGGGCGCGTCGTCAGGTGGGGTCCCTTTCAAGTTCCGAAACCCGGCTCCCCTCGCTGCTTGAGAATCTGAAGCAAGACACTCATCGGACCGAACGACTTGTCATCAAAACAGGCGGCAAACTTGTTTTGGTTCGAGTCGTGGAGTTTGAATGGATCCAACGCCTCAGAATTTCACTTCCCAATGCGGTTCGTTGTCCACGTTCCAACGGCGGCGGTTCGGCTCCGTGGGTTCGACCAATTGTTTGCTCAACAGGGTGATGACGTGGCCGTCAGCAAAGGCGACATTCGCTCCTCCGTTATGACGTTCAGGGGAGGGAACACTGCTGATGGAAAGTAGAAATGGGAAAATGTTCGTAAAACCGGGCTGGGGCATCGAGTCGGCGATGGCGATCATGTCAGCGGTGGATTTGACGGCGCTCTCAGAGACTGCGGGGGCGATCTCTCCAGGATTGACCTGCACCCCTAGTCCCAGGTTCGCTGTCCAAGTGGTCGCGTTTGCCGAGCCCACGCCGAACCCGTTATACCCGTAACTCACACCCGCAACACGTCCTGGGGTGGATGGGCTGCGGTGATAAGCGTTGCCGAGCACCCACGTGATGGCCTTTTCAATGGGCCATTCGCCCTTGAAAGTAGGGCACGTCATGATGTTGTAGTTGCTGCCGTAGTGAGGCGCGATGGCCGTGTACCAGGTGGTCGCGGCATTCGCATCGACTGTGTGCGGGAACACGCCCGTCTCCATCACGTACATGTGGAGTGCCAGGCCTAGTTGCCGAAGGTTGCTTTTGCATACCGCATTCCGGCTCGCGAGTTTGGCGCGGTTCAGGGCAGGGGTGATCAGGCTAGCCAGAATCGCGATGATGCCAATGACAACCAGCAATTCGATCAAAGTGAAACCCGTGCCGATCCTGGCTTTAAAATCGGTTTTCATCCCCTGGCTTTCTGGTCCTGGTGGAGGTGCTGGCAACGCTCTGAATCCTTAGCTTACCCCGGGCGATTGCGCAAAGCCTGAGTGATAGCTCGGACGAAGGCGTGGGCCTCTCCCTTCTCGAACGACGGTTTGTTGTTCGCCTGGGTGGGGTTGGTGCCGAAAGCGAACTCGGCCGCGTTGAAACGATCGATTATTTGAAACAAAACCCTCGGGGAGGGGATCAGAGGGCCAGCCTCTGGTGACAAGCCAAAAAGTTCTGGAAGCTGCCGTCGGTGCGCATCTCAGATTTTTCCAGATCTTCTCGTAATCGTAATCGTAATCGTAATCGTAATCCTATCCCGGGTTTCCCTCGTGCAACCGGTAATCGGAGTTTGCCTTTATCGAGGCGACTAGCATCGAAACGACGATCCAAAGGCGGTCTTTTCCTGACAGCACTTCCTCCCCAGAACATCGGCCTTTGGCCACGAGCACATCCAGGGCGGCGGCACTTTCCAATAAACCTCCAGCTTTTCGTGGTCTAATCGGCGGTTCATGGGGTTACGATTACGATTACGAGTACGAGTAGGAAACGCGAGCACGAAAAATCTGAGATGCGCACCTGCCGTCGGGACAACCCTCGTAGGGACGAGAGGCACAAGTCCCCAAGAATAGTGGCCCCCTTTAACGCCGGGGGAAAGTTCGCGGGGGAAAGTTTGCCTGTCCCTTTGCGGGTAGTCCCTTTGCGGGTAACAATTTCGAGGCGCACGGCATGTTGCCGATTCAGCTGAGCATCACATTGTCTGAACTGGGATTGACAGTGTGGTTGTGCTGCCATACGATGACCATATGAAAATGACCATGCACATTGACGACGGGTTGCTGGCGCGTGTTCTGGCCGCCACCGGTGCCAAAACCAAAACCAAGGCGATAGACCTCGCTCTCCGGGAAATGGATCGACGGACCGAACTCATCCGGCTGACTCGTGAAGGACTCGGGTTGAGCCCTGACGAGCTTGCGGCTACCATTGACCCAGCCTACGATCTCGAAGCCGCGCGACTCCAAGAAACTCCAGTCTTTTATGGGCGCAAACCCCGTGCTCGCGGATAGCAGCTATTACATCCGGCTGATGCGGGAAAAAAGGGATCCTCTCCGAAATTTGGCGCTCGCTTCCCACTCCCGAGATCTCGCCATCTGCGGCGTAGTGCGAGTGGAAGTCGGCAGGGCGATCCGACCCCTCGAACGGTTGCGCAAATTTCAAGCGGCTTGGAACGTCATGATCAACGTTCCCACGGACAACCGCCTTTGGATCGATGTGGAGACGATGGCTTGGGAGCTCGACCGATCCGGTATTTTCTTACCTTTGCCGGATTTAGTGATCGCCTGCTGCGCCAGGCGCATCGGTGCGGTTGTGCTCACTTTCGACGAACATTTCCACCAGATCCCCGGGATTCGCGCGATTAGTCATCTGGATTCCTGAGGCAATAAGTCTCTCAACCCTAAACGGCAGTTGAGAGTGCCGAAGATTGGCAAAGGCCTAGCTGAGAAACGGCATGACTAGCGACGAACGGGTCGTATCCTCCATGGATCTGGTGAGCCACTCAGAATGACTTCATCGTCGGGATCTTGCGAAAGTCTATCGCTGGCCGGAGCCGTTTTAGATTCTTAAATCCTAAATCTCGGTGAATTATCTCTCAGAATTGGAACCAAGGAAGTAAACCCGAAAAGAGACCGAATAATTCCGCTTTGTATTCGTTGGGTTGCCCCCGTCGGTTCCATTTCGGTATTCTTTCCGTGGTTAATCCCCATGTCCGAGTCCGTGGTTCAGATTTAAAATCTGTTTGGCTAGAGTTAAAGAGTATCCTCGGGCCGCGCGGCGCCCGGAGTCGCTTTCAAGTCGAGCTTAATCACGACGTTTTCGCGGATGAGATCGTTGGGCATCCCGGGAAAGTTGATGTTGAAATCCTTCCGGTTGATGGCGAATTCGGCCGTCACTGTCACCGCGTCGTCCGCGACCTTGATCTTTGCAGGAAAAGAGAGGCTCTTGGTTACCCCATGCAGGGCGAAGTTACCGGTCACCTTATAATCTGTCCCGTCCGGTTCGACTGCCGTGATGTCGAAGCTCGAGACGGGGAATTTGGCTACATCGAAGAAATCAGGGGCCTTCAAGTGCCCTTCCAGCTTCGGGTTGTCGGCCCAAGTGGAGGCCATCGCGATCTGGAACCCTGGCGTGCCTACCATCTTGCCTTCGGCGATGGCGAACTTGCCAGCGAACTTCCTGAACCCACCCTCGTGGCTGCCGGTGACTTTGGAGCCGACGAACCCGATTTTAGACTCCGCGCGGAGCACGTATTCCTTGCCGGCCTGGGACGCGGAGGAGCCTGGCTTCTTCGCGTCGGAGGCGGTGGCTTTCGCGACCTTATCTGCCGGATCACTGCATCCGGTGAGCAGGCAGACGGCCGCAGTGACAAGGGATGCACGGAGATTAACGGAGACGTTGTGGAGAGGGATTGGTTTTATGACAATCCTTCATACTGATCTCAGGGACCAGATCATATCAAGAAAATTATTTAGTTCATCCTTTCCCGAAAAGCAGCCTCCGAAAATTTCCTATCGACACCAAGGAAACAGAACCGGAGGCCCTTCACAAGTCCTCCTCTGTGGTAATTATCCACTGTGGACGGTAACGAAAGGGCGGCGCTCGGTGCCTGCATGTACAAAGCGTCGCGACTTGCCGTCGTCGAGATCAGTCATGACGGAAATCTGCTGCTCGTACGCGACAACGGCATTCGCTTGCTGGATGCTAGGACAGGCGCCGTTATGAATCCTCTCGAAGGCTCCTATGGGCTCAAAGACGGTGATCCGTTCTCGTGGAGTGATGACGGACGGTATGTGGGAGTGCTCTCCAGTCGAGTGGCGACGGTTTGGGACACACAAACTCAAACGCGAACCTTCCCGTGGCAGCCCGAAGAGAATGGCCCACCCACATGCCTCGTTATAAGTTCAACAGCGGGTTTGGTGGCGATTGGAGGTGGCGTCAAAACGAGGAGAGACGATGGCACATTCTCTGTAACCCAGGCTGGTGGAATTGGACTACGGAATCTCGACACCTGAAGCCTCGTGGGGAACATGGCCATGGAAGGGACGAACGTCGTCGATTGCATGGCTTTCTCTCCTGATGGCTCCATTCTCGCTTCCGCCCATACCGACGCCGCGTACAAAGATACGTTCGTTTGCGTTTGGGATGCTCGCGAGCGGAAGCTCTGAGCCGGGTGTTGACGCTGGATATGATCGTAGCCTGGCGAGTGCTGCTGTTGTGCCGTTTGGGAAAGACTCATCCGCATCTGCCCGCCTCGCTGCTCTATAGCCCGGAAGAACTGGCCGTGCTGGAGGTGCTTTTAAAAAAAGCTCCCTTGAGCCCTCCGTAGAAGTTCCCGCACTCAAAGCTCCCCAAGAAATTCCCAGCCAGCCAGAGTCCAAAGACTGTGCGGCGACGGCCCAGGTGCCTGTCGCCAATGCGCCTGCGGATCTCATCCAACCCGGCCAGATCAAAGCCAGCACTCTGACGCTGGTCCAAGCCAATTTACTTGTGGCGATGCACGCAGGTTTTTGGGCGCGCAAGGGCGATGGACATCCCAGACCGGATTTAATCGGCCGTGGTTTGATCCTATTGAACGTGATCGTGGAATGGGAACGCCTGAGAAAATCTTGCGCTGGAAAAGATCCACCCGCGAAGGAAGCCTCCGGCAAACCTGGTTAGGCCTGGCTGCACAACGCCACAAGGCCACAACGCCACAGCGCCGAGGGCGGGAACATCAACCTGGATTCATTGGAAAAAAGAAAAGCCGATCGCCTCTCCTGAAAATCGAGTGGGAGACTTTTTGTGCTTTGAGGTTCAAAGAGTCCGCCAAGCGTGTTCGCAGGGAAGAATCCAGCATAAGCTTTTCCAAGGCTTGCGTCCGCGCGATAATCTCACGCCTCGGCGGTTTGCATCCCTACCGAAACCAACGGTTCGTCCAATTCACGGGGGATTCTCAAATCATTTTCCAAAAATACTCAAGCTCTCGGCTTCCGGAAACAATCGACATGTCTAGTCCCGATTTCTGAAGGTAAAAATGAGGCACCCCGGGCGCATGCGCCGCCGCGCCAAAGTTTCGCGCGGCTTGCCGGTCCTTCTCCGAAAAGTAACTGCCGCGCTGGATGGAATGGACAAGATAGTAGGCCCTGTCCACGCCGCTCATCACCCGGTCCAGGCTGGCGGAATCCAACACGTCGCCGGCGACAATTTCAGTGCCGGCCGCGACACGCGCGATCAGAAACTCCGGCTGCCGGGCCAGGCAGCGAAGGCGACAGCCCCGGGCCTCGAGTTTTTTGAGGAGTGGCCCGCCGATGTAACCGGTGGCGCCGGTAAGCAGGATGAGTTTGGTTGTGGCCAAAAGCTCAGGACTTCTTCCGCTTGGCTTTCCACTCGTCCAGGACGGAGAAGAAGTCCAGGGCGTCCGCGTCATTCGGGTTGACGAGCAGACGTTGTTTCATGCGCAAGGTTTCCAACTCCGTCAAGTCCTCCTGCTCAGCCACATAGTAGATCGGTTTGGGTCGCTCACCGTAGATCGCGTAGCAATACCAGTTCATGAGGAAAGGCTCGCCGCTCTTGCGGTAGTTCCAGGTTTGACCGTGAAACACTTCTCGGTTCAAAAGCTTTTGCCTGATCGAGGCGACCACAGCGCGGTCGGTGTGCTTGCCCTGAAGCAGGCGCGGGGTCTGATTGGCGAGTTCGTCGCGACCGTATCCGGTCATCTTGAGCCAAGCGCTGTTCACATAAATGATGCGCGGACCCGCCGGACCTTGGAGCGTCACGTCCGTGACCATGATCCCGCGCCGGAGGTTTTCCAGCACGATCAACCAGTCGAATGTGAGTTGCATAGTTTTGATCCTTTGTCTGCCGTCGCCTTCATTGGCGGGCGGCGGTCGTGTCTGCTGGTCCCGGGTGCGACCAGCGAAATGCCGTGAGTGCATTCAACTCACGAACAAATAGCTCGTCGCCTGCGACGGCGAGGTGCGCCCACGTCTCGGCGTCGGTGAGTTTGCGTTGAGCGAGCAGATCGAACTTCTTCTGGTTCGCGCGGAACAGGAACAACTGTCCGCGCTGGTCGAGCGCAAGGATGCGGTCGCCTTGCGCGACGAGGCTCATGTATTTGCCGAAGGATTGATCACTCGTCCAGAGCTCGCGGCCCGTCACGACTTCGATGGCCATCACGCGCTGGCTCTTGAGGTGTTCGTAAGCGATGCCATTGATGATGACCGGCGTGCTCATGTAGCCTTGCGCCTTGTGATTCCAAGCTTCGGTGACCGTGAATTTGCCGTCGGCCTGGGCGATCTTGAAGCCGATCGTCTTGCCGCCGTAGGTGCTGGAGAAAAGCATGTCGTTGTCTGCGACCGGTGTGAGGATGTTCATGCCACGAAACGCTTCGACATGTTGTTCCCACAGCACCTTACCGTCCGCCGGGTCCACGCCGGCGAGCTTCTCGCGGGTCTGCACGATGAGTTGCCGCTTGCCGGAGAGTTCAGCGAACATCGGCGACGAAAAGACGCTTCCCCACATGCCGCCCTTGTCGGCGAGCGTGCGCCAGACCAGTTCGCTCGTGCGCTTGTTGAGCTTCACAAAGCTCGCGCCCGCCTGGACGTAAACGAACTCGCCATCGACGAGAGGCGAACAGACGAAACCGAAGTCGGGCAGCGGCGCCCCCAACTTTTTCACGAAATCGCACCGCCAGCGTTCCTTCCCCGTCTGCGCGTCGAGGCACACCAGCACATCGCGCATCCCGGCGAAGAAGAGGCTTTCGCCATCACAGGCCGGCGTCGCGCGAATCCAGTCGCCGTTCGACTTGGCGAAGAACGGCACCCTCAACGCCCCCTCCCACTGCACGCGCCAGATTTCCTTGCCGGTCTCGCGGTCGAAGGCGGTGGCGACCTCGAACTTCTTATCCTTTGACTCAGTTGTGAACACGCGGTCGCCCGCTACAATCGGACCAGAGTAACTCGACCCGAGTTCGACGCGCCAAAGTTGACGCAGGTGGTTCGTATCGAGCTTCTCCGGCCAGGTCGGCCCGGTGAACTGGCCATCGCGAGTAGGCCCGCGCCATTGCGGCCAGTCAGAGTCTGCGGCCTGGGCTACCGCCGCAAAAGCGGCCAGCATGCAGAGGATTGTCGAGGATCGTTTCATGGAGTAAATCGCGGGTGGTTGTTTGCGGTTGGTGGGGCGAAAGTCGAAGCACACGAGATGGCCTTTTCCATATTCTTGGTTGTTGGGGCTTGCGATCAGTTAGTGAATCAGGCGGCAGGCGCAACAGACGGCGGCTGCTCTAACATCTGACGGAGTTGTTTTAGCAAGAATTGCTCGATCACCCTCGGTGATCAGGTCGAGCAGCGGGACGCCGAGGTTGTCGTATTCGCGGGCGATTTTAACCATCAGCCGGAGATTCGCGCGAATCATGTGCTCACGAGCCTGCTCGTCGCCGCCCTGGAGGCGCCGGCCCCGGGAAGTCTCCTCTTCGCGCGCTAGGAACGGGACCTTGGCGGCTTCGAATAGGTATAGAGTGAGGGCGTCAGGCCGGGGCAACTCCGCCGTGACATGAGCAGCGGTCACACTAATTAGTTGGTTGGTGGTTAAAGTTGGGTGATCAAGGCGGAGAGCCAAGCGCTCCCCGCCTGCACCAGAGGATTCAATTTGGCAACACGACGGCATCAATCACGTGGATGACCCCGTTGCTGGCTGCAACGTCCGTCTTGACGACCTTGGCTTTGTCCACAGTCACGGCGCCGTCGGCAACTTTGATGTCGAGCGACTGGCCGTTGACGGTCTTGGCTTTCATGGTTTTAACGTCCGCCGCCATGACTTTGCCAGCCACTACGTGGTAGGTGAGGATAGCGACGAGTTTTGCTTTATTCTCGGGCTTGAGCAGGTTTTCCACCGTGCCCTTCGGCAACTTGGCGAAGGCCTCATCGGTCGGCGCGAAAACCGTGAACGGCCCTGGGCCTTGCAAGGTTTCAACGAGACCGGCGGCTTTCACGGCAGCGACGAGGGTGTTGAAGCTGCCGACGCTGGAGGCGACCGCCACGATGTCTTTTTTATGGCCGGTTTCGGTGTCGGCGTGGACGAGGTTGGAAGCCACCGCTAGGGCGGCGATAGCGGTTAGGGCAAGGGTTCGAATGGTTTTCATGGTCTGTATGGAGTATGGCGATTGTGTTTTGGTGTGAACTCGGACGAGAACCGCAAAGTGGATCGATTCGCCGGACCGGCATTCGTGAGTCCGTGGGCGAGCGATGTGTGCGGTCGACTTCCGATATCCACAATTCATTTTCAGGTTCGGCTCGCTGCGGAGCAGCTCCGAACTTGTATATAATCTGTACTAACTAAGTTAAACTGTCAAGAAGTTGTCTAAATATATTTATCTGACCCGATCGTCCGCATTTTCTTCTGCTATATTCGGGTTGTTACGAGGATTGCTTCCGTGTTTTATTTAATAAGTGAAATCTCCACTTGCCAGGAAGTGGGCGTTTGTCTCAAAGTCGTCAATGTTATGGAAGAACCCCATCAAGGATTTAAAGTCGTGGCCTGGCGCACAGGATTGAGCGCTCACGTCATCCGGATATGGGAGAAGCGCTACGGCGCCGTGCAGCCGGAATGCACCACGACGAACCGCCGTCTTTACTCTGACAAACAAATCGAGCGACTGAGGCTGCTGCGCGACATCACGCAGGCCGGACATAGCATCGGACACGTTGCGAAGCTCCCGGTCGAAACCTTGCGCCAACTCGCCAGCGAATCCGACGGCGCCCCATGTGATGCTCCTCGCTCGCGGACCCGCCCCCCGGCCGTTCCCGCGGCGGAAACATTCATCGAGGAATGCATCGCGGCCGTGAAGTCGCTCAACGCTCCAGGTCTGGAGGAGGCGTTAAAGCGCGCAGCAGTGGAATTGGGTGCGCAAGGGTTGCTGCAACGTGTGGTCGCGCAGTTCTACTCCGCCTTGGATGATCTGTGCAAGCCCGCCAAGAAAGTGAAACGATGAAACCGCTCTTCTCCCGCAACATTGACAACCGGGGCAGGTTCGTCCGTGGAATCGGGGCATTGGTGTTGCTCGTGGGAGCGGGGTTCGGCTTGACCGTTTCCGTCTGGCTGGGGTTGGGGTTGCTGGCGGCGGGGCTATTCGTCGGGTTCGAGGCGCTGCGGGGTTGGTGCGTGATGCGCGCCTGCGGCATCAAAACCCGGCTTTGAGCGGGCAACCCTATGAAAGAGTTTACCTTCCAATCCGAAACTTGCGTTCCGCGCCCGCTCAGCGAAGTCTTCCCCTTCTTCGCCGAGCCGCGCAACCTGCAAGCCCTCACGCCTCCCTGGCTGAAGTTCCAAGTCCTCACACCGTCGCCGATCATCTTGCGTCCCGGCACCCTGATTGATTACCGAATCATGATTCACGGTCTTCCTATCCGCTGGCGCACGGAAATCGCGGAGTGGGATCCACCGCACCGGTTCGTGGACGTTCAACTGAGCGGCCCTTACACCTTGTGGCATCACACGCACACCTTCAAGGAACGGGATGGCGGCACGCTCTGCCTGGACCGCGTGCGCTATCGCCCGATTGGTGGTGCGTTGGTCCACTGGCTGTTTGTGCGGCGCGATGTCGAACGCATATTCGAGTATCGGCAGCAGCGGCTGAAGGACATTTTCGCTTCTACGGCAAACGCAAGTCGCAAAAGTTCCCTCCCAGAATGCGATTCACCAGCCGTTGCTTGATGGCGAGATTTTCTGATTAGGGATGCGGATTTGGATCATGCACTTCTTCAACCATTACTCCGCGCCAATCGTCGCGGCACTATTGCTGGCTGGCGGACTTTGGCTCGCGGTGCGGCGCGGCGGGAAGATGCGCCACTGGCTGATCTTGGGCGGGGCCATGGTGGCCCTCGGAGCGTTGTGGCTGGTGTTTCGGCCGTTGGCCGGACCGGCCGAAACACCGCTTGCTGGCCAGCCGTTGCTGTTCGAAATGCAATCGCCTTACTGCCTCGGTTGTGTCGCGATAAAACCGGGGGTAGATCGATTGGAGAAAGAATTGCGTGGCAAGTTGGTTGTGCGCCGCGTGGACATCCAAAGCGCCGAGGGACGCAAACTCGCAAGCCAATACGGGATTGAAATCACCCCGACATTCATTTTCTTCGACACCGCTGGCACGGAGCAATGGCGCAGCGTCGGCCAACTCGATGCCGTGCGGGTGCGAACCAGTATGCACGAATCGGCAAAGTAATTAGCTCTGGCAAGCCCGGTTTTCCCGGACGCCCGGTTTACGCCGCCCGGATGCGTGCCGATTGAACTGCCCATCTTTTGGATCATCGTATTGAACGTGGCTGGCTGGCTCGTCATTTAACTCGGTCTGGCGTGGGCCTTCACGCGGATTCCGGTGAGTTGGCTCAACCCGGGCCGAGCCAGAACGTGGGAGCGAAGCGGACGATTCTACGAACGCATTTTCGTCATCAAAAGCTGGAAGGACCGCCTACCGGATGCCGCATGCTGGTTCGGTGGCGAGTTCGCCAAGGGCACACTGGCTGGCACAAAGGCCGACTACCTGCGCCGCTTGGCCGAGGATGTTCCAGCACGTGATGTCGAGGCCGCTCTTCACATACGAATGGCCCTTGAGCGCGGCGTCCATCGTGCGGTTTAATTTTATCCATTGGCGCGGATCTTCGCCCAACAAATGCGGCCCGAGTTCACGAAGACCGGCGCGCACGCCCTCCGCATACGCGGGCAGATAGAACGGCCCGAGCAGACAGACCTCGCCGTAACCAATCAGTCCGGTATCGGTCTCGACTCCGACGATGGTGTTGTCGAACACCGTGACCGATTTGCCACCGGACCAATTGTAAGTCGTCTCGTGCAGTGGAGTTCAACGCGATGGGCAAAGATGCGGATGATTTTCATGGATGTGATGGATCAAGAAGCGGTGACGGGAGATTACCGGGCCGGCTCCTTCGGTGTCGCGGTGGCGCTTTTCTCCGCGGCATCGCTCCGGGCCTGGGCCTCTTGCCTTATCTCGGCCTTCACCTTCGTCAGACGTTCGGGCCAGGCGAATTTCGGCGCGGTCGCGGGGTCGTAGCCTTCGAGGTGGTCGCGCAGGCGGGTGGCGGGCTTGGTGTATTTCAATTCGGTGTCACCGAAAACCTCCCGGCACAGCGCGGCCAGGCCGGGGTCATATTCGAGGAGCTGCGAGCGCAAATGCACATGGTTGTGGTCGTGGTCGTTCACGCGGTTGTTGTCGAACCACGACTGCACGCCCTCGGCAAAGTATTCGTGATGGTTCACGGACGCGTATTTGCCTTTCCACAAGCCCGTCTTCATCGCCGAGTCATAGGCCGCCTGCACGCGCGGATCGAAGGTCGGGTCCACGTTCACCATCCCGCGCAGGTGGATGTTGTGCGCGAACTCGTGGATGAGAATATTTTCCGCCGCGTAGGGGTCGCCGGGGTAGGCGAGCAGATTCTCCTCGCCGCAGGAACAGAGTGGATCGTCGGCCGAGCCGCCCGTGCCCCGGGCGCGGGCGTCCCAATAATCCTTGGGCGTCATCTTTGCCCACTCCGGCAGGTCGGTGGTGAATTCATTGTGCGCGATGATGCACAGCCTTGAACCGCTTTTGATCATGGCCGCGCGCACGTCCGGACGCTTGGCGAGCATGAGGTTGACGAGGTAGGCGGCTTCTTTGAGCCCGTAATCGTTGACGTGCGCCGAGGCGACGATGGGGTAGCCATCCGCCTCCAGATATTTTTTGTAGAACGCGGGAACCTTGAGTTCGAGCGGCGGTGGCCTCACCTGGCTCGTCTTGGTGGATGGAGTGGGGAAACCCCACAACCGCTCCAGCAACTTCTCCATCTCGGGATCGTGCTGTTTCAATTCGTCGCGAGTGAAAGGAAAGAAATCATTGCGCGAGAAGAACGCCTCCGTTGTCTCGGCAAAGTATTCCATCGGGTTGGTCATCGCGTAGGCTTTCTCCTTCGTGTTCGGCCGTCCGTTACCGAACCAGCGTTCGACCTTTTCGTATCCCTTGCTCGACTTCGCGCGCTCGTAGGCGGCTTTGATTTCCGCATTGTCAAAGCCACCGGCCAGCACCCGGTCATGATACGCGTGCGCCAGCTCGTGCAGGGTGAAGTTCGGCATCCGCTTCGTCTCGGCCTCGAAGTTCCGCACATCGGTGAATTCGACCCCCTTGGCCATCGCTGGATCACGTCCATTGTCGCGCAGCCAGCCGGCGCCCGGATGATACTCCGCGCGCGGCGGCACTCCGGGATATTCGGGTGAGAACCACAACGTCACCTCGCGCAATTTCGCCATTGCCGACGCTGGCACCACGCGGACAATTTCTCGCAACTGCGGGCCCAGAAGTTCGAGCGCCTTCGCGGCTCCCGATTTGTCCTCGGTGAGCAATCGCTCGTTCACCAGCACGGTCCAGCCTTCGATGGAATTTGTCTGATGGCTGGCTGCTGCTGAGTTCAGGCAAGCCAAAGCGAGGGCTAAGGCAGTGAGGAACCGAAGTCTGGAGACGTATGGCGGCATGTTCATGGTATTCATTTTAATCGTTGTTCGAGCCACGGCGCGACTTTCTCCACCCAGCGTGCGGCGTGTTCGCGCAGGCCGGGCCCGCTGAAGTGAACGCCCTGGCCACCATCGTCGCGGAGCTCGCCCTTGAGGGCATCGCTGTCGGGACCTTCGAGGGCGAGACCCTTCTTCCACAGCGCAGCCTGCGCCGCGCGGATGTCCGGCGACGCTTCATCGCCGGGCACATGATAACTGACCTGCGCGACGAACCACGGCGCGTTCCAGCCGATCTCCCGGCGCGAGGCGCGGATGAGTTGCTCCAGATAGTCGCGGTAGAGATGGCCCGGCAGCGTGCGCGTGGAGTCAGCCTGGTTGGCGTCGCTTTCGCCCTGGTGCCAGAGCACGGCGCGAAAGCCGCATGGGCCGAGTTGTTTCAGGCGCGCGCTGAAGTTGGTAAAAACCAAACCCTTGCTCTCCCATTCGCCACCCGGAAGTTTTGTCACGTTGCCTTCAATGGTGGGAGGATTGGGAAACTTCGATTCCTTCGGCAGCCACTCACGCACGCTGGTGGCCCCCACACCGCAGGCCACGATGCCGACCTGGACATGGAATTTCTCCGCGATGGCGTCGCCGAACGGCGGGATGAAACTGCCTCCACCGCCTCTGGCACCGGGCTGTGGATCGTGGGCGGGTCGCCAGCGTTGGCCGTCAAAGGCCGCGACGAGGCCGGTCTTGGTGTTCTGCTTTTCCGCGCCGTGGTTAGCGGAGTTGGACTGTCCGGCAATGACAAAGACCTCACCCACGCCGACATGCTCAACCACCGATTCGGCCAGAACGCTGCCGCCGGAAAACGCGCGGATTTCCAGGCGATGCCAGCCGCCGGCGGGCGCGTCCCAGCGCGCCGCAAAACTTTGCCGCTTTGAATCAACGGACAGGCGCTGCCACTTCCCGAGCTGGCCGTCCACGATGAGGCGCGCTTCGACGGTCCACTTCTTGCGAGTGAAACCGGCCAACTCACCGCTGATAAGCATGGAGCTTTTCTTCTTCGAGCTTCGTTGGATCACTTGATGGTCCTGCGGCGAGATGACGAACGCCGTGCGGCCTTCCACCTGAAAGACCTGGCCTGGAAGGGGAAGGGATGTTTGCGAAGCGTCGGCGGCGTGCAGCGCCACCAGCGGAGCGAGTAGCAGGGCGGAGAAAAACAGGAATCGGTGCTTCATGGTGCAGGCAAATAGCGACGGAGCGCCGGCCATCGAACCGGGCGGTTGTCTCGGTCTGGCTTCACGCATTCATTTCTCCGGCGCGACCCAGCGAGCCGCATTCTCCACGACGCGCAGTGGCTCGGCTTGCTTGAAGACGGGAAACGTTTCGTGGCCGGGACGGAAGTAGAAGACACGCCCCTTACCCACCTGCCAGACGCAGCCGCTGCGGAAGTGCTCGCCTTTGTCCCATCGCTCTTCAAAGACCACCGCGTCGGGCTTCGGTACGTGGAAGGGCTCGTCATACATTTCCGTCTGCTTCACGTCCCACTTCGCCGGCAACCCGACGGCGATCGGATGATCAGGCAAGAGCGTGGTGACGTGACTCGGCGCGCCATCGCCGCGATACGCGGGAAAGATGCAGCCGGGGAGCGTGAGCTTCCAGACACCGTCCTCCTGACGCAACGCCGGGGTCAGGGGCGCATCACGTCGCGGGACTTTGCCGAGCGGGTTCTGATTGAAGTATTCGAACTTCGCCGTGGCACGTTCGGCAGAGGGAATCTGCGCCAGCGCATCGTCCTTGGCCCGCTCCTGCATGAGCCGCACAAACGGTCGCGCCCAGTGCGCCGAGTGCAGCGCGATGAAGCCCAACTTCCCCTCACGCACGCGCGTCACGAGGCGCTCCACGTTCTCGTCCGTCACGAACGGGTTCTTCTGGTGACTCCACCAGATCACCACATCGGTGTCATTGAGTGTCGCGTCATCGAGACCCTGCCCTGGCGAGTTGAGCGAAGCGTTCTTTACGACGAAACCGGATTGGGCGGTGAGGTGCGCCGCGATGGTTTCGCCGAGGAACCTTTCTCCATAGGCGCGCTTCTGCTCTGGCTGTTGCTCGTCCCACATCAGAACACGGACGGGGCGCGGAGTTGCGGCGTGAAGGGCGGTCAGCCAAGCCAGCAGGCAGACCGTGAATAGTGCGAGAATCTGTTTCATTGTGTTTTGTAGTCCCCAACATGGTAGCAGCGAATCACCGACAATTGCCAGATCTTCAGTTCGGCCTTCATCCGGCTCATGACGGTCAGTTGCGTGTCGGCTTGTCCGCGCCCTCCCGAGTCGGTTCGATGAATCCTCGGAACTCTGTGGCCGCGTCGTATGCTGGTCCACTGTGAATGGCGGCTCCGAACCGCAGTCGGAAGGTCTCACCGCGCTTCACCGTCACGGCGCTTTTGTCGCCCCGCTTCATGGCGGCGCGGCCGAAGGGATTGGCGACGAAGACGCCGTAGTCGCGGTTGTGCCACCAGCTCGGGCGAAAATGTTTCGGATCCGTCAGGACCGTGATGCCAATGGGCTTGCCGTCCACGGTCCCGGAATAGTCGCACCAATCGGCTGGCTGACCCCAGGTGCTTTTCGCCGTCCTCAGTCCGCTGCTGCTGGTGATCACGCCGCCGTTCTTTTCCGTGATGGCCGTCGCCACGCGCACGCCAAAACCCATCTCTTCCTGGTCGCCGAAAGTGAAGTCAGCTTCGTCGGAATGAAAAGTCGCGTCCCACACGAGCAGCCACGCGTTGGTCTGCGCCGCGAGCGCGAAGCGATCGGTGAGCGCGCTCAGAGTTCGGCCGTCGGCGGTGCGCAGGCGGCACTCGGTGGCGAAGGTGAGACGACCGCCTCGGACCGCCGGCGATTCGGTGAAACGGCGATGTTCGATGCTCCCCTTGTTGCGCCAGAAGTCGGCGCCGCTGATGTCCCCAAACGCGAGCCAGATGCCGGGATGCATGGTGTCGTGGTCCGTGGCGTCCACACCCGCGATGGGCGGATGGTTGCGCGTGGCTTTCAGCCCGCCGGGAGCGTGGACGTTCGCGAAGTAAGGTCGCAGGATGTTCTCATCGCGGAAGACAAACTCCGTCACGGGCTGGCCGGAGTGCGCGATGACGAGGCGATCCGGGGTTTGGGCAAACTGAAAGCCATCGCCCTTTGGCCACGCGGTCGGTGCGACCGAAGGAGTGGCGTCGGGGGAGCGCCGAGCATCGCTCAACACGGCTGGCGCACTGGAAACTTCCGGCCGAGCAATGCCCGACGCTAAGCCTTTCTGTGCCAGCAGATATGCCGCAAGGTCCGCCGCGTAGTGCGGTGCGAGCAATGTGTCGTAGGCCGGCATGGCGGACCCGGCGGCGGTTTTTCGCGAGGTGAGTTTTGACTTCGGGATGATCTGGCGCTGACCGGTGGCGAGACCGAGCGTGAGGGCGAGCCCCGATTCCTCCAGCAGCACACCCGAGTATTCGGCGTCCGGCGTTTCGACATTCAGGGTGTTGAAGCCTTCGGTAATGACGGCGTTGGGCGCGAGGATGGACTCGATCACATGCCGCGCCTCGGTGCGTTGGCCGAGTCCGGTGAGGTCGGGCGCGAAATTGTTTCCGCGCGCGCCGACGCGATGGCAGTTGAAGCAGCCCGCCCCGCCGGCCGAGAAGAACAGTTCCTCGCCCCGCTTCCCATCTGCTTTCGCCAGCAACGGCAGCACATGCTCGATTGTTGTGGGCGTGGATTGCGGCTGGAGCAGCGAGGTCACAGGGCCGGTCTCGCCAGCTTTTCGGTAAACGGCTTCAACCGGCCGGCCGATCATTTCATTGTTCACGAACAGGGCGGCCTTGAGTGTCGTGGTCTCGCGGATGACCAGGCGCGGGCCGTCAAACGTGGGCGAACGCAACGTCGGCGTGGAGCCGTCGAGTGTGTAGCGGATGTCTGAAGGCTTGAAGCTGCGTTCGAGATTGACCGTTACTTCGCGCTCAAACCCGCCTTCGCCTGGGGACAGAAGCACAAGCGAACTGCCGCGGTGCTTCGTGATCCAAAGCGCGGCGGTCGTGGACGCAGGGCTGTGCGGATCGGTCAGCAGTCGTGAGGCGGTGGCTTCGTCGAGCGCGTCCCGGCTGGCGAGGGCCAGCAACGCGGCGGCGCGCAATCCACCCCGCGCATCGTCGAGCATCGCCGCGAGTTGATTCGTGGACGCGAACGCTCCGAGCGCATTCCACGCGCAGTAATACGTGAGGCGATCCGTCTCGCGGGCTGCCAGCGCCTTCAACGGTCGCAGAAACTGAGTTTGATTCGCCTGCCAGATGGCCTGAACGGCCTCGAAGCGGAGGCGGGGTTCGGAGTTGGTCAGCGCGCGGGCGATGGCGTCCGGGAGCGGGCGTTGGGTAATGCGGCTGCGGTGGGCAAGAATACGCAGCGATTGCATCGCCAGATTCTGACTGGCTTTCGGAGTGGCGAACCACTCGTCCACCCTCGCATCTTCCGGCGCGATTCGGCCCAAAGTCCACGCGGCCCAGGTCTCCTGCGCTTCGGTCAACGTGCCGCTCGCCAACCCGGCGATGAGATCGCGTTTTACGGACGTGTTCCGTCGCACCAGTTCATCCTGCGCGTCGCTGCGCCACACCGGCAACGGGCCGGCGAAGTCTTCGATGAGTTCGGTCACGTTCCATTGCGCGAGCGGCTTGCCGCGCTTGGCGGAATTCCACCACGCGACCGGCGCGTTCGTCCACGCGATGCGGAACACACGGCCTTCGTTGAGCATCTCGCCGTTCGCTCTACCGTCCTTCCACTCCACCCCGTAGCCGCTGCTCCAGCCCAGGCACCACAACGCGCCGTCGGGGCCGACTTCCAAATCCGTCGGTCGAAACAGCCCAGCGCCACCACTGATGAATGGCTGCCACTGCCCCCCCGTCGGTTGCATCAACGCGCCGTCCCAACGCGGGCGATAGGCGAACGTTGTCTTGAGCAGCCAGTCGTTGACGAAGAACACGCGGCGGAACTCCGGCGGAAACTGCGGCGCGTCGTAGAAGATGATGCCCGTGCCGGAGCCGTGGAAAACCGGAGCGCTGATCGGCGTGGTGGGCAGATTGCCCGCGCCCGACCAACTCGTGCTCCACGGATGATTCCAGCCGAAGTGCGCGCCGTAAAACGGGCTCAACACGCGGTCGCCTTCGTTCTGGTCGTTGTCCGTGCCTAGCCAGTTGAAGCTGGAATCGAACGTGATGTCCCACGGATTGCGCATCCCGCGCGAGACGATTTCGAGATCGCGCCCGCCATCGTTGCAGCGCAGCACGCCGCCTTCGCGGCCCCAGTCGTCTTCGGGATCGTGATAGGCTTTTTGGTATTCGCCCTTCTTGAACGTGCGCGGCGCCGGGAAGCCGGGCGAGCCGGCTGGCGCGGTCACACCCCACAGTTCGCGAAACGCTTTCGGAGCGATGCGGCCCGGCTGCGTCAGACCCTTCGAGTTGCCCTTGCTCATGTAGAGCTTGCCGTCGGGTGCCCAGTTCAAGCCGTGCAGGCCGTGCTCGAGATTGCCGAGGTCGGTGAACACGCGGACGTATTCATCCGCCTCGTCATCGCCATCGAGGTCGCGCACGACAGTGAGGTCGGGCGCGTTGGCCACCCACAAATCCCGACCGTGCCAGGCGAGTCCCTGGATGGCGTTGAAACCGGTGGCGAACGTTTTCGTGCGATCCGCTTTGCCATCGCCATCCGTGTCGAGCACCAGCACGACGCTGTCGCCCGGCGTGTTGGGCTTTGGATTGCGATACTGCGGTCCCATGCCGACGCAGAGCCGGCCCTTGGCATCGAAGGCCATCGAGCACGGCTGGCGCACGAGCGGTTCCCGCGCGAAGAAGGATACCTCGAACCCAGGCGGCGCCGTGGGCAACGCGTCGTGGTTGACGTCTCGATCGAACTGCCAGCCGGGCGATTGTTGGGCCAGCGCGGAGCGACACGCGCCGACGGCGGCGCAGCATGCGAAGATGCGGAGCAAATGACGGAGAAGGAGTGTGTTTTTGTTCATGGCGGAAGCTCCACGTTGGACAGCTCTTGCGAGCCGGGGTGAAAGAGGTTGTTCGAGAAATGCAGGCTGCGGGGCGCGTTGGTGCCGCCGGCAATGACGACAGCATATATCACCGCCGGCTCGTCGAACCAGGCCTCGTCCACGACAGCGTGCTTGATGACGCGGCGGTCGGTGTCGTAGGCGACATGGATTTTGCCGTCGCGAGTGCGGAGGACGGCGCAATAACCGTAAGGTCCGGGGCCGGTCTCGATGGCGCGATTCACGCGCCAGGTTTTGCCGAGTTCATCGGAGAGCAGAAGATTTACCGGCGCGCGGTCGACCGGCGACACGTTGCAGGCGAGCACGAGCTTGCCGCTGGGCAACACGACGAAGTCGGAGCGCGTGGAGGGATTGTCGAGCGCGGTGCGTTCGAGCGGGGCCCACGTCACGCCGCCATCGCGCGAGGTGGAGCGCCAGAGCTTCGCATTGCGTCCGCGTGGTCGGAAGAAGGCGACGAGTGAGCCATCGGCGAGTTGTTGCGCCGTGGGCTGGATATTGCGGGGCGTGGGAAGAATCTCCGCCGACTCAGTCCACGTCTTGCCGGCGTCGATGCTGCGGTAGAAGAGCGAGGTCCAGCCGCGCTTGGGATCGGGATGCTCGCACTCGCGATTCGCGGGCAGAACGATCGTGCCGTCCATGAGGCGAATCAGTTTCAGCGCGAAGAGCGTGCCGGTGGGATGCTCATACTTCGGCTCGGGCACTCGCTGCTCCGGCCCCCAGGTGACGCCGTCATCGCGCGAGACGCGGAAGCAGGGGCGCGCGAATTCGAAGTTCCTTCCCCCTTCGATGTTCGAGTAGAAGCACGTCAACTCGCCGGGCCCGCCGGCCAGCACCACGGCGTTCACTCTCGAGACGCCATCGTCACCGCCAATGATGCGACGGGGCGGTTCCCATTCCCGGGCACCACGCGGCAGCCGGGTAAGATACACGGCGGAGTCATCAGACAACTCATATTTGCCAGAGTAAAAAGCGCAGAGCAGGTCGCCGTTGGGAAGCTCGGCGAGGCACGGAATGCCTTCGTGGCGGCTGCCCGGAAGGTGTTTCGAAATCAACCGATCCTCGCGTGCCCGGGCCCGGGGCGGATACGTGGCATCATCTCGCATGGCCAGCCAGACCGGCTCGGAATCAGTGGCGGCGCCCGAGTCGTCCGTGGCGCGGGCCGTGAGCGAGAAGCGCGCCCGGGCAAAGATGTCACGCGGCTTGACCTCGGCGGTCCACGGCGTGGACGTCGCTTCGCCGACGCGAAGGTTGCTCGACCACACGAAGAACTCGACCTTCACAATGCGTCGCCCGGCGTCCGCCTCTGCCTCGGCCACGACCCGGAAAGTCTGCCCAACGGTCAACTCGCCCGATGGGGACGGCGCGACAACGCGGAAGGTGGGCGACCGGTGGGCGGCCCGAACCGTCTGGAGAAAGGCACCGAGCAGCAGCAGACTGGTCACAAAAAGATGGGCGTGACGTGATTTCATTTGAGGCTTTGCAAATACGCGAGCAGATCGCGGAACTGGTCGCGCGTGAGCAGTTGCTCCAAACCCTCCGGCATGGCGGAGAGCTGCTGCCGTTTGAGCGAGACGATGTCGCCGGCGCGCACCCGTTGAATGACTCCGGCCACGTCACGCAGGCTCACACCCTCGGGTCCTTGCGCGACCAGCGTGCCGGAAACTTCCTCACCATCGCGGCGCATGAGCAGGTAAGGCTCGAAGCCCTGTGCGAACGAGCTGCTCGGATAAAGAATGGACTCCAACAGATCACCGCCGGAACGAATTGCACCAACGCGGGTGAGGTCGGGACCGACGGTGCCGCCACGCTCGCCGATGCGGTGACAGCCGGCGCACGTCGCGGTGGCGAACCACTCGCGCCCGCGCGCCGCATCGCCGCCGGTGAGCAACGGCTTGAACTCGCCCAGACGCCTCAGCATGGTGGCGTTGTTGTGTTCCCACACGGCCAGCAAGGAAGTGCGGGCCGGCGAGTCGTCCGGAATAATGCCGAGCGCCTGGTCCAAGGTGGCGCGTGCCGGCGACCAGCCGGACTCGAGCCGCGCCTGAAGAAACCCGGCCAGGATCGGCCGTGTCTCGTTGTCAGCGGCGCGGAGCAGCGCGGGCAACAGCGCATCGGGCGCGACGGCCGCGCTGCGTGGCAATGCCTCCAACAGTCGCCGCAATTGTCCGGACGACAGGCGCGCGTGCGCCAGCAGGTCCACGGCGGCGAGCCGGTCCGCCGGTCCGGTCTCCGTGGCAAGTGAGTTCAACGCCAGGGCGAACACCGCTTCACTCAAGGTCGCTTGCCGGGAGATGACTCGGGCCGCCCGCAACCGTTGCGTGACCGGCACGGCGGGATCGTCGGCCAGTTTCAACAGGGTTGGCTCCCACTCGGCTTGGGGAAAGGCTGCCGCCACCTGGAGCGCCGGGACGCGCAGCGCAGGGTCCGCGAGCGCGGATGGAACGCTCCGCAACCAGGCCGGTTCGGGTTTCTGGGCCGCGAGCGCCGGGAGTTGATTCAGCAGAAACGTGCGGACGGACGCGGGTGTGGGCGCCGCCGGATCGAGCAGTTCGGTGATCAGGCCGCGAACGGCGGCGTCCATCTGGAACGCGACCAGCAGGCTGCCCAGGGCGGACTCGTTTGTGCCCGTCAGCGACGCCGACGCGAGTTGCCCGCGCAACCAGGGCAGGGCAGCCCCGGCCCAGTCGCCGTGTCGTGCGAGCAACCGGCGCGCGGCCGCGCCCACGCTCGCATCCGTGTCGCCCAGGGGCGCGACCAGATCGGCAAACCGCAGTGTTTCAAAGGGCGGTTGGTCGAGCAGGTACAGCGCGGCGCGGCGGACTCGCGCCGATGGGTTTGCGAGCAAGCCGCGCACAAAGTTTTCATCAACCACCGCAAGAAGGGCGGCGATGCAGGCGTGCTGCTCGAAGTCATCGCCGGCGGCGGTCAGCGCAGCCACCAGTTTGGGCGCTTGCGCACGCGAGCCGCATCTCGCCAGCGCCTCGGCGGCTGCGCGACGCACCGGCGCGTTCGTGGAATCCAGCAGCGCGACCAGGGCGTTCCCGGATGCCTTGTCTTCGCGAATCGCCAGGGCGCGCACTGCGGCGCACACCAGCGTCATGTCCGGATCGGCCAGCCGGGTGCGGAGTTCTTCCCCGTTTAGTTTCCAAACCGCCTTGAAGCGCGCCTCTTCGGGCGAAGGCTTCACCTCATGCGCCTTCGTCCATCGCGCACGATAGATGCCGCCCGGCGCGCGCGAATCGCGGATGCGGCCCGTCGGACAATGCTCCACATACCAGCCACCGGTATCGACAATGAGCAGCGAGCCGTCGGGCGCTTCCAGCACGTCGGACGGATGAAAGTCCGGATGCTCGCCCACCGCGAAGTCCGCGTTCGTCGCGGCGAAAGTCGAGCCTTCACGGCGCAGTTCGTGGCGTGTGACTTTGCGCGTGTTGTGCTCGGCGACGAACAGATCGTCACGCCAATCACTCGGAAAGCCGGTCATTCTCAGCCGGGTCAATCCGCTGTGCGCCACCGCCGGGAGCAGAATCGCGGGCGGCAGCGTGAGACCCGTGCGCGGGAGCGGTGTGCCCCGGTCCGGCTGATACGGGTAGAGACCGCCCGGCGCGCAATCGACCAGCGCATCGCGATATCCGCCTGCGGGCATCTGATACCAGTTGTCCGTGGCGATGAATTCCCCGCCCGGCATGAACTCGACCTCGACGAGGTTCACGAAGCCACGACTGATTACCTCCGGACGCGAACCGTCCGGGCGACAGCGGAAGAGCGCCCCGGAGTTGCCTTCGAGAAAGGACCCATCCCCGCGCGGCAGCTTCCACCCGTCCGGTTCGCCCATCGTGAAGTAGAGCAGGCCGTCCGGGCCGAAGGTGACCCCGTGCAGGCTGCCGTTGTCCGTGTGACCAAAGCCGCTGAGGATAATCTCACGCTTGTCCGCGCGCCCGTCGCCATCCGCATCCGTGAGCGCGATGATGTCGGGAGGATCGGCCAGATAAAGCCGTCCTTCGTGCCACGCAAGGCCCATTGGGAACGTGACGTGATCCTGGAACACGGTTGCCTTCTCGAAACGCCCGTCGCCATCCGCATCCTCAAGTCGCAGCACGCGGCAATCTTGCGTGAGCTTTTTGAGTCCGGCATAGAGATCCTTGCCTGATGACTCGGCGACATAGAGTCGGCCCTTGTCATCGAAGCACGCAAACATCGGGAAGCGGAGCAACGGTTCGCCGGCGGCGAGCTCGATAGAGAACTCCGGCGGCACGCGCACGCCTTGGAGGAAAACGTCGTAGTCGAAAGCCGCTGCAGCGGATGCGCTCCAAACGGTTGTCCAGAGCACGATGAGCAGGATCACTTCTTTAAAGCAACGATTCCCAAGGCAGTCGCAGCCGGGAACGTGAGCAGGAGGGTGCGGCTCGCATTCCAACTGCTCGGTGTTATCGGGTCGGCACTTCATGATTCTTGGTGGCGCAATCCTCTATTTTATTTCAAAGTGGTGAGGAATTCAATCAGATCACGCAGGTCCCGCTTGCTCAGCATCTGGCCTACGCCCTCCGGCATTCCGGACAGGCCGCGCTGCCGGTCGGTGATGTCGCTCTTGCGGAGAGTCAGGAATCCTTCCTCGGGCGAATTCAGCACGAGCTCGTCTGACGTCTCCTGTTTGACCGATCCCGCGTGGAGCGTGCCGATCTTCATCGTCAGAGTGACGCCCTCGAAGCCGGGGGCGATCTTGGCGTTCGGCGCAACGAGCGATTCGAGCAGATACTCGCGTGGCTGTTTCTGACCGATGCCGGCAAGGTTGGGACCCACGTCGCCGCCGTCGTTTCCGATCTTGTGACAGCGGACGCACGAAACGTCCGGGCGTTCCTGGAATATCTTGCGACCGGCGATGGCGTTCCCGCCCGCCAAGGTCTCCCGGTAAGGGGCGAGAATTCCCTTTCGGTTCAGCCCGTCATGGTAGCGGGCCACCGACGCCTTCAACGTCGGCCGCAGACCCGCCGCCTCCAAAACATCGAGCTGCAGCCGGGGAAGAGTGTTCGTCTGGTGCTGCAACGCCCCCTCGAAGGCCGCCACGGACGGAGCGCCTCGCTCCACCAGTTCGAACTGCGCCTCGCGCCGCACGCGCAGGTCCGGGTGACCGAGCCATTGCGTCAGTTGCGTTTCATTCCGACGCGTCATTCCCCCGGCGATCGCTCGCTGTGTCTTCGCCACCAGCGGATCGCCACTCACGCGCGGATCGATGATCTTGTAGATGTAAGCCTTGCTCTGCGCGTTGATGTTGCCGTTCCATGTGCAATCGTAAACCGAACCATCCGGTGCGAACTCGACATCGGTCGCGGGAATGCGCCAGATAAAATGCGCCGGATTCACCAGCTCAAACGAAGCTCCATTCGGCCGCACCGACAGGGAGTGAATCCCGCCGCCTTCGCCCTTGAAATCGCAGACGAGAAAATAGTGTTCGTAGTTGGAGCCAAGTCCCGTTCCCGGACAATAGGCCAGCCCGGAGGGGCCCTGCGTGAAGTTCACCACGGGCACCACGATGGCCGCCGACTGTCCTTTCCAAGCGGGATGCCAGAGCTTTTCGGCGGCCCAGGGTCTCAGTGGAACGGGATAGGTGAGGTGTTGAAACCCCACGCGCCACCCGCTGTCTCCGCCTTCTACCAGGTAAACCAGACGTTCCCCTTGCGCGCCAGAACGCCGGAGGCAGTTCCGTCCAGCAGATCGTTGAACCCTTCGGCGAACACCGCGTCATGGTCGGCTCGGCCGTCCCCGTCGCGACCCTCGATCAGGCGGACGCGCTCGCTGAACTTCGTCCACTCCGGAAGCCTTTCACCGAGACGGGCGACATATATTCTTCGCCGATCCTCCAAACTGCGGCATGCCAGATCCTCATCCAGCCAGTCGAGGTGCGGACGGATATCAGTCCAGGCGCCGCTGGGGTCAGTGAACCGAAATGATTCGGAAACATAAAAGCGCCCTAGTTCATCAGGGCAGAAGGCAACCGGGTGCGAAAGCTGCGTCTCGTCCATCGCCTCGCGCAACGGGTCGCGGGCGCCAAGACCGGGCGCCTTGGGCAACAGCTTCGAGTCGTAATAGGCGTAATCGCCATCGCGCACCCACAGCACCAGATACTCGCTGTGCGCGGCGACGCAGCGCCTGACAATCTCGCGCCCATCGAACCGCGCGGCGTAACGAACATCGCCGGAATCACTGTGCCCGAACTGCGCGCCTGTCGGCCCGACTTCCATCCCGACGAGATGACGCGTGAACCAAGGCTGGTCAGCGGCCTGCGCGACGAGGACGACACCGAGCAGAGCGGGGAGGATGAGATGCTGGTTCAGTTTCATGGGTTGGATGTGTTTGAATATCGAATCAGCAAAGTGTCCTTGTCCCGCAGGTTGCGGACAAGCCGGTCACGCGGCGGGCAATCGTTTCCCCCGTGAATGGGTCAAAGAGGTCCACAGCTTATGGGAAACGTTTCCCGTAGGCAATGCGTGTTATCGGTCGCGCCGCAGGTCGACGCGGATCAATTCCCGGTCGTTGCGTAGAAGGACATGGCCGTTCGCGAAAGCTGGGTTCGACCAGACCACCGCCCGATTGCCCGCTTGGCTGGTCGGCTCCAGGAGCTGCGTGCGCGACAATTCTTCGAAACCGGCCGGAGTCAGTTTCGCGAGAATCAACTCTCCCTGGTCGTTCCAAAGGAAGAAGCGGTCCGCGTGACGGGTAAGAAATGCCGTCGCCCAACGGGTCGGCTTGCCGTCGCGGGTTGTCGTCGCCAGGGTCTGCCAAACTTGGTCGCCGGTGTCCGCCTTGAGGCATCGGAGTTCTCCGTGGCCGCAAACTCCGTAAATGTAACCGTCCACCACGAATGGTGTGCTCATCAGTCCGTGCAGGCTGTCGGGGCGGTTTTCATTCTTGCCCTTGCGCCGCCAGAGCTGGCTAGCGGCGGGCCTCTGCGGATCCAGCTGGAGCATGAGTGAGCCGTCGAAGAACGAGGTGATGAACAATCGTCCGTCCACAAACCGGGGCGTCGCGATGGCGTGTCCCAACTTCGTGGGAAACGGCTCCGACCAGTACGTCTTTCCCGTTTCAGGATTTAGTGAACTGATGGCCGCGGTATCCCAGACGATCAGCTGCGGTACACCGGCCGATTGGATCAGGATCGGCGATGAGTAGCCCGGCTCCTTGGCGTCCAGCGAGCGCCAGAGTTCACGGCCTGTGTGCTTGTCGAAGGCGACGGTCGATTGCCCGGCGCCGCCGACTTGGCAGATCAGGCGGTGGGAATCGATGAGCGGCGTCGAAGCCACGCCCCACAATTGCGTTGGAATCCCGTAACCCGAGGGAAAATGGTGCTGCCAAAGCACCTTGCCGGTGGCGAGCTTCAGGCACAAAAGATGGCCGTCCGAACCAAGGGTATAGACGCGGTCGTCGTCGATCTGGGGCATCGCGCGGGGACCCGATGGATAAGCGAGATCGTAAGGACAGTCGTAGTCGTGAGTCCAAAGCACTTTGCCGGTGTCTTCTTGCAGGCAGGTCACCCGCTCCCGTCCAGGAACCTTCGAGCGGTCCAGCGGACCGGCCGGCGCCACAAGGTTGGTGGTGGCGAGCCTGTCCGTGATGATTACACGCCCACCAGCCACTGCGGGCGCGCTGTAACCGCCGGCTACGGGCGTGCGCCAGGCGCCCTTGAGTCCGTTGGTCGGAAACCGATCGACGATCCCGGATTCACGCCAGACGCCATCCCGCCTGGGTCCCAGCCACTGCGGCCAGTCTTCGGCGAGGGCGTTCCCTGTCATCGTCAGGATCACAAATCCCGCCAGCATCAGGGGAATCAGCCGTAATGGGGTCATAAAGGGGTCTTGATAATGGCTACTCAGCGGGCCTCGTGCGGCGATTCTGCGGCTGCGCGGAAAGCCGTGCTTTTGACCCGGTGCGGATGACGGCGAGTTCTTTTCCATCAGGTTCATTAACGACGACCTTCCGGCTGCTTTCGCCGGATCGCAAGTTCCGATCGACAGAGTTCTGAGCACGCTTGGCCGAGCCTTGAATCCATAAAGGGGACTGAGGTTCTGAGCGCAGAGTTTCGGAGGACACAGAGGGGGACGCTCTCTGTGTTCTCCCAATCTCTGTGCTAAAATCTCGCTTCCCAAACCGCACCACGTTGTCCGTTGAATCGAGTTCGCGATCATCGAACCGCGCGCCCGTCGGCCCGACTGATATCCTGGTTTTCGGCGCATCATTCACTGTCTGGCAAACTGCGGGCATGGAGAACGCCGGAGACAATGCGGATGTGAGCCGAGCTTTCATTTCCGCGGGACCGGTGTGCCGAGATTGCTCCGCAGCCACGCCAGGACGTTCGCCACTTCGGCGGGCGGGAGGGCTTCGGCGAACGAGGGCATCAACGAGGTCGCGAGGCGGCGCACACCGGTCACGTCCTTGCGCAGCAGAACTTGATCGACGCCGTTCGGCAGCGCCAGGGTCAGGCTTGTCGCGCCGTCGTCCTTCAGGATGCCGGTGATGGCCCTGCGGTCGGCCATCTGCACGAGCGTGGTCTCGTAGCCGGGGCGGATGCGTTCGCTCGGCATGAGGATTTCCTTCAACAAGGCCTCCTCCGCCATGCCGAGCTGGCCGAGCAAATCCGGGCCGACATCGTGGCCTTCCTTGCCGATACGATGACAGGTGGCGCAGGCCGCGACGAACCATTCGTGGCCGCGCTTGAGGTCGCGCGGGCCGGTGAGCGCGGCGGCGAATTTGCGGAAGGTCTCGTCGCTGATGGTTTCCAAAGTCGGCAACTGGCCGGAGGGCACGAGGCCTTCGTCGTCTGTCGCCGCCGCAATGAAAGTGTCCTCAAGCGCGCGCGTGGCCTGACGCACTTCGGCATTGGAACTCGCGGCCAAGGACGCGAGCGATGCGCGCCCGGATTTGTCGCCGAGCGGTTTGCGCGGAGCGTTCTTTCGGCCTTTCACCAGCGCGTTGAGCACGACGGTTTGTGTGCCCGGCGGCGCCGTGGCGACAAGGTTGAGCGCACGTGTGAGTTCGGGTTCGTCGCGGCGCGCGGCGATGGATTCCGCGAGCGGGGGGAGGAACTTGGCGGAGCCGCCCGGCTCGCGCAGCAGTTCGGTCAGCATCTCCGCGCCGCGTCCGTGGAGTGATGACAACACCGCCGCGTCCATCCAGCGGACGGCAAGGTGTTCGCGAGCGAAACGTGCGAGCAGGGGGAAGGCGCGCGGGTCACGAGCTTCGCCGAGGCTGAGGGCGAACTGGATCTGCACGCGGGGATTTTGCTCCGTGCGCGCGGCCTTCAAGGTGGCGTCGAGCAACGCGCGGCCCGCGTCCTGGGCGAACCAACGGTCGGCGAGTTGGAGCGCGTGGATGCGGACGTTGGCGTCGGCGTGAGTGATGAATAGCTGCACGTCGCGCGGCGTGGGCGCGCCAAGTTGTTCAAGTGTGCGGAGCGCGGTGATGAGCGTGGAGGTCTCGGCGTGCTTGTTGGCCAACAGTTCACGCAACGTGGGCGCGACCTTCTTATCGCTGCGTTCGACGAGCAGCCGTTGCGCAGTCTGCCGACGCCAGAAGAGCGGGCTGGCACATTCCCGGACGAGCGCGTTCGTGTCCAGCGCGCTCAAGTCTGCCGACGGCGCGCGCGGCGCATCCTGGTGCGTGAGACGGTAGATGCGGCCGCGGTCGTGGCCGGCGTAAAGCCCGTATTGTTGCTGGAGATGGCGCGGGATGGCCGAATAGTCCTCGATGATTTCGCGGTAGTAGTCGGTGATCCAAATCGAGCCGTCCGGCCCGTGCGTGAGGTTCATTGGGTGACTCCACTGATCCCTGGTGGCGGCGAACTCGGACTTCGCTTCGCCGGGCGCGCGGACAAGTTTCAGGGCCGGGCCGTCAGCCTCGATGACTGCGCGATGGATGAGATTGCCGGATGGTTCGCAGACGAAATACTGACCGCGCAATCCGGGCAACGTGTGGTCCTGGTAAATCATCGGGCCGCACGCGGCGGTGAACCAGCCGTCGGCCTCGCTCTCGGCCGCGCCGTAACGCGAGTTGTAGTATTTGAAATACTCCGGGTCAGTCGCGCGCTTGCTCCGCCACGGATGCGGCTTGGAAATCGAGTAAGCGCGACGGTCGCCAGTCGCGGCTTCGAGCGAGGAAGCGGCGGCATCGGGATTGCGCACGAGATAACGCCATGGCAGCGGCGCGATGTAGATGCCGGGCACGGTCGTGTTCACCGTGAAACGGTCGCCCGCCTCCGTCATGGCGAACCCGAAGGTGTGCGTGCCGCCGGTCAGCGGTTCGATTGCGCTGCCGTCGGCGCGAATGCGAAAATCCGTATTCGGCAGCGTGACGGGCGACGCGAGTTTCGGTCCGGTGATTGGCCCGCCGCCCCAGCCGCGACCGAAGTAGATCCAGCCGTCCCCCGCCCATTGCGGCGCGTTGATGCCGCGTTCGAGCTCGCCGGTGCCGAATCCGGTGAAGAGCGTTTCGCGCACCTCGGCCACGCCATCGCCGTCACGGTCGGCGAGGAACACGATGTCCGGCGCGCACGCCACAATCACGCCGCCGCGCGCGGGAACGAGGCCGTAAGCGGGCGGCAGATTCGTGGACCACACCTCGGCCACATCCATGCGGCCGTCACCATTCGTGTCGCGCAGCATTTTTACCACGCCGTAGGTGCTGCGCTCCGCCGTCTTCCTGAACTTTTCGTCCGCCTGCACCCGGCGCACCTGCGTGTCGAGATTCCCGGTCTTGTTCAGTTCCTCGATGTCGAGCTGGCCCGCGAGATTGTAGCCGTGCAATTCGCTCACGAACATTCGCCCGCGTTCGTCCCAGCACACGGCCGAAGGCGACGCGATGAGCGGCTCGCTGGCAACCACTTCCATCCGAAAGCCAGCAGGCAGCTTGAACGCCGCCGCGCTCTGCTCCGGCGTCAGCGGCTTCGGCGCGTCCGTGGGCTGTGGAATCTGAGCTTGAACAACGGTGAGCGCGAGGAGCAGCGTCGCTGGGAAAGAGGAGAGAAATGTCATCGTGGGAATATCGAGAGTAGTGGAGTCGGGCGCAAGGCTTGGTTCGTCATGGTAATCGCAAACACAGTCAAAGCTGAATGAAGGAGAGTTATTTCAAATGGCTGCTATGGGATTCGCGCCGTGCCTGCGGTCAGGCACATGCCCACAGCCAGCGGGGTGCCGGCCTGGGCGGCGACGATGCCGTTCATGCCAAACGTGACGCCACCGAGCGTTGCATCGCGACGATAATTGGCCAGCGTGCGCAGCGGCTCCTTGCCCACAGCCGCCGTCTTCTGATCGGTGGTGGTGATGCTGCAACGCTCGCAGGGTTTCACCAGCCGGATCTCAACGCCTTCACCGCTCAGCACATTCGCGACATCCTCGCCATGCGGTCCGAGACCACGGATGACGATGTTGGGCCGGAACCGGTCCATCGGTAATGGCACGTCAAGACGGCTGTTTAGATCCTCCAGGGATTCCTCGCCGATGACCAGCAGCGGATACCCGTCGCTGAAGTGATTCTCCGCGTCCACACCGTGAGTCCATTGAGGATCGCTGAGCCGCCGATGCGCGGGGTCGAAGCGCACCAGACGCACGGCCTTCCCGAGGAAGGCACTGAGCCATCCGGCGGCTGCGGCACCTTCATCCAGGGCGGCGCAATCATCGCGCCACACCCGCACGCGGCAGCGCGGCCGATCGCGCCCGGCCAGCGACAGCTCCAAAGCGTCCGATTGCCCCGGCGCAGTCAACCCCAGCGTATCGGACGTGAGCGTGATCTCGATCAGCGCCATGCGTGGCAAGGCGCGCTGCGTGAGGAACTGACTCTCGGCATCCACGACCATCCACTCGCGGTCATGAGCCAGCCCACGGCCAGTCAGCTCCGCAGCGGCCAGCGCGATGCCGCGACAAGACTTCACGGGGTAGATATGCAGGCCGGTGAGGATAAGCGTTTGTTTCACAGTCATGGTCATTCCTCGAGTTTCCTGTCCGTGGTGTCCGGTGCCCACCAGATGACGACGATGCCGAGGAGGTAAATGAGGCCGCAGGTCGCGCCCACTTTTGGATAGGAACCGCCCATCGCCGCGAACAACGCACCTGCTGCGAATACTCCGAGCGCGGTGGCAAAGCGCCCGACATTGTAAGCGATGCCGCTCCCGGCGGCGCGGACCCGAGTGGGGAAAAGCTCCGGCAGATAGAGTGGCAGCCAGCCGAAGAAGAGCGTGGCGACGAAGCCTTGCGCGAAGACGATCGGCAGGAAGGACCCCTGCAACGGCGCAGTGCCGAGGAACATCAGCGCGGTCAACACCGCGGCACCGGCACTCATGATCGCATACGCGCGGCGGCGTCCGAGCCAAGCGGCGATTTGCGCGCCGGTGAAACTGCCGAGCACCGCGCCGAGCGCCCACCAGCCTTGTGTGATCGCCTTGTAGCCGGGCGCGGTCGCGCCGCCGACTTTGTCCGCCCACGGAATCATCCACTTGCTCGCCGCCCACGCGCCGACCATCGGGATGGAGCCGATGAGAATGCCGATGAGCGTGAGGTGAAGCAGCGGCGGACGGAACAATTCGCGCAGGGGCGAGGGTAGCGGCTGACGTGAGGAGGCGGCCGGCGTGAGCTTGGAAGAGTCCGCCTCGTCACCTCGGCGGCTACGACTGGCCAGCCACAGCGGCGATTCTGGAATCACCTTCAACGCCAGCAGACCGAGCACGGCCGGCGCGGCCGCTAGTTGGAAAATCCAGCGCCACGACTCCGGCGTGATGTGCCAGGTGCGCGCGATTTGCGAGAGCATGAGGATGCCGCCGTTCAGCGCCGCGCCCATCAGGCCCGCGATGATGGGACGCGATTTGTCCGGCCAACATTCCGCCGCGAGGGCGACGGCGTTAGGCCAGACGCCGCCCACGCCCAGCCCGACGAGGAATCGCAGCACCAGCATTTGCTCCTGCGTCTTCGCAAATGCTCCAAGCCCTGCGAACACGGAGTAAAACAAAATGCTCACGCCCAGTGCGCGGGTGCGACCGATCCGATCCCCCAGACTTCCGAGAAAGATTCCACCGACCGCCGCGCCCAGCATGAGCGCCGCCGTGAAACGTGCGAACCAATCCCCGCCGAGTGTGGGCGTGAAAGCGTCACCAAGCAGGCTCTGCGACACCGAGAGCGAGGCCACGGGCATCAGGCCCAGCTCGACGCCGTCAAACAGCAGTCCGCCGATGGCCGCGAGCAACACGATGTAGCGGGAGGATTTTGAGAGCGAGGTGGTCACGACTTGGATTTCAGCCGGAACTGCGTTGGGCTCATGCCGGTGGCTTCCCGAAAAAAATGACTGAAGTAAAACTCGGTGGAGAAGCTGAGTCGCCCTGCCACGTCCTTGACGGTCAGACGCGGATCACACAACAGGAGGCGGGCTTGATCGAGCCGCGTGCGCTGGAGGAACTCGTGCAAGGTTTCCTGCTGCGACTGTTTGAAGAGGTCCCGCAGCTTGGTATAGCCCACTCCGGCGATCGCGGCGAGCTCCCGGGCTTTCCAGTCGCGCGCGGGCGCGGCCAGCACCGCCTGAACGACTCGCGTCACCGGGCCGGACACTTCGCGAACAGGTTCGGAGAGAATCTTCCGGGCGTGCAGGAGTGTCCCCAGCAGTTCGTTGATCAGCAAATGAGCCTGCCACTCATAGCCGCCGGGCCGACGGGTGACCAGATCAATGAGCAGCTTCTCCGCTCGCCGGACCAGGGTCACGTCGCTGGGTTTTGCGAGGAGGAACTCGCTATCGCCGCCCAGTTGTTCGAGCCAGAGTTCCAGACCCGGGCCACCGAACCGGATGCCGGCCGTCGTGAGCGGTCTGCCGCCGGCGGGAAGGTAGGTGCGCGGCTTGCGCAGATCGAGCAGCCAGCAGCACGGCCCCGGCTCCAGCGTCACGGTGCCAGGTTCGAGCGCCAGTTCGCCGCTGCCCGACACAATCCAGAAGAAGAACGCGCCCGGTTTGTCCGAACCTTCGTGGCGTTCCGGTTCGTCGCGAGTGACGGTGCCCACGGACAAGACATGCCACAGAAGCTCTCGCGCCACCGGCGAGGGCTCGTTGAAATGAAGCTTGGTGAAAGAGATAGCCATGCGCGCTCACGCCTCTCGTTCGAATACCCGGATGATGGCGCTGTTGTCCAGCGCGCCCAGTCCCTCCAATTCCGCTTGTTGCAGAAGCTGCTGGTGGACCTCGCTCAGAGGCACCCGTGCGCGGCTCCCAGCGGCAGCGCTCAGAATCAGGCGAACATCCTTCAAGTGCTGGGAGAGCCGGGCCTGCGGCTCGAAGTCAGCAACGATCATCTTGTCGCCCTTCGTATCCATGACGCGGGAGTAGCCCATGCTTTCCCGCAACACGGCGAGCGCTTGTTCAAGGTTGAGCCCCAGCTTTCCGGCGAAGGCCAGCCCTTCGGCCAGCACCGCCCGGTTCAAACCCAGAACCAGATTACTCACCAGTTTCATCTTGGAGGCGCTGCCCGAATCCCCAACGTGAAGAACCCTGCTCGCGAAACACACGAACAGGTCGTCGCACTGCGCGATCGCTTCGGCGGCGCCGCCCGCGATGATCAGGACTTCGCCCTTTCGGACCTGGCTGCTGTTTCCGGAAATCATGGCCTCCACATAGGGCACTCCACGCCCAGCCAGCCGGTGCGCTGCCGCGAGGGCAGCTTCCGGTCGTCCGGTCGTCGTATCCATGATCACCTGGCCGGGACGAAGACCGGGCTCCATTTGTTCGAGCACCGTTTGAACAGCATCGCTGTTGGGGAGACTGAGGACGATCCGCCGGCAAGAGACGGCCAACTGCGCAACACTGGCACCGGCTCGTCCACCTCGACTCACCAAGCCGGCCAGACATGCGGGATCGATATCAAAGCCCAACACTTCAAATCCGCAGGCCAGGAAACGTTCCACCATCGCGCTGCCCATCAAGCCCAGGCCAATCAACCCGATCTGCTCGCGCTCGGAAGCTTCCTCCGCCGCGACAACCGGTGATGTTTTCAGGCCATCAGGGGACAGGGACATGCTTCGCAGTCTAAAGATCGCACCCGGCTGTGAACATGCGAAAACTGCCAATTCTCATGCGGAAACTGTCACAGGAACGCCACGGCGTGACTTCCGACAAAATGCGGACAGGCGTGCGTTGTACGCGCCAATCGTCTGAAGCGAATGATCATCGGTGAAAATGAAGACGATGTTGGGCTTCGACAGGTCCGCAGTGTGGCCAATGCACGTCAGCGCCAGCAACATACACTGACCCACCACGCCCTCCGGCAAGAACTCTGCATGATGCGAAAGCTTTCCCTTTTCATGACCAATAACTCTTCACGGCGATTTGGACGAGGAAATCGGCACGTTACAAAACGTCAGCGCCGCGATCCCGTTCGCGCCGTTGAGCAGGGTGTCCTGATTCCACGCGATCTCTTTGAGGTAGGTGATCTTTGTCGCGGCGGATGCGGCCTTCAATTTCAGCGTGAGCACATTCCCGGCAACGCCGCCGGACGCCACGTTGTTCTTCTCGCCGTCGAGATAGAACTGCCCGGCCAGCGTCTCTTTCCAGACCACGGGTTGATCGAACTCCAGCGTGATCGTATCGCGCGTGACGCCGGCATAGGAAGCTTGCCGAAGATTGGGCGCGGTGACGGAAGTGGCGGGTACCTTGCCGTAGTGGTCCCGTTCGATGACCGGTTGAATCAGGCGCGCAAATTCCGCCCAGCCGACCAGCGGAAAATGGCAGCCGCCGGGCGGTCGCACACCGAGCGTGGAAAGGATGCTCATGTTCGAGAATACCTCCAGCAAGGTGCGTTGCTTCTCGCGCAGCATATCGCCCGATCCATTGCGTCCGCCCATGCTGCACGAGTCCGGCCAGATTTGGTAAACGTAGTAGTGCTGCACGTTCGGGAAGTCCTGCTTCCACGAGGCGGACATCTCGATGAAGAACGAGTGGTACGTCTCCCATCCAAAGCCGCCCGTCGGCCCGTCCGCGCCCTGATCGTTTTCGCCCTGATGCCAGAGGATGCCGCGAATGCCGTGCGTCAGCTTCGCCTGCTGCACGCGCCAGAGCATCCGCCCGTAGATGGTGCCGAGGTCGGTCGCGTTGGTGGCACTGCGCTGGTGCTGATCGATGCGCGTTCCACCAACTGCGGCATTGATGATGAAGATGGGTATCTTCTGGCTTTCGACCAACCGCTTGGCGAGTTCCATGCCCCACCAGCCGAGCTCCGCATTCTCGCCGTTCTGGGCTTTCCAAACTGGGTTGCACCACAAGTTGCCTCGATTGCCTTTCTGATTCTGCGAAGGCCGGCCATAGCTGCGAATCCACTCGTGCGTTTCGGGCGGAGATTTCTCGCCGGTATCCGTCGCGAGCGCGTTGGACTGGCCGTCGATGATGTAGGCGTCACCGCAGACGAGATTCGTCACCGTGTGGCGCACGGTGTCCTGTCCGTCGATCTTGGTGCCGAACTCCACGCGGTATCTGATCAACCCCGGCTTGAGCTTCATCGCGAACGCATAGGACAAGTCTTTGCCGGGCTTGGCCCGCTCGGTCTTGATCAACTTCTCGTCCGCATAGAGTTGGAGAAACACCGCGTCGGCCGGGACGCCGAGCGTCCCGTTGTAGTGCACCGTCCCCTCGTTCTTGTCATCGCGCGCATAGAACTGTCCGTCCTCCGGCTGTTCGTCCTTCGCATGTGTGCGCGCCACCCAAGCGTCGCGCTTCGGCTCCTTCACGTCGATGTTCACCGACTGCGTGACTGCCTTGCCACCGTTGCTGATCGTCGCCGTGATGATGAGTTTCCCGCTGTTCTGCGCGCGCGTGAGGATGAGTTTCCCCGACGCCACTTCCTTGATCACCGCGAGCGGCCCTGCGCTCCACTCGGTCTTCAACTCGCCCGCGCCCTTCGCCTGCATCGCCTTCAAGTTGCTGATCTGCGGCACGATTTCGATCGTCTTGCGGCCATCCCATGAGCGCGGCGCTTTGAGCGTGAAGACAGGCTCGGCGATGTCCTCCTTGATGGCGATGGCGATGTCCTGCGTCTTCACCTCGTTTGCGCACACCGCCTTGAAGCGCAGCGTCGCGACGTCATCGCCGGTCACGCGGCCCGCGTCGAACTGGAACGCGAACCGGTCCGCCGACACGATCGTCTCGCGGCCAGCGCGCACGAGCGACCAGTAAACTTTCTGCGCGCCGCCGGCTTGCGCGGTGAACGTGGCACTCTGCTCCTCCAGCAGCGTCGCCTGCGCGGGCGAGATGGCGAACGCACTGCCCGGCTGCACCAACGGCCCGACGAGCGTCTGATGTGGTTTCTGGTTTTCGTACTGCAGCTTCACCCAGTCGGGTGAACGCACCACTTTGGAAACCCGCACCTCGTCGATGTCGCCGATGAAGTCGTAGTTGTGATACCAGCCGCCGATCCACAGCCGCGCCGGAGTCTTGATGGCCAGTGGGGAGTTCGGCGTCTGCGCGGAATTGCTCAGCGCGCCGTTCACATAGATCCGCGAGTCGCCCTTCTCGTAAGTGTGCATGACGTGAACCCAATCGTTGAGCGGCATACGCCCGACGCTCTCGATGTTTGCGCCGGAAAAGTAGCAATCCATCCGCACATGCGGGGGACTTTGGAACTGCATCACCACCTTGCCCTGCCCACGCTCATTGCCCCACCCCGCGACGCTACCATTCGGCTTCTCCGCACGGAACCACGCCTCGGTGCTGTGCGGGCTCGCGCCCACCGGGAAGTTCTCGATTGTTTCACCCCCAAAGATTCCCTGGTTACCGGCGAGATGCCGCGCCGCGCCAATCATTCCCGTCGTGGCCGTCGTGCCGACATCTTTCGACTCCAGCGTGCCGGCTTCATCCTTCACCGGGCCGTTCATGTGCCACACGCTCAGGTAGCCGTTCGACTCGTTGAACACGGCGCTCCCGCTCGACTCGCTAGCCGCGTCCGTCTTGCCCCAATGAACTTTGATCTCCTGCCGGTCGTTTCCTTTTACCTTCGGCAAGCGCACCCAGATGCTCGCCGCGCCTTTCGCCGCATCCCACTCCTCGATCTGATACGCCAGCGGTGCGCCGGTGCTGGTGGAGAATCGAATGTCCTCCCCGCTTGCCTTTGCCTGCGTGAAATCAAACCAGTCCTTGTGCAGCCCCACGAGCAGAGGAAAGTCCTCCACCGAAGCCGTCTTCGGAAGATTCGCTCCCTCGGGCGTGGTGAGAATGTAAAGTGAGCCGGAGCGCGACCAGCCAGAGTACTGTGCCGAGGCGGGCCTGGTAGACAAAAGGACCAGCACCAACATGGTCGGCAGCGCAGAGAAAGTTGGGAGGAGGTGTTTCATTGTTTGTAAGCTGAGACTGGTTTCGGGACGACGCCGAGTTCCTTGTAGTTGAAGCCGCTTTCGAGCGGTTGGTAGGTGCCGACGATGTCCACGCTGCGAGTCGGGGAGATGGCGGATTCCATGCCCATGCCCCAATAGGCGGCGTTGATGATGAGGCGGCGCAGGCCGGCGGACTGGAGATCGTGCGCGCTGCCCATGGTGGAGTGAAAGACGCGGGCTTTCTTGCCGTCGCTGGTATGCCAGTTCTTGAACCAGGCCACCGGCAACGGCTCCAAGTTTGGATTCGACGCATCGTCGTGGTTTCGCCCCATGAGCGGCTGACCCCAGACCAGGGCGGTGCAATCGGTCGGCAGACTCGTTCCTTCCTTGTAGGTGCGGTAAACGTCCGACTTCCCCCAAATATCGATCACTCCGATCAGGATGGGATGATCCTTTTGTTCCGGGACGATCGTGCCGCGGGTGGAGTCAGCCTGCCAGCGACCGTGGTGGCCCAGGAAAGTTCCGCCGAGCACATCCTCTCCCCATCGAACCTGCTTGCCGTTGATCCTGTAGGGCAGCGCGGCGTGAAAGCCATGGTTGCCCGTCCGGATGGAGATGATGGGCTTGCCGGAATCGATATACTTCACGATCAGCTCCCGTTCGGGCATGGGCAAGGTGAGCAGGCGGGGAAAGAAAATGACGAGGTCGGCCGAGGCGAGCTGCTCCAGACCGGGAATGTGATGCTCTTTGAGCGGCTTACCTTTCTCGGGGTAAACCGGCATGGTGGGATCGACTTCGCCCTTGTCGTTGACGGCGAACAGCACGATGCAGTCAAAGCCGTGATGCGTGCTGAGAATCTTCGCCATCATGGGCATGGATTGCTCGCTGCGATATTCTTGGTCCGCCGCGATGAGCACGATGCGTTGGCCTTTGCGCGGCCCATCGCCGCTGGGATACGTCAGCCATTGCGAGTTGTCCGCGGCGTGGGCAAGAGCGCAGGAGATAAGGAGGGCGGCGGAACAGAGAAAGTGGCGGAGAAGTTTGCGCATAAGTGGGTGGGAGTGGCTGGCTACTGTTTCGGAATCTCGTTCACCGTGTAGTAGGCCTTGTTGTGCAAAAGACGATGGCCGTCTTGGGAGGTTATTTTGGCGAGATCGAAGTCGTGGATGTGGTCTTCGGTGATTTTATCCAGATGCACCATCACAGAGAGTCCGTCTGCTGAAGGGACGGCTTTGGTCACGCGCGGGGTTGTCTGGTCCACCTCGGGACTGCCGTAGCCAGCGTGGTAAACGTGAGTGTAGGTGCCGATGTGATAGACATCGGTTCTCGCGGCGACTTGCGGATGAGCGGGCTTTGTGAAGGTGATCAGGAAGCCGTCCTTCTTGATGTTGATCTCTTTGATCTCGAAAGGCACGACGCCGTTCCAATCGATGCGCTGCATCGCGAAAGGCTCCGTCCCGCGCACGGGCCACTGGCTGCTCGTGGTGAAGCCTCCGGCGATCAGTTGTCCCTTGGGCGAAAACTCCACGTTCATGATCCCGGTGGCCAGCCCTTCGCGGAAGGGATAACAAGCGCCCTGCCACACCCCGTTGATCTGTTCGGTAGTCGCCCGCAGGATCAGGCTGAGACTGTAGTCGCCGAGAAAAAGCTGGTTGTCGAACGGGCCGAATTTGCCGCCGGTGTTGTTGAGCCGGAAGCCGGAAATCGAACGGCCCATTTTGATGTAGGGAAACTTCACGGCGGGCGGGACGAGTTCTTTCACGCGCTTCTTTTCCACGCTCATGCGAGAATGGCTATTCGGTGCCAGCGCGGGAGCTTGCATGCCGGGGACGAAGGGATACCAGTTGTAGCTGGCGGGATGTCCGAGGAAGGCACCCTCCTTGAGATGCTTCAGCGAACAGCAGCCGTTCCACGGCCCCTGGCTCTCGATGGCAAACATCGCGCCCTCCGCGTTCGCGCCCACTCCGCCGGGGCTGCGAAGGCCGCTGCACACCGGAATCATTTTCCCGTCCGGCGTCACTTTCACCGCCCAACCACGGAACAGATTGTGCGATTCATACGAACCGCTCAGGCCCAGCGCGACCCAGATGTTGCCTTCGGGATCGGGCTTCGAGCCAAACGCAAACTCGTGCCCCTCGGCGTAGCCCCAGTTGCTCGTCAGCGTGTCGTAGCGGTCCGCGACTTCATCGCCGTCGGTGTCGGAGATGCGCGTGACTTCGCCCCACGTGGTGGCCGTCATCGCGCCGTCTCTCCACGAGAGGGAAAAGGTTTCATCCTGCCCGCTCGCGAAAAGGTGATACTCCGGCTTCGGCGGCGAATCGAACGCGCCTTTTACGAAATAGATGTCGCCGCGCCGCGTGCCCACCGCGAGCCGTCCATCGGGAAGAACTTCAAAACTACCCGGCCGCATCGGAACGCCGGTAGGAATCGGGATATTGACGATGGGATAATATTTCGCCTCCTCCGCAGCGGTGCCCCACATGGCCCCGAGGTCTTCGGCTGCGTGCAGGAGCGGAGTGAGAGCCAAGGCCATGAGTGAAAGCGAAAGGGTGAGTGTCTTCATGTAGCGAGTTCCTGGGAAATGCACCGCAGAGGCGGGATGAGCGCAGAGAAGTTTTCGGGAGAGAATTGGAATTTCTTCTCTGCCTCCTTCCCGCCTCTGCGGTGAACTCTCTGGGTTTCAATAATCATCGGATCACCATTGGTATTCGAGCGTGAGAGTGGAGCGGCCTTTCGGGAGCGCGAGCGGGATCAACACGTCGCCGTTTTCGCCTTCGCGGATGACTCCCTTGTGGTCGCTCGTGATGCGGACTTGGAGTTCGTCCGCGGTGAAGGTGCGGTCGGCGGAGGTGGTGATTGTTTTCCCGGCGGCGGCGCGAAAATAGAACGGTGGTTGCGCGGCGGGCGTGTCGAAGCGGAGCGTGCGTTTGAAGTAGGCCTTTCCGTCCTGGTCGCGCGCATCCTCGAAGAAGTCCTCCACCGCGATGTCGCCGTAATTGTAGCGGAACGTTGGCCTGCGCCCGACGTCGAGGGTGTAGCCGCGGAACTGGTATCCGTGGTCCTGCGGAAAGGTGTGGTTGGATTTCCCTTTGTACGGCCAGTTGTCCTCCAGCGACGTCAGACGGTGGAACGGAATGCCGGGCGGAAAGGAAAGCAAATCGGTCCCGCGCGGGTGAAAGCGGCCGGAGTCCACGCTGGCGAAGTCACCTTTCCAAAGCTGACGCAGCGCCATTTCGCCGGAGTCGAATGCGAGGTTGATGCGCTCGGGATAGCCGACGCCGATTCCGCGATAGCCCACCGAGCTTTGCCCACGACAAATCTCGGTGGTATCGCCCACGCGCAGTTCGTTCGACTGACGGGAAAGGCCGACCGGTTTCTTCGCGCGAGTGCCGTCTTCGAGATAGGTCCACAAGGCTTCGATTTGTTGCGTGGCATCGCCGCCGAGAATGTCCGGGCGCGTGGACTGACCGTCCGGCCAGTAGCTGGGCATGATCACGTTGGGGTGGAAGCGCGAAGGTTGCCGCAAGTAGAGATGAAACCAGTTCTTCTTCAGCCGCTCGGTCACGCGCGAGATGTCGAGCGCGCTCATCTCGCCGGATTTCTGTCCGTTGAATTCATGGCACGCGATGCAGCTCAGGCCGTCGGCGCCGATCATTTCGCGGCCGGCGCCCTTCGATTCCGGAATGTTCCCGACTTGGGGGACGACGACCGTTTCAAGTTCGTCCACACTGCCAAAGAGATCCACGAGATGCCCGACGTTCGCTTCGCCAAACTGCGGCATGCTCGCATCCAGGTAATCGCGCTGGCGTTTCCCGTGTAGCAGCACTTCGGCGATCCACTCGGGCTTCAGCTTCGCGCCGACGTCCGAGAGCGGGGGAGGGATGCGACCTTGATCGCCGAGCGCCGGTTGCGTTCCGGTGAAGAGCGCGTTGCGTTCCGGGTCGATGCCTCCTAGGCCGGTGCGTTCGTGACAGGCGATGCAGTTGAAAGTGACGATCGTCTTTGCGAGCCGTTGCTTGTCATCGAGCGGCGGCCTTTCCGCAATGCGCCGCGCTTTCGCGATCGCCGCGCGCTGCTCCACATTCAAGTCGAAGCGCGGCCACGCTCCGGGGGCTTCGCTGAGGCATCCGCGGCTCGCGTCGAGCCTGGCCCATGCGCGTCCGGGTGTCGCGGGCACATTAAGGTCGTCGTGGCAATTCGCGCAGCCAAGCCTGCCGAAATGTTCCCGTCCGCGGGCGGCGAGTTCGGCATCCACCTTGAGCGGTTCGAAGGGCGCGATGGGTTCGCTGGAGATGGACAGCAGCGAAGAAGGAATCGGTCCCCGCTTGATCTGCGGCCCTCCCATCTGGCACGAAAACGTCGCCTCATGCCCCGTGTGAAAATACGTGAGCTGAAGTTTGCGCCAGCCCGCCGCGAGTTCCGCCGCGCCTTCCAGTTCCTGCACCCCGCGCCGGTCACTCGGCTCCTGCCGTATGATCTGTTTCCCGTCCACGAGCAGCGAGCCGCCGTTCATCTTGAGGAAAAAAGTGTGGCGCCCCGCGTTCGCGATTTTTACCCAGCCGTCGTATTTGATCGCCGTGTGCTGCTGGATTTTGCCCAGGCCGAGGCTCTCCAGCGCAAAGTCGTTCACCTGGCCCGCCCGCTCCGCGGTCACCTTCTCACTTTCCAGCCCCTCCCACACCTCCCCGCGATAAAGCGTGTAACCGAGCGAGCCCGGCACGCGCGTGTTTTGCAGGAGAAAATGCGCGATGCGCTCCACGTCCTTGGCGGCCAGCCGCATTTCGGGCATCCGCCCCGAAGGCCGGCTCGCGAGCGGCCGGAGCAGAAATTCCACCAGGCTCTGGAAACTGTACTTTTTCTCCAGCGCCCCGAGCGGGACGGAATTTGTTGGCAGCAGCTCCGCGCCCCTTTCATCGCGGGGTGAGTGGCACGCCGCGCATCCGCGCGCATGAAACAGCCGCCCTCCCTGCTCCGCCGCCACCGCATCCGGCGGCCGCAAGGCGAAGTCGCTCCTTTTCAGCGAGAGCAAAAAGTGCGTGAGCGCGGCCGCCGTCTGCCGCCTTTCCTCCGCGCTCAATTGCGCCAGGACGTCCGGCATCGTGGTGCCGGGCTTGGTCCCATGCGGATTGGCGATAAACGTCTCCAGCCATCCCGGATTCGCCCGCGATCCGATGTCGGCCAGTCGCGGCGCTTTCTTCGCGCGCACAGCCCACGACGCATCGCCCGCGTGGCACGCTGCGCAATTCAACTCCTCAATCAGCACCAGCCCCTTCAGTTCCGGATTGAGTTGGCTGGAGGCAGCTCCGGCCACAATCACCTCCGCGAACCCATCCGGAACGGGGCCGAATTGGAGCATGGCGCCCAGCGCGATCCACGAGAAAAGTCCCGCGACACGGAGCGTTGCCGGGCCCGGCGCCCGGGCGGCGGATTTGTGTTGGATGAATCGCACGAAAGTCACTCGATTTTCGAGTTGCTGCGTCGGGAGGGTTTGCTCGCATCGAGCAGACCCTTGAGTTGCTTTACGAAACGCCCTGAAAATGAAGCAGGCGAGTGACTTCATATTATCTGTGTTCAAGGTAGCTGTGGGCCAGCAATTCCCCCAACTCAACAATGCCCGCCGTGGTGATGACCAGCTTTTCTTCCTGCGGCGGAAGATTGAAGGCCTTGACGTGAATGAAGGCAGGGTCCGCGGCGGCGATGGCGGCCAGGTTGGCGGTGACATCAATGCGGTTCAGTCCCACCTCATCCGTGGGCGTTTGTTGGCTGACAACCCATTTCAAAGTCGGAAGCGCCAAGTCCTGGCGGCATTTCGCGACCGTGGACTGCAGCCACTTGGCCGCGTTGCTCCGGTAAGGTCCAAAGGACATGTCGTTTTCCCCGACATGATACACGATGGCGGCGAGTTCCACTGGGTTTTCTTTGGCTTCGAGTTCCCTGATGGATTCCTGGATAAAAGCGATGAACTGTGGGTAGAGGTTTCGGTCTTTCGCATCCGTGCCTTGGGGAGTCCAGTCGTTCATTTGGGAGCCGCTGTGCGTGAATTTGGCGATGGCGATGTTGCCGGGCGCCTTGCCTAGCAGCGTCCGGCCGAAACTGAGTTCGGGGCCGAAAGTGTCGTAGAATCCAGCGGGGCCAAGCGGCTCCCAGCCATTGGAGGTTTTGTAGCCGCTGCCAATGCGGTATTTGAAAGCGATTTTGTGATTGTCCTCCGCCAGCGCCTCCTGTCCCCGTCGCGCTTTGAGTTCCTGTTCGAAAGCGCGCTCCCCCTCCATGTTGCGATGCCCGGCGAGGATGAAGAGCTTGACCGTGCTCCCCTTCGCATACGGCCAAACCTTGAGCGGGCGGTCGGTGGCTGGCTTCTTTCCAATCGTTCGCAGGTAGGCGTCCGCGTAGTTCACGCCGTGCTCCAATTGCCCCAGGGTTCCGTAGTGATAATGCAATCCCGCCCCCCCGCCAATTTCCACCGCATCGTGCGAGGTCGGGATGTATTCCGCCAGCGGATCGGAGTCGGTGACAGCTTTCTGCCCTGCCCGGATCGCATACATCGGCTCACGGTTGTCCATCCCCCAAATCGTCTTGGTGCAAAGCTCGCCGATATAGAATCTCAGGCCGGGCGTCTTGAGGTCACGACGCCAGCTTGCCAGAAAGTTCTTCAGGTTCTTGCCGTAGGCCGGCTTGAACTCCTGGTTGAACATGTCATTCTCCCCCTGATGCCACATGAAGCCTTCGATCCGGTAAGCCACTTTCTTTTGATCCAATTCAGCCAGCGATGATTGAATCAACTGCAAGGCCAGCGGGTAGAGCTTGAATCCACTGGGGTTGTCGGGATTCCAGTCTCCGCCCAAAGTCGTGCCACCGGCGGCGCACTTGATGATGGCGATGGGGGCTTCAATGTATTGCGACACTCGTCTGGCAAAGCTGAGTTCCGGCCCGACGAAGTTGGCAACAGGCTGCAAAGCGACCCAGCCCTGGGAGGTCGTCTTTTCCTCACGCCCGATATTGTAAGAAAACAGCACCTTGTCTTGAGGCATGTCCAATCCGGCAAACGGTGGAAAGCGTTGGATGTCCTTCACCTTTGAATCCGCCCCCTCCATGTTCGACTGGCCTGCGAAAATAAAGATGCGCAAGGTCTTGGTGTCGGCATCGGCACAGCGGGCTGCCAATGGAACCAGCAGCAGGGCGGCGATGAGTGTGAGGAGGTGTTTCATGATTGGTAATGGATGGCAAAAAGATGGATGGCAAAAAGATGGGTGGCTAAAGATGGGTGGCTAAAGATGAGTGGCTAAAGATGGGTGGCTAAAGATGAGTGGCTAAAGATGGGTGGCTAAAGATGAGTGGCTAAAGATGAGTGGCTAAAGATGAGTGGCTAAAGATGAGTGGCTAAAGATGAGTGGCTAAAGATGAGTGGCTAAAGATGAGTGGCTAAAGATGAGTGGCTAAAG
>CAMAWP010000014.1 GCA_945861765.1 Akkermansia muciniphila | reverse complement strand
GAACTCATAAGCCTTTGGTCGCCGGTTCAATCCCGGCCTCTGGCACCATCTACCAAGCCCCTACCCGCATTCAAAAACCCAATAAAATCAATGAGTTCAGCACGTTCCAGCCCTTCGGGCCCAAAAGCAACCAGATGCATTGGGAATGCAAGGATTTGCTACTAGAAACCGAACTATGGCAAATCCTTTGCGCTTAACGCCCCTCGCCAGCGGGTTTACCAAATTCTTACAACACTTTCCCCCGAAATTGTCCGTTTTTAGCGATCTTTTTCCATACCCAAGTTGATCCAAGTCGTTTTCTTGAGTTCGTCATACCTTGTGACTGCCAATGAGTGAGTAGGAATCCCGTCTTGAATTTCGATTTGAATTCCCCTTTGACGGAACTGCGAGCTTCGCTATGCTTCGCGCCTATTTGAGTTATGGCTAAGCTAACGGTTCGTGATTTGAACGTGCGCGGGAAACGGGTTTTCCTCCGTGTGGACTACAACGTCCCTATGGAAGAGAAGGATGGCCAAATGGTCATCAATGATGCGACCCGTATCGAAGAGACTCTGCCCACGCTGGAGTTGCTCCTCGAGAAGGGAGCCCGGATTATCCTGGCCGCACATCTCGGACGCCCGAAAGGAAAGCGCGATCCGTCCATGTCGCTCCGTCCGGTCGCCGCCAAGCTGGCAGACTTGATCTGTCGTCCTGTGGCATTTATCGACGACTGTATTGGCGAGAAGGTCGAGAAGACGGTCGAGTTGCTTCAGCCTGGAGATATTCTTTTGCTGGAGAACGTCCGCTATCACAGCGGAGAAGAGGCAAACGACCGGGGCTTCGCGGAAAGGCTGGCGAAGTTGGCTGATCTCTATGTCAACGATGCTTTTGGCGCAGCGCATCGGGCTCATGCATCGACGGAAGGTGTTGCGCGCGTCATTGCGGCCTCTGGTGGCTTATGCGCGGCGGGCCTCCTGATGGAGCGCGAGTTGAAATTTTTGGGAGAGGAACTGCAAGATCCGGCTCGTCCTTTCGTTGTGATTTTAGGCGGCGCGAAAGTGTCGGACAAAATCAAGGTCATCGATCGGCTGCTTCAAAAAGCGGAAGCGATTCTTATCGGTGGCGCGATGGCTTACACATTCCGTTTAGCTCAAGGTTTCAAGGTTGGTAAATCGCTGGTGGAAGCGGATAGGATCGACGTGGCTATTGCTGCCTTGCAAAAGGCCAAGGATCGGGGAGTGCAGTTTTTATTGCCCAGCGATGACGTGATTGCGACGCCCGTCGATACCGGCAAGGTGAACAAGAAAGGGAAGCCGATCATCGAGATGCAAAATCCGCGTGTCAACCTCACGCCAGATTTGCCGGATGATGCGGGTGGCGTTGATATTGGCCCTGCGACCATCAAGGCGTATAGCGATGTAATAAAGAGCGCCAAGACAGTTCTCTGGAATGGGCCAATGGGCATTTTTGAAGACCCGCGATTTGCTGAGGGGACGTTTGCCATCGCTCGGGCCGTCGTTGAAGCCACCCAGAGGAGCAACGCCAAGAGCATCATTGGCGGCGGAGACAGTGTCAAGGCGCTGAACACTGCCGGGCTGGGCGATCAAGTTACCTTCATGAGCACCGGAGGCGGAGCGAGTCTCGAGTTTCTTGAGGGGAGCGAATTGCCTGGAGTGGGAACGCTGACAGAGAAATAAGTAATAGGAGGGGGCTGAGAAACTATGGAAAAAGAACGCAAGCTCATCATCGTGGGCAATTGGAAGATGAACAAAACAGTGGCCGAAGCCCTCGATCTTGTGCAGGGGCTCAAGCGAGAATTAGCGGCTGTCAAAGAGGTCGATGTTGTTGTTTGTCCGCCGGTGACGGCTATTGCCGACGTGTCTAAGGCGATTCTCGACTCGAACATCCGCCTCGGCGCCCAGAACATGAGCGAGCACAACGGCGGCGCATTCACGGGCGAAATCTCGGCCGGGATGCTGAAGGAATTTTCGGTTCGCTATGTGATTCTTGGGCATTCTGAACGGCGGCAGCACCAGAAGGAATGCGATGGTTTGATTGCGAAGAAAGCGCTTGCTGCGCATGCTGCATCGCTGAGACCTATCGTTTGCGTGGGTGAGACGCTTGCCGAACGTGAGGCAGACCAGACCAAGGAAGTCGTTGGAAAACAACTTGAAGGAAGTCTGGCGGGTTTGACCAAGGATCAAATGGTGGAGACGGTCGTGGCGTACGAGCCAGTATGGGCGATCGGGACGGGTCGCAACGCTAGTGCAGATCAGGCGCAAACCGTTCACGCATTCATTCGCCAGGTGCTCGCGTCGCTGTTCAACGAAGCGGTTGCCAAACGCGTGCGAATCCAATACGGTGGCAGTGTGAAGTCAGCTAATGCCCGCGAGTTAATGAGCCAGTCCGATGTGGACGGCGCTCTCGTCGGTGGCGCTTCCCTGGAAGTCCGGAGCTTTTCAGATATTATTAAGAATTCGATTTAACGAAAGATAGCGAAAGATATGATGAGTTTGTTTCTTGGTTTTTTGACGTTTGTTTTGGTGGTGACCTGTCTGTTGCTCATCCTGCTGATCTTGATCCAACTGCCGAAGAAGGAAGCGGGCGCGGGAGTCGCTTTTGGCGGCGGTGCCACCGACGCCCTGTTCGGGGCTGGTTCGGGTAACGCTTTGACAAAAATGACCAAATATACGGCCACATTCTTTGTGGGAATGGCGCTGACGTTGTCGTGCTTGAATTCCTCGCGAGCCAAGGAAGGTGATCGGCGGCTCGAGGAGGAATTGCGCAAGAAGGCCAGCCTTCCGGCGGCTCGTGTGCCTGCGATTGCCACAAATAGTCCCTTGTCCGTGACCACAACTCAAGCCCTGCAAATCGCGCCGTTCATTGAGGCGACCAACACTCTGGGCACTGCGATCTCGAATCCAGCGGCAACCAATATCACCGTCTCACGTGCAGTCCCCGCGCAAGCGACAACCAACTCAGCACCTGCGACGACTCCCGCTTCGGCACCAACTCCGGCGAACGCTCCGGCAATTCCCCCAAAGTAGTCTGAGGCGATGAAGTTTTTCCGAAGCGTTCGGGAATTCGTTCCTGACGCGCTTCGTTGTCGTGCCCGACCGAAAGCTTCGTTAGATCCGTTCCCCGGAGCTGATTCGAACCCAAACCTTCAGAGCTCTCATCACCAGCTCAGCCAGCCGGGCAAGGAAAGCGCCAGACCTCGCGCTCGAAATCTCACGTTTCAACTTCCAAATGTTTTGCGAGGCGCACGGGTTGTTTTTGAGACTCGGCGGTCTGCGGTTCAAACGGGTGTCTTAATTTTCGTCGTGTTATTGCTGGTGGCGTTGCCTGGTTGCGCACGGACTGAAGACCCGGCCGACCTCGTGATTGTCAATGGTCCTGAGCCTGAATCGCTCGACCCCGCCTTAATCACTGGCCAGGCTGATGGTCGGGTCGTGCTGTCGATCTTTGAGGGACTGACGCGTTACAAGTCCGACACTGCAACGCCAGAGCCAGCTATTGCCGAGCGCTGGGATATTTCTGAAGATGGCCGCGTCTATACGTTCCATCTCCGCGCCGGTGCTCGATGGTCCACGGGTGAGGCGATCACGGCCGCTGATTTTGTTTATTCGTGGAGACGGATTCTCGACCCAGCAACAGCGTGCGAGTATTCCGCACTGTTGTTTTACATGAAGAATGGAGAGGATTTCGCGATGGGGAAAACTAAGGATCCATCGATCCTTGGCGTAAAGGCTCTCAACGAGCGGACGTTGCGAGTCGAACTGAACGATCCAACTCCATTTTTTTTGGATCTCTGCGCTTATCCTACTCTGAGCGTCGTCCCGCGTCGGGCGATCGAGAAATTTGGAGATCGCTGGCTGATGGAGAGGCCTGTACCAGCCAGCGGCGCTTATCAATTGGAATCCTGGCGGCTTAACGACAAGATTCGAGTCCGGAAGAACGCCTCCTATTGGGATGCCGCAAACACTCATTCATCCGTCGTGGACTTGCTGCCGTGTGTGTCTGCCAGCACCGCTTTGAACCTTTATGAAACCGGCCAGGCAGACATCGTTTGGGACAAGGAATTAGTGCCCACGGAATTGATCGACATCTTGCGGCGGCGAGATGATTTTCATAGTTTTGATTATCTGGGCACTTACTTCCTTCGCTTCAACGTGACGCGCAAACCTTTCGATGATGTTCGGGTGAGAAAGGCGCTGGCTTTGGCGGTCGATAAAGAGCGAATCGTCGGAAAAATTACGAAGGCAGGAGAAAAGGTGGCGCGCTGTTACGTTCCTCCCGGGCTGCCTAATTACACGTCGCCTCCGGGGCTTGGCTATGATGCGGCGGAAGCGCGAAGGTTGCTGGCGGAGGCGGGGTACCCGGGCGGGAAAAACTTCCCACTGTTCCATTACATGTATAATAACACAGGCAAGAGCCATGAGCAGATCGCGGTGGAACTTCAGGAGATGTGGCAGAGAGAATTAGGCATTCATGTGGAGCTGCGAAAGCTGGAATGGAAAGTTTATTTGCGCGCTCAAGGCATGCTCGACTACGACACGTGCCGCGGTAGTTGGATTGGGGACTACAACGATCCGAACACGTTTCTCGACATGTTCATGAGCAATAATGGCAACAATCGCACCGGCTGGAAAAGTCCACGATACGACTCTTTCCTGCGGCAAGCCAACGGCCAGAATGACCCTCGCGAGCGTGAAAAATTATTGCAAGCCGCCGAGTCTCTGTTGATCCAGGAAGAAGTTCCGATCGTTCCGATCTACATCTATGCGGGGCTGGAATATTACGATCCTAAAAAAATCGAAGGGGTTTATCCGAATATACGCAGCGAACATCCGCTCCGGGCCATCCGGAAGTTGACCAGGGAAAAGAGAAAGGCCAGTTTAATTGAAAACTAGTTGGCGAAGGTTTCTCGGAATGGCGAGCGTTTGGTATGGGTTAACCACTTGGCCGTTTGCCTCTCGAACCATGCTGTCGTATCCACCGTGATGTGACCACTTACTTTCTGAAGCGTGTAGGATTCATGATACCGCTGATGCTGGTGATCAGCTTCCTCACATTTGCGCTCGTGCGAGTCGCTCCGGGCGGTCCTTTCGATAAAGAGCGCACTCCGGCCTCGCCCGAGATCGAACGCAGTCTGAAGGCGAAATACCACTTGGATGAGCCAATCTGGAAACAGTATTTACGCTACCTGGCCCAGTTGGTGCGAGGTGATTTGGGCCCGTCTTTGAAGTATCGCAGCCACACGGTCAACGACATCATAGCGCAAGGTTTGCCGGTGTCGCTCTCGTTGGGGGCAGCGGCATTTTGTTTCGCGCTTGTCGTGGGAATTCCTTTGGGTGTTTTTACGGCGCTAAGGAAGGGCTGCTGGGAGGAATTCGCAGCGAGCTTTCTGTCGATGCTCGCCGTCTGTGTGCCGGCATTGGTGGTCGGCCCTTTGTTGATCATGGTTTTCGCCATCAATCTGAAATGGTTTCCCGTGGCTCTTTGGGAATCGCCCTGGCATGGCGTTTTGCCGACGATTACTTTAGGTCTCTATTTCACCGGCCGCATCGCGCGATTGATGCGGGAAGGCATGCTGAACACATTGCCCTCAGAGTTTATTACGACCGCACGAGCAAAAGGACTGAGCGAGACCGCGGTGGTCTGGAAGCATGCGTTTCGATTGGCTATGCTTCCGGTGGTTTCCTATTCGGGACCATTGCTCGCGGAATTGCTCACAGGCTCGTTCGTGGTGGAGAACATTTTTCAAATACCGGGAATTGGTGTCTTCATGATCAACAGCTCGCTGAATCGAGACTATCCCATGGTGGTCGGCTTGGTCTTGCTCTATGCCGTGCTGCTGCTGGTTTTAAACTTGGTGGTGGACCTTTCTTATAGCGTGCTCGACCGTCGGGTGAAGTATGAGTGAGTCGGTCGAGAGTTCCGAAGCAAAAGACAAAGCTCTCAAGAGGGCTCTTCCAAGAGTCTTTGCATTGGACGCTCAAAGCCCGTCGCTAAAGGCTCGAATCCCTCTTAGCCCTAATCAAAAAGCCTGGCGCCGATTCAAGGATAATCGGATCGCCATGTTCAGCGGAGTGTTCCTGCTCGCAACGTTTTCGCTAGTGCTCGCATGGCCGATCCTGAGCAGCCCAACCATCGCCGTCCGTCTTCCCAAGGCGGTGGGTCATTCGGCATCGGCTCTATCGGAATCGCAGTTCGCAGCGCCCACGGCAGAGCATTGGTTCGGAACGGATGTCCACGGTCGCGATTTGCTGAGCCGCGTCTTTTACGGAGCACGCATCTCGATCCTGGTCGGTGTCGTTGGAGCCAGCGTGAGTTTGGTGATAGGCGTCCTCTGGGGCGCAGTGGCGGGTTATGTTGGTGGACGTTGGGACAATTTCATGATGCGGTTCGTGGACATTCTCTATTCACTGCCGTCCATCGTTTTCGTGATTGTGTTGATCACGACTCTGGAGGCCATTTTCAAGGATTGGTTAAGTCGAACTTTTTCGCCCGAGTTAGGGGCTTTGGCACGGTTGCTTTTTCTCTTCGTTGGACTGGGCGCGGTTTCGTGGCTGACCATGGCTCGGATTGTTCGAGGAGAGGTTTTGTCGCTGAGGACCCGAAACTTTATCGATGCCAGCCGGGCGCTTGGAGCAAGCCACCTCGGGATTATATTTCGACACATTCTGCCGAACATTGTCGGAATTATCATTGTCTATTTAACCCTAACTGTTCCTTCGATTGTTTTGTATGAGTCATTCTTGAGCTATCTCGGCTTGGGAATCCAGCCACCCCAAGCCAGTCTCGGTTCACTCATCGCAGAGGGGGCATCCCAGATTAATCCTATCCGGATTTATTGGTGGATGATCATCTTTCCGAGCGTTTTTCTGACTGCAACTTTACTCGCCTTGAATTTTGTTGGAGACGGCCTGCGCGATGCCTTTGATTCCCGGTTGGAGCGTCGTTAAACCACCGGGCTGAAGCATATCATTGATCTGACTGACCTCCAATACGAGAGCCGGAAAACGGGTTTTTGGAACTTCCCGGAGCACCGTCCACGCGGGGCAATCGCAGCGGAGAAACCAGGACAAAAATCCATCCTACCGCCAGATGCAGGAGTCCTGCAAAGAGCAATTGAACCAGATTGATTTGCCCGAACGAGTAAGCAATTATCGCCGCGTTTGCCAGCAGAGCACCCGGCATCAGCGAGGCTGAAGCAAGCCGCCACGAGCCAGCCAAAGTGGTTCGGCGGCCGGCGCAATGAGCAATAAGCCGGGCTAGAGGTGCATAAATGGCCGCCAGGAGCCCCCAGACAAGCAACAAGCCGACTCCTACGCTCATCCCCAGGGCTGCCGAGACCACTGGGTGCCATGCACCCCACCACGGCTCTAATTTCACTCGGTCCATGGCGATCTTCCACTGAGGCAGATAAGGAATGGAGATGTGACCCAGGAGAGAGCGAAATCGTAAGTGTGTTCTCCTAAGCTCCAATTGGACATCGCCGACTTGTCCCGTTTCTCCAGTATCGCTCGGATCAATGGCGATCGACAAGAAAGCACTGTCCGACAGGCGAACGACTGTTGAGTTGCTCCATTCCAAATATCCGCCATGGATCGCGCCGACATCGGGCAGGCGGGTGATCGCTTCTCGAAGGGAAGGTTCCCATGCCATGTAAAAAAGGCAGATGATGCTCGCCGCGGAGATCAGGGCCGCGATAACTTCCATAGCCCAGAGTCGTGAGAACGAAGCCCGCGAAAAGGCAGCCACTCCTCCAAATGTAAGAGGTTGCCAGGCCAGGGAGTTGACGGTCTCTTTGCTTTCCATAGCTCGTGACCAAGATCTATTGGAGAATTGGGCGAGGACGTTTTAACCTCGCTCGACCAACTATTTAATCCGGCCTTATAGCAAACTTCGCTGCTTCAGGTGATCCGCGCGCTTCACCAACTCCGAAATCCTGAACTGGAATCTTGCCCTAGGCTTGGGGTTTCTCCCCGCTGGGTTGGCCACCCGACGGAGGCTGAACGACGAGGATTGGCAATGGGAAGCGGAGCTTCATGACATCATCGACGAGCACTTCGACAAAATAAACTCCGACCGATTCAAATTTGATCTGAGTGAAGACGCTCACGTTGGTTGCGTGGTGGGCTGGATCCTGGAGCCCGAATTTGACTTGGCTCTGTCGCAGGATCGTGGTTTGGTCCGGAGCTAGGACCCGAACGCTCTCAGTGAATTCGCCAAGGCCAGCCGTCCATCGATTAAAGACGCAGAGCTTGAGGGCTGTCACCGGGACCTGTGGGACTTGGACATGACCGATGATGCCGATTAATATAAAATTGCCGGTAATTTCCTGCCGCACTTCTTCACAAAGCAGTGAACACTGCAAATCCGGTAAAATCCGCGTGGGTTGCATAGAAACCTTTTTTTGTTAAAAACCTGAACTTTTCCGCATACCACGCTGCCAGAAAATGCATGCGCAACGAGGTGAAAAGAGAATTCGAATGGCCAACATAAGTGTGTTCGGACGCGACCGACGCCTAGAGTGTGACCCTTTCTGCGGCCCGGACAGTGTTTGCCATGAGCATGGCGATCGTCATTGGGCCGACACCACCGGGGTTGGGCGTGATCTGGCCAGCTTTTCCTTGAACATTAACAAAATCCACATCGCCAACCAACCGAGTTCCGCCCTTCGCTGCGGGATCGGCAACGCGATTGACGCCTACGTCGATTACCGTCGCACCAGGTTTTACCATATCTTCCTTGACGAATTCAGCGACTCCCATCGCGGCAATAATGATATCAGCGCGTTGGCAATGAAACGTGATGTTGCGGCTTTGAGAGTGACAAAGAGTGACTGTGGCATTGGCATTCCGACCCTTTTGCAACAAAAGAGCCGCCATTGGTTTGCCCACGATATTACCTCGGCCGAGCACGGTGACTTCTGCCCCTTCGATTTTTACGTGAGCCCGGACGAGTAGTTCGTGGATACCGGCCGGTGTGCAAGGCACAAAGCCGGAACGATCCCCCAAAAGGAGCTTGCCCATGTTGACGGGATGGAACCCATCCACATCTTTGCCCGGTGAAACAGCCGAATAAATAGCTGCGGAATTGATATGAGAAGGAATCGGCGATTGGACGAGAATTCCGTGAATTTGAGAGTCTTGATTTAATCGGTCAATCACCTGCAATAGCTCACTCTCGGACGTTGCTGTGGGCAATACCTGAGTGGTGGATCGAATGCCCAATCGGGTGCTCGATCGTTCTTTCATCCCCACGTAAACCTGCGAAGCCGGGTCTTCACCGACTCGGACAAAGGCTAAGCCAGGCTCTATTCCACGCGCCTTTAAGGTCGCGATGCGCTGAGCTGTTTCGCTGTGGATAAGTTCTGCGATCGCGCGGCCATCGATAAGATTCGCAGGAGGCATTATGGGGCGAGTTCGAGCGTTTCGATCTCAATCAGCGGTGTTTTAGGCCAGCGCGAATCTATGCTTTCCTCGCCCGTCACAATGATTTTCTTCCCTTTGAAATCCTTGAGGCTGAGCCCAACATCCTCCGCATGGAGGTAGTTAATTACTTTTCGGGTCTCGGGACTGATCATCTCGAAGTTAGTCGGAGCTTGAATACTCTTTGTGCTCCGGACGATTCCTTCGCGGCGGACAATCCGCTTCGGCGGAGTTTCTACTGTGAGGGGTGTTGACGGGCGCGTCTGTAAATTCGGTTCGGACTTCAATGGAGCCGTCGCGGGAATCTGGGGTGTTGAATCAATGGTCGGCACTGGATTGATCGTTACGTTGGTGATGGCGGCGGTTGGCTGAACTGGCAAGGCTTGGATGATGTCAGCTTTAGCGGGGAGCGGCGGTTCAGCGGGAGTTGGTTGCAGCTCGTTAGCTTTTGTGCTCGGAACAGCAACGGGAGGTTCCACCTTCGCAACAACCGGAGTTACTACGGACTTTTCCAATAACGGCGCCGAAGAATTGGTCGATTGCTTGGTGAGAAGTTCAGCTGCCACAAAAGCGTATGCTTTCGACGGAGTTTCTATTTCTATCCAGCCGTCCAACTCGCGAATATCCTTCACCGAATCTCCCTTTTCTAAGCGTCCGACGACGCTGTAGTTCTCGCCGGGCCCAGCTCGGAGATTTATACGTGAGATAGTAACCGTCTTATTGGTCGGATCGATGAAAGAGGCAAAGACCCAAACCGGAGTATTGGATGGCATCTGAATTCGGAACCATTTGGCGGGCTCATCCGGCTTCGGTTTTGCCAGGGTGATTTCCTCCAAGACAATGACTTTCTCACCTTTTTGCAGCTGTGTGATGACCTCTCCAAAGAGCGACGCTTGGCCTCGGACATTGATGCGGTTATCCGCAACCACCGCGGTCTCGTCGGCGCTGATTATCGGAGTGAAAAGACCAGCTACAACCAATGCCAGCCACACTAAAGGCTGATTTCTCTTCATAAGATCGAGTAAAAGTTTAATCGTTGATGATTTGCAATCTCCAGGGCGCTCAAGGTCATTCGGCTGCACCGCTTGGCAGTAGAGATTTAATTTCGGGTTCTGTCAATGTCCTCCACTTCCCGCTCCGTAATTCACCGAGTTTAATTGGGCCGATTTGAACACGCTGAAGGCGATTCACAGTGAGGCCTTGGGTCTCAAAAAGGCGTCGCACTTCTCGGTTTTTTCCCTCGCTCAAGTCCACTTCCACCAAGCTCTGAGAGTTGTTGCCTCGCACCAGGCGAACCCTCTCGGCTTTCAGTTTCTCCCCGTCATGCATCACACCACGAGTCATCGGGATCAACTGGTCCGGACTGGCTTTCCCTTCCACTGTAACTAAATATTTTTTGCGGATTTGATACCGAGGATGGGTCAAACGAAGCGAGAACTGTCCATCGTTGGTCAAAAAAATCAATCCCTCGCTGTTTAAATCAAGGCGGCCCACCGAAAACAGATTACTCCATTCCTTCGGCAGAAGATCGCTTACGCTCCGGCGTTTCAGAGGGTCGCTCCGGGAACAAATGTAGCCGCGAGGCTTGTTCAGGGCGACGTAAAGTTTGCGCTTGGGCTTTACCAATGCACCATCAACAGCGACCCTGTCATGCAAGGGATCTACCTTCAAACCGAGTTCGCGGACGACTTTCCCATTTACTGCCACGCGACCCGACACGATGATTTCTTCGCCAGCCCGGCGAGAAGCCACGCCAGCATCGGCCAAATATTTTTGGAGACGCACTGACATAGAAAGCTGCGAACGACTCGGCCATGAGCCTACCTGAGCAAGATCAGGTTGATCTCACGATTCGCTATTCCGTCCTGAACTAAGCCTAAATTAAGCCTCGCCTTTGGTTTTTCGAAGACCTATCACGCGGTCGCCTGGTTTCCATTGACCGCGCTTCTTGAGAAGTTCCACACGCTCAAATCGTTTGAGGACGTTTCGTTTGGCGCCCAGAGCGCTGGTGCCGCGAAGACTCGGATGCTGTGACATAAATTCTTTAATTTTCTTAACCTGCTTCTTTTTGAAGCGGGTGAAAGCTGTAGCACACCCCCCGCCGCATGCCAATGGTTAATTGGTGAACTCGAAGACAAAGTTCTCGAACCCCTGGATTCTGAATGAAGACATATCGACGGGGATTCTTGAGTTGTTGCGCAGGTACACCCGAGCCAGGAAATGCGAATTTGAAGAACGAATCGACAATCTGGAAGGCAAAGTTTACGGTAGTTCGAAAAGCTGTGAAGCATCTGACATCCTATACCTGCACCCTAACCGACGTGCAGGAGAAAGTCCTGGCTGCCCACCTGCGAGGGAGCGAATACGAGTTTCGAGATGTCCCCTATGCGCGGTTTGGGGCGTCTAAAGACAAGGTCAGCATTGTGCTTTACGAGAGCGGCAAACTGGTCATACAGGGGAAGGGAACTCAGGAATTTGTCGAGTTTGTCCTCGAGCCTCGGATTTTGGGGGAAGCGCGAATTGGTTATGAAGCTATTTTAAATCCGGAAATGCTCGTTCCGCGCTTGGGAGTTGATGAAAGCGGTAAAGGTGATTTTTTTGGGCCACTCTGCGTTGCGGGGGCTTACGTTAACGAGGCTGTGGTGAGAGGTTGGGTTGATGCGGGGATTCGCGATTCGAAGAATATTTCTAGCGATAAGAAAATCGCCGAGTTGGCAAAGTTGATTCGAGAAACACCTGGATGCGTAACGACCGTCGTGCCTATTGGGAATGATGCTTACAACCGGCTGTACCTGAAGATGCGCAGCGTCAACTCCCTTCTTGCGTGGGGGCATGCCCGAGTAGTCGAGAACCTGATGCTGCAAAAGCACAGGATGAACCCACCTCCCGTGCGTGCTATCAGTGATCAGTTTGCGGCTGACAAGAACACGGTCGCTAAAGCGATGATGAGTTTGGGACAGGAAATCGAGTTGGTGCAAAGGCACAAAGCGGAAGCAGACTTGGCAGTGGCGGCGGCTTCGATTTTGGCTCGACACGAGTTTGTGACTCGACTTGCTAATCTGGGTCAGCAATTTGGGATGAACCTTCCGAAAGGTGCATCAGCGTTGGTGGACGCTGCGGCTAAGGAATTTATCCGATGCCATGGGGTGGAAAACCTGCCTAAAGTCGCTAAGATGCACTTTCGGACTGCCCTGCGGGCTCAAGGTTTGCCCGAACCTCCGAGAGTCCAATGGCGTCGATCGTAGGGATTTCTAATGCTATTCAAGAAACTGGAGAAAAACCATTGACACATTTGGTCCTGCTTTTATATTCGCACGAAGTTAGTTGGTTTGTGAAACATTAAAAAATCCATTAATCCCAGAAGCTATTCCTGTGAAGGAGTTGGGGTTTATGGGCTTTTTGTCGTTTTTTGTATCAGGATCGAGATTTTGGGTGTGTTTAGAGTAGCGCCCATGTAGCTCAGTCGGTAGAGCGCGTCCTTGGTAAGGACGAGGTCATCAGTTCAATCCTGATCATGGGCTCCAATTTTCGGTGTAATTTAACAGAAGCAAAAATTTAACAGTAGGAAATCGCATGGCAAAAGAAGCGTTTCAAAGAACAAAGCCTCACGTTAACGTGGGGACAATTGGTCACGTTGACCACGGAAAATCGACTCTCACCGCTGCCATTGTGGCGGTTCAATCTCGCAAAGGATTGGCAAAGGCCATCTCCTACGCAGATATCACGAAGGGTGGTACGGTGCGAGATGCCACCAAAACGGTGACCATCGCGGTGTCGCACGTCGAATACGAGAGCGATGCGCGTCATTACGCTCACGTCGATTGTCCTGGCCACGCCGATTACGTGAAGAACATGATCACAGGCGCCGCACAAATGGATGGGGCGATTTTGGTTGTGAGCGCGGCCGACGGTCCGATGCCTCAGACCCGGGAGCACATCCTCTTAGCACGCCAAGTCGGGGTTCCAGCCGTGGTTGTGTATCTGAACAAGATCGATCTCGTAGATGATCCAGAACTGCTTGAGTTGGTGGAGATGGAAATTCGCGATCTATTGAATAAGTACCAGTTTCCAGGTGATACCACACCGGTTGTTCGCGGCAGTTCGAGCGCGGCTTTAGAAGGCAAGCCAGAGGGCGAAAAGTCGATTCAGGACTTGATGAACGCCATTGACTCTGCCATTCCGCTGCCGCCCCGCGAGATCGATAAGCCATTCCTTATGTGCATCGAAGACGTTTTCAATATTGAAGGTCGCGGAACGGTGGTCACAGGGCGCGTCGAACGCGGTGAACTCAATAAGATGTCGGATGTGGAAATCGTCGGCTTAGGGGAAACACGAAAGACCGTGGCAACTGACATCGAGATGTTCCGAAAGCTTTTGGATAAGGCGAGTGCGGGCGACAATGTCGGCGTTCTGCTCCGAGGCACAAAGAAGGAAGAGGTGGAACGGGGCATGGTCTTGGCGAAGCCTGGAACGATTAAACCTCACACTCACTTCAAGGCAGAAATTTACGTCTTGTCGAAAGAAGAGGGTGGCCGACACACACCATTCTTTACAAATTACCGTCCACAGTTTTATTTTCGTACAAGCGACGTAACGGGCACTGTCGCATTGCCGGAAGGCGTGGAAATGGTCATGCCGGGTGACAACGTTGCTGCGGATATCAAACTCCAAGCGCCCATCGCGATGGAAAAGGGTCAGCGTTTCGCAATTCGAGAAGGTGGGCGAACGATTGGAGCCGGGCGTATCAGCGACATCGTCGAGTAAGATTGCGGACCAACTATGCGGCAACTTATAGGGCGGTAGCTCAATTGGTAGAGTAGCGGTCTCCAAAACCGTTGGTTGGGGGTTCGAGTCCCTCCCGCCCTGCCAACTAATCACTAAGCCGGAGGGGTGGCAGAGTGGTCTATCGCGACGGTCTTGAAAACCGTTAAGGCTAAACACCTTCGGGGGTTCGAATCCCTCCCCCTCCGCCAAATTAATTGTGAATAAAGAGCTTTTAAAACTATTCATCTGGGCAGCGGTGATCGGAGTGGTCTTTGTGGCCCTCTGGCGCAAAGGTTACCTTTTGCGTTTTTCCAATTACTTGATGGAAACACGCGAAGAGTTAAGAAAGTGCACTTGGCCAACCTTTGACGAATTGAAAGGTTCGACGATTGTTGTCATGGTGACAATTGCGCTCATGGGTGGCTTCACGGTATGCGTTGACTTTGTCATATCTCAGTTACTTCGGTTTATCACCTAATTGATCCTGAATAGCGATATGCAAAGCCAATGGTTCGTCATCCATACTCTTTCTGGTCAGGAGCAGAAGGTCAAAGAGAGCATAGAGAAGAGGTTGAAGATCGAGGAGATGGGTGAATATATTTTAGAAGTGCTCGTTCCGATGGAAAAAGTGGCTGAGGTGCGTAGTGGGAAGAAGACGGTGACTTCACGAAAGCTTTACCCGGGTTATGTATTCGTGGATATGGTCCTCTTGGATGATGGCAAGAGAGTAATTGAAAAGCCGTGGTATTTTATTCGAGACACTCAAGGGATTATAGGCTTTGTGGGGGGGGATCGACCTTCGCCGACGCCACGTGATGAGATAGAAGCGATCAAGGCTCAAATGTCCGATTCTGAAGATCGCGAGAAGCCTAAAGTTACTTTTGAAGTGGGCGAAACGGTCAAAATCAATGACGGTCCGTTTTTGAATTTCAGTGGTGTTATCGAGGAAATCGAGCCTGATCGAGGCAAGCTCAAGGTTACGGTAAATATCTTCGGGCGCAATACACCTGTAGAGTTGGAATACTGGCAAGTAGAGAAGGCTTAGGGATTTTTATGGCGAAAAAGATTGTTGGACAGATTAAGTTGCAGATTCCCGCTGGGCAGGCAAACCCAGCTCCCCCTGTGGGACCCGCGTTGGGGCAGCAAGGCGTCAACATTATGGCGTTTTGCAAAGAATTCAACGCTACCACAAAAGATCAGGCGGGGATGATTATTCCTGTGGTAATTACAGTTTACCAAGACAAGTCGTTTACATTCATCACAAAGTCGCCACCGGCATCAGCGTTGTTGAAGAAGGCCGCTGGAATAGCTGCGGGATCTAAAACTCCGAATAAGGAAAAGGTCGGTAAGGTCACTCGCAAGCAAGTGATGGATATCGTGAAGCTGAAACAGAAAGACTTAAATGCGTCCAGTGAGGAAGCGGCTTTTCGGGTGGTTGCCGGAACGGCTCGGAGCATGGGTATCGAAGTTCAAGATTAATCTCAAAAGCGGGAGAGTTTACACTCGTCATTACCGCACTTAGACAAATGCCAAGTAAACGTTACAAAAAAGCACTCGAAATGATTGACGCCACCAAGGCGTATCCACTGAAAGCGGCCGTCGAAACACTGAGGAAATTTCCAAAGGCTAAATTCAACGAAACGATTGACTTGGCTTTCCGCTTAGGCGTCGATCCTAAGCAATCTGACCAAATGGTGCGAGGCACAGTTCCCTTGCCTCATGGGAGCGGGAAGGTCGTCCGAGTGCTCGTATTCGCCAAAAGCGGAGTCGCGGCGGACGCGGCGCGATCTGCGGGAGCTGAGCATGTAGGCTTTGAGGACTTGATCAAAAAATGCACAGAAGGCTGGTCTGATTTTGATGTCGCCGTGGCCACTCCTGAGGCTATGGCCGAAGTGCGAAAACTCGGCAAAATATTGGGTCCACGTGGTTTAATGCCAAATCCAAAAACAGGCACAGTAACTGAAGACACAGCTAAAGCCGTGAGAGAGGTCAAAGCCGGACGAGTCGAATTCAAAGTTGACAAAGCTGGTAATGTTCATGTTCCTGTGGGCAAGATCTCATTTACGGCTGATCAAATTGCAGACAATGCTCGGTCGGTCATCGAAGCTGTTTCGAAGGCTCGCCCTTCGAGCGTCAAAGGAATCTACATTAAGAGCTGCACGCTGTCGGCGACTATGAGTCCACCGGTGAGGTTGGACATCCGAGAATTTGGGGCTGCGGCTTAAATCTAAACTTTTCTGAGGAAAACTCATGCGAGCTGAAAAACAATTAATTGGCAATGAATATGTTACCAGGCTGAACGCCTCGCCTTTTTTCATCGTGGTTGATTACAAAGGTTTAACGGTCGGCCATTTTAGCGAGTTGCGTAAGCGTCTCAAGAAGGCCGGCGGTGAAATACATGTCGTCAAGAATTCCATTTTCCGAATTGCTGCTAAAGAGTCCGGTGTTGCGGATTTGGGCGGAGTTTTGGCTGGGCAATTGGCTGTCATTACTGGGCAGCGCGACATCTCGGTGGCAGCGAAGGTAGTCAAAACATTCCAAGCGGAATTTGACAAGCCGAAGGCCCAATTCGGATTTTTGAACAATCGGCGCTTGGAGACGGCAGATATTGTTGCGCTTGCAGATCTGCCGCCCCTTGAGGTTCTCCGGGGCACTTTGCTCGGGGTTCTCCAGGCACCAGCGACTCAATTAGTGCGCTTGCTCGGTACTCCAGCAACCCAGTTGGTTAGAGTGCTGCAGGCGAAGATCGACAAGGGGCAGGAATCCTGAAGCGAAAGCAGACTGATTCTCGACCAAACGCCACCGAAGTTTGTGGCTGGAATTGGGATGGGAATCTCAGACTTTTGGCGTCGTAAGAGAATAGGCGCCGAAAACACAACGTAACAAAGTAAATCGTCGGCTCGCTGGCTGCGCGCTTAAACCTTCCCTAGCTTGGGATGACGACGAGACTGAAAGGGAATATGGCAGATATTACAGGAATAATTGAACAGTTAAGCAAATTAACAGTCCTAGAGACTGCTGACTTAGTTAAGCAACTCGAAACCACATGGGGCGTAACAGCCGCTGCTCCCGTAGCAGCTGCAGCCGCCGGTGGTGCAGGTGCTGCGGCAGCGCCGGTTGCGGAGGCGAAAACAGCTTTCGATGTGATTTTGATCTCGGCACCGGCCGAAAAGAAAATCTCTGTGATTAAAGCAGTCCGCGAGATTAAAGCTGGGTTGGGTTTGGCTGAAGCCAAGAAATTGGTCGAAGAAGCCCCGAAACCAGTGCTCGAGGGGGCCAACAAAGCAGATAGTGATGCCGCAAAAAAGAAGTTGGAAGAAGCGGGCGCGAAAGTTGAAGTTAAGTAATAATCGTTTATCGTGGGCGACGGACTTATTCCGTCGCCCTTTTTGCCGCAGTGGAAGAGCAGAAAATAGACTCTAGAACTCAAATCGTTCATCCACAGGTAATTTAAAAATATTTGCCGGTAATTCTTGGGAAGCCCCAAGGAAGCCGGTTTTGTGTCGTTATTCCTAAAACCGTCTGGCTTAAGGCCAGCAATTCATTAGAGGTGAACATGCCCTTGCGAGCGTCTGAACGAATTAACTTTGGTAAGATTAAAGAAATAATCGCTCCGCCGAATTTGATCGAGATACAGGTCAATTCATACCACGAGTTTTTGCAAGCGGAGACGCCAACCTCCAAACGGAAGAACCTAGGCTTGCAAGCAGTGTTTACAGAGGTCTTTCCAATCGAGAGCTACGATGGTAAATCCAAGTTGGATTACCACAGCTATGAGATTGGTGAACCAAAGCAAGACTGGTTGGAATGTCTCCGTGAAGGAATCACATACGGCGCGCCTCTTCACGTTACTTTTTTGTTGAAGGAAGAGAAGGGAACGAAAGAAGAGAAGGTGTTCATGGGCGAGCTGCCCTTGATGACACCGCAAGGGACCTTCGTCATCAACGGAGCTGAACGCGTAATCGTGAGCCAATTGCACCGGTCTCCCGGTTTAGCTTTTGAGGCGACTCAGCATCCTAACGGTAAGACCCTCCATTCGTTTCGTATCATTCCAGATCGTGGTTCGTGGTATGAGGCTCAGTTTGACACGAGTGATCTTCTTTACGTTTACTTGGATCGCAAAAAGAGGCGGCGGAAGTTTTTGACCACCACATTTTTCCGGGCTTTAGGTTACGGTTCCGACGCCGACATCCTTAAATTATTCTACGACCTTGAGGAGTTGAGCCTGAAAGAGGCAGAAGGTTTGGAGAATATCCAAAACAAAGTGCTCATCGAGGACGCAGTTGATCCAGATAAAGCGATCGTTGTCGCCCGCGCTTTTGAGCCGCTTTCGAAAGCAGTCGTAAAGCAGATCGCTGAGCTCGGTGTCACGAAGATACGGGTCGTTGACACCACGGTTGACGACGGAATCGTCATTAAATGCCTTAAGAAGGATCCGACCAAGAATGAGGAAGAGGCTCTCAAGGATATTTATAGGCGTTTGCGCCCTGGAGATCCACCGACTGCGGCCAATGCCAGAGCACTGATCAAGAGATTATTCTTCGATCCAAAGCGTTATGATCTGGGGAGAGTCGGCCGTTACAAGATCATGCAGAAACTTGGTCTTAAAGGAAACGAGGATTCTCGAATTCTCACCAAAGAAGACCTTGTTGCCGCCACCAAATACTTGCTTCGCCTGAAAAAGGGCCAAGGCACACTCGATGACATCGACCATCTCGGAAGCCGCCGCATTCGGACCGTGGGTGAGTTGTTGGCGAATCAGTGCCGCGTAGGTTTGGCGCGAACAGAACGTCTCGTGAAGGAGCGGATGACCCTGTTCGACCAAGGCATGGACACCATGACGCCGCAAAAGTTGATCAATCCGAAGGCGCTTTCGGCTGTTGTTCGCGATTTCTTTGGACGAAGCCAGCTTTCCCAGTTCATGGATCAAATCAATCCTCTGGCCGAACTGACTCACAAGCGCCGACTGTCCGCTCTCGGGCCAGGCGGATTGTCTCGAGACAGGGCCGGCTTTGAAGTTCGCGACGTACACCCATCGCATTATGGACGTATCTGCCCGGTGGAAACACCTGAAGGGCCGAACATCGGGTTGATCGCTTCGCTGGCTACGTTTGCTCGCGTCAATGATTTTGGTTTCATCGAAACGCCCTACCGAAAAGTGGAGAAAGGCCGAGTGACGCACCACATCGATTATCTGACCGCGGATCGTGAGGAAGCGTTTATTGTCGCTCAGGCGAATGCGCCTATTGACGACAAGGGCCACTTCCAAAGTGATAAAGTCATGTGCCGATGCAAAGGCGACTTTATTGATGTTGAGCCATCTCGTGTGGATTACATGGATGTCTCCCCAAAGCAACTGGTCTCCGTGGCAGCGGGTCTCATTCCATTTCTGGAACACGACGATGCCAATCGAGCCTTGATGGGTTCCAACATGCAACGTCAGGCCGTTCCGCTGTTAGTGACGGAAGCGCCTTTAGTCGCGACCGGCTTGGAGGAGCGCGTCGCTCGCGATTCTCGCGCCGTCATCGTGTCTGACGAGAGCGGTAAAGTAGCGTCGGTTACGGGCAGTCAGATCATCATCACAGCTGACGGAAAACTTCCTGAAGGCAAGAAGAAAATCAAACACGATCCCGGGGAAGGAGTTCACGTCTATAATGTCCGGAAATTCATGCGGTCGAATGCGGCCACCTGCATCAACCAAAAGATTCTGGTCGCCAAGGGCGACACGGTGAAGAAGGCACAGGTCATTGCCGACGGACCGTGTACTTCCGGCGGAGAACTGGCTCTCGGACGAAACGTCCTCTGCGCGTTCATGCCATGGAATGGGTATAACTTCGAAGACGCGATCCTAATCAGCGAACGCATCGTTAAAGATGACGTCTTCACGTCTATTCATATTGATGAGTTTGAAGTGGGAGCACGCGATACGAAGCTCGGCCCTGAGGAAATCACCCGCGACATTCCAAATCTCGGTGAAGAAGCGTTGAAGAATCTGGGCACTGACGGAGTTATCCGAATCGGGGCTGAAGTAAAACCCGGCGACATTCTGGTCGGTAAGATTACGCCCAAGAGCGAGACTGAGTTGGCTCCTGAAGAGCGCTTGCTCCGAGCCATCTTTGGTGAAAAGGCGGCGGACGTTAAGGATACGTCGCTCAAGGTTCCTTCAGGGACTTACGGTATTGTCATGGATGTAAAGGTTTCTTCGAAGAAAGAAGTGGATCGCGGCAACCGCGTTTCCCCCTCGGAAGCCAAGAAGCACGCCAAGCAGGTAGATGAGGATTACAAAACCAAAATGGATGAGTTGCGCGAGCAGCTCACCGAGGCGTTGAGCAATATTCTCCTCGGCGAGAAGATTCCGTTGGATGTTGTCAATTCTGAAACCGGCGAAATCATCATTCCGGCCAATCGCAAGATCACCAAGACGCTATTGCGGAAATTGGCGAGCGTCTATGACCGCATCGAGATCGACCCATCCCCGATCCGAAATAAGATCAATGAAATCATCGGCAACTTTAAAAAGAGGTTTGATGATTTGCAGATGCAGCATGACGAGGAAATGGAGCGAGTTGAATCCGGCGACGAAGTGGATCCTGGGATCATCAAATCCGTGAAGGTCTATATTGCATCGAAGCGCAAGCTTTCAGTAGGGGATAAGATGGCTGGGCGCCATGGAAACAAAGGCGTGGTCGCCAAAATCGTTGCCGAAGAAGATATGCCGTATTTGTCTGACGGAACGCCGATGGATATCGTATTGAACCCTCTAGGGGTTCCCTCGCGCATGAACGTTGGACAGGTGCTCGAGACGCATTTGGGATGGGCAGCGAGGCTGTTAGGTCTTCGCTTTGCTACGCCCGTATTTGACGGGATCAAAGAGAAAGATATCCGGGGATACCTTAAGCAAGGCGCATTGCCTGAACATGGCAAAACTCTTCTGTATGACGGACGCTCTGGTGAGTCTTTCGATCAGGAAATCGTCGTAGGCTACATCTATATGATGAAGCTCGGCCATTTGGTTGCCGACAAGATCCACGCTCGCGCTGTTGGGCCTTACTCGTTAGTGACTCAGCAACCGCTCGGTGGAAAGGCCCAATACGGAGGTCAGCGCTTCGGAGAAATGGAAGTTTGGGCGATGGAAGCCTATGGCTCGGCTTACACGCTGCAGGAATTGCTCACAGTAAAGTCGGATGATGTACAAGGCCGGACCCGTATTTATGAGAGTATTGTCAAAGGGGACAATGCGTTGGAAGCGGGTGTGCCAGAGTCATTCAACGTGCTGGTTAAAGAGATGCAGTCTCTCATTTTGGACGTGAAAGTCGGCTATTCGAATCCATCGGATCAGCCAGCGCAACCATCGGCATTAGCAGCGCTCGGCTAAACCGCTTCCTGAAAGATTTGTCTCCAACTTGCTCAAAATATGATTAGCACAAAAGAAACCGCTCGTGAATTACTTGGTCTGGATAAGGTCAACCGAGTTGACTATGTGGCTATCACGGTGGCCTCTCCCGAATCGGTCCGTTCTTGGTCCAAGGGAGAAGTCAAGAACCCTGAGACCATTAACTACCGAACGTTTAAGCCCGAGAAGGGTGGCTTGTTTTGCGAACGCATTTTCGGTCCGGTAAAAGACTGGGAATGTTCCTGCGGGAAATACAAGCGCATCAAGCATCGTGGGGTTGTCTGCGACCGCTGCGGTGTCGAAGTAACTCTTTCCCGCGTGCGGCGCGAACGGATGGGACACATAGAACTCGCAGTACCCGTCTCGCACATCTGGTTCTTCAAATGCATGCCCTCACGCCTCGGCCTGATGCTTGACATGACGGCCCGCAATTTGGAGCGAGTTATCTATTACGAAGATTACCTGGTTATTGATCCAAGATCGACTCCGCTAAAACAGCACCAATTGCTCAGTGAATTGGAATTCCGAGAAGCCAAAGAAACCTACGGCGCGGATGCTTTCTTGGCGAAGATGGGAGCGGAAGCGGTTCGCGAGGCGTTGGGGAATGTCGATTTGCAAAAGCAAATCGATCAGTTGCAAATCGCGATGACTGAGACGAAGAGCAAGCAGATCCGGAAGAAAATCGCGAAGCGAATCAAACTCTATCAAGGTTTCCAGAGCTCCAAGAGCCGACCTGAGTGGATGATTTTGATTGTCTTGCCAGTGATCCCTCCTGACTTGCGCCCGTTGGTGCCATTGGAAGGCGGTCGGTTCGCCACATCTGATTTGAACGACTTGTATCGGCGGGTTATCAACCGCAATAACCGTTTGAAGAACCTCCTTCAGCTCAAGACGCCAGAAGTCATTATTCGCAATGAAAAGCGGATGCTTCAAGAAGCGGTGGACGCTTTGTTTGACAATGGTCGGCACGGTCGCGCGGTGACAGGCGCTGGCAATCGACCGCTGAAATCTCTTAGCGATATGCTCAAGGGCAAGAGCGGACGGTTCCGTCAAAACTTGCTGGGCAAACGCGTCGATTATTCGGGACGTTCGGTTATTGTCATCGGGCCAGAATTGAAGCTCCACCAATGCGGCTTGCCCAAGAAAATGGCGTTGGTCCTTTTCGAACCGTTCATCATTCGGCGGCTTAAGGAATTGGGTTATGTCCACACGGTGCGATCGGCAAAGAAGATGATTGAACGCCAGTCCCCTGAAGTGTGGGATATTTTGGAAGAGGTCACCAAAGGACACCCAGTACTTCTGAACCGCGCCCCCACCTTGCATAGGCTTTCCATTCAAGCATTCGAGCCGGTGCTGATCGAAGGGGAAGCCATACGGATTCATCCTCTGGTTTGCACTGCATACAACGCAGACTTCGATGGAGACCAAATGGCTGTCCACGTCCCGCTTTCAGTCGAAGCCCAACTGGAAGCGCGCTTGCTGATGATGGCTCCGAACAACATCTTCAGCCCTTCCAGCGGCAAGCCGATTATGACCCCCACGCAGGACATTACTCTCGGCTGCTATTATCTAACAGCCAACCCACGGACCGTGGGTGTTCCGCATGAGAGCAGGCTAAAGCTGTTCGGATCCAAGAGAGAAGTCATCTTTGCGCATGATGACGGCGCCGTGAGAACTCACGAAAAGATTCGCATGGCTAATCCGGATTACGGACGCAAGACCGTGTATGGCGATTCCGATAAGCGGACAATTGAGACTACGGTTGGCCGGGTGATGTTCAGCGAAATTTGGCCGCTTGAACTCGGGTTTCCGAATAAAGTGATTGGCAAACCTCAAATCGGGGAGCTGATCTGGAATTGCTACAAGATCTGCGGTCATGAGAAAACCGTGGTGACCCTAGACAAACTCAAGGAGTTGGGTTTCTACGAAGCGACGCGGGCAGGTATCTCCATTGGTATCGATGACATGATCATTCCCAAGGAGAAGACGCAGGAGATTGAAGCCGCGCAGAAGCAGATCAGCGACGTGGAAAAGCAATATCGCAAAGGAGTCATCACTCCAGGCGAGCGATACAACAAGGTCATTGATATTTGGACTCATTGCACGGACCAGATCGCTAACGTCATGCTGCGCACGCTGGAGAATAATCAAGGCAAACGTGAGTATAACCCCGTTTGGCTGATGGTCGATTCAGGCGCGCGGGGCAATCGTCAGCAGGTGCGACAACTCGCAGGGGTGCGCGGATTGATGGCCAAGCCTTCCGGTGACATCATCGAGAAGCCGATTCTCTCCAACTTCCGCGAGGGCCTCACGGTGCTCGAATACTTCATCTCCACGCACGGAGCTCGGAAAGGTCTGGCTGATACTGCCCTCAAGACAGCGGACTCTGGTTACATGACGCGCAAATTAGTCGATGTCGCGCAAGATGTGATCATCCGAGAAGATGACTGTGGAACGACCAATGGCATTTGGGTACAGGCGATTTACGAAGGTGAGGACGAGGTCGTCAAATTGAGTGAGCGCCTCGTTGGGCGTTTCAGTTGTGATGACATAGTTGATCCAACCGCTCCAACGAAAAAGATTGTCAAGGCCAACGAAGAAATTGATGAGGTCAAAGCGAAGTCCATCGACAAGTCTGGCATCGAAAAAGTGAAGATTCGATCGGTGCTCACGTGTGAAAGCAAGCAAGGAATTTGTATCGGTTGCTATGGCCGCAATTTGGCAACTGGCAATCTTGTCAAACTGGGCGAAGCCGTCGGAATCATTGCCGCCCAATCGATCGGTGAACCGGGCACGCAATTAACAATGCGTACGTTCCACATCGGTGGAACTGCGTCGCAGGTGTTTAAGCAGCCCCAAATCAAGGCTAAATTTGACGGGTTGGTGCGTTATAACGATCTGCGTTTGGTGGAATTGGAAGACGGCAATAATATCGTCTTAAATAAAAACGGATCCATCTCGATTCTAGCCGAGGATGGCCGCGAATTGGAGGTTCATAACGTGGTTATCGGGTCGGTAATTTCTGTTCCGAAAGGCGGGACCGTTAAGCGTGGGGACACATTTGTGGAGTGGGATCCTTACAACGTTCCGATCCTGTCCGAGAGAGCGGGCCGAATCCAATTCCATGACATCATCGAAGGTGTCACCATGAAGCAGGAGGTCGATGAGACAACTGGATCAGAAGCCAAGGTGATCATCGAGCACAAAGAAGATTTGCACCCGCAGATCATCATTGTGGACGACAAGGGAGAGCCAACGGCGAATTACCCAATTCCTTCAGGCGCTCACATCGTCGTGAACGAAGGCGATAAGATCGTCGCGGGATCCCTCATGGCGAAGACACCACGCAAGACATCCAAAACGAAAGATATTACAGGCGGTCTGCCTCGTGTGGCTGAGTTGTTTGAGGCTCGCCGACCGAAAGATGCCGCTGAGATTTCCAAGATCGATGGGATTGTTGATTTCGGGCCGAGTGTGCGTGGAAAGCGTACCATCCTGATTAAGGATACTCAAACCGGGCTTGAAGAGGAACACCTCATTCCGATAGGCAAGCACGTCATCGTGTTCAAAGGCGACTTCGTTCGCAAAGGTCAGCAATTGACCGAAGGACCGGTCGTTCCGCACGAGATCCTAGATGTTTGCGGGCCGCAGGAGCTTCAAGAGCACCTTGTTAATGAAGTCCAGGAAGTCTATCGCTTGCAGGGCGTCACCATCAACGACAAGCACATTGAGATCATTGTTCGGCAGATGCTGCGTAAAGTCCGTATCACGGAACCGGGCGATGGCACATTCTTGTGGGGTGAACAAATCGATAAGCTGGTTTTCGAGAACGAGAATCAGCGTGTGGAGAAAATGGGTGGGAAACCGGCTGAAGCCCAGCCAGTGTTGTTGGGAATCACGAAGGCCTCCCTTGAAACAGAGAGCTTCCTCAGCGCTGCTTCTTTCCAGGACACGACGCGAGTCCTTACTGAGGCCGCAACCATGGGGAAAGTCGATTACTTGCGAGGGTTCAAAGAAAACGTGATCATGGGACATATCATTCCTGCCGGCACCGGGTTCAATCGTCATCGGAAAGTCCAACTAAAACCATTGGTGGAAGAGTTGCCGGTGGAGGAATCGAACGCCTTAGTCGATGAACCGATGGTGAGTTAGAGAACCTAAAACAAATTAGTAAGAATTCTTTAAATATTTGTTGCAACCAAAGATTCCTTTGCTAATATTCGCGCTCCATTTCCCCGAAGGTCTGGGAGTTGGAATGGAAGCACGAAAAATCGGATAGCTACGATGCCGACAATTAATCAACTCGTCCGTAAAGGGCGAAACAAACTGAAGTATAAGTCCAAGTCACCCGCCTTGGAAAACGCGCCCTTTCGCCGGGGTGTTTGTGTTCAGGTTATGACTCGTACGCCGAAGAAACCAAATTCGGCCATGCGAAAAGTAGCCAAAGTGCGATTGACGAATGGTTATGAGATCATAGCTTACATCCCCGACGAGGGGCATAACCTTCAGGAACATTCGATCGTGTTGGTCCGTGGGGGACGCGTTAAAGATCTGCCGGGAGTTCGATACCATATCGTGCGCGGGACTTTGGATGCTGCGGGCGTGGAGAAACGCCGGGTTAGCCGTTCGAAATATGGGGTTAAACGACCTAAGGCTGCCAAACCGGCCGCTGCTAAGTAATTTTGATTTATGTCGAGACGTCGTCAAGCCAGCAGAAGACAAGTTCCTCAGGATGCTAAATTTCACAGCACATTGGTTTCTCGGTTAGTCAATGTGGTCATGAAGTCCGGAAAGAAAAGCACAGCTCAAAGGATTGTGTACGGGACTTTTGAACAAATTGCGGAGAAGAACCCTAATTCTAACCCGCTGGAAATTTTACAGCGTGCGGTTGATAACGCAAAGCCTCGATTGGAAGTTAAGCCCCGTCGCGTTGGCGGAGCGACCTACCAGGTCCCTGTGGAGGCTTCTTCGGATAGGCAGCTGGCGCTTGCATTGCGGTGGCTAGTTGATTTTGCCGATGCTCGCAAGGGTATAGCGATGAAGGAAGCCTTGGCAGCGGAGATCATGGATGCGTTTCAAGGACAGGGAAATGCCATTCGAAAGCGCGATGAGGTGCATAAGATGGCGCAAGCGAATAAAGCGTTCGCCCATTTCCGCTGGTAGTTAGCTCAAAATTTGAACCGCCCCGAAGGCTGAAGCAAATCGGGGCATTTTTATTCTCCTGAAATATAGATGGAAGCAGTAATGGACAAAGGTAAATCGGTGAATTCACCGGATCGTCAGTATGAGATGAGCCGTACGCGGAACATCGGAATTGCTGCGCACATTGATGCTGGGAAGACCACGACCACCGAGCGAATCTTGTTTTATACCGGTCTCATCCACAAAATGGGCGATGTGGATGACGGCAATACGGTCACCGACTGGATGGACCAGGAGCGGGAGCGGGGTATCACGATCACCTCCGCTGCCACGACTTGCTATTGGACCCAGAAAGAAGATGGCATCCTGAAAACATTTGTCGGGATACCTCATCGGATAAACATCATCGATACGCCTGGGCATGTTGATTTTACCGCTGAAGTAGAGCGTTCAATGCGCGTGTTAGATGGTGCTGTGGCTGTGTTCTGTGGTGTGGCGGGCGTTCAGCCGCAATCTGAGACCGTTTGGCGGCAAGCCACCAAATACAAGGTCCCACGGATTGCCTTCGTCAACAAAATGGATCGCACTGGAGCGAATTTTGAGAATGCTGTTTCCGAGATGCGGAAGAAGTTGGGAGCCTATGCCTACCCAATTTATATTCCGATTGGAAAGGAAGATTATTTTACGGGCGTTATCGATTTGGTAAATCAAAAGGCTATTATTTATGATGTGGCTGATGAGGTAGGCCTGAATTACACCGTTACAGATATTCCCGAAGCGGACCAGGAGAGAGCCAAATTTGCTCTGGATGAATTGATTGATGCGGTTGCGAACAAAGACGATGAAATCGCTGAATTGGTCATCGAGGAGAAACCAATTGATGCCCTCGTTTTGAAACAGGCGATTCGGCGATTGACGTGCAAGATTGAGCTGGTTCCGGTTCTCTGCGGGTCGGCTTTTAAGAAGCGAGGTGTTCAGCCTCTCGTCGATGCAGTCGTTGATTATCTTCCATCACCCTTAGACGTCCCTCCAGCAGTTGGTCATGAACCGGGGGAGCCCGATACGCGGATCGAAGTTCACTCAGACGACAATGCGAAGTTTTGTTCTTTAGCATTCAAGCTTTGGACAGATCCTTTCGTAGGTAAGCTCGTGTTCTTTCGCGTCTATAGCGGGAAGCTTAGCAAGGGTGACGTGATATATAATCCGCGGACAAAGAAGAGGGACCGAGTGAGTCGCGTGATGATGATTCAGGCAGATAAGCGGATCGAGGTGCAAACCACATTTGCGGGTGACATCGCTGCTTTGGTCGGGTTGAGAAATATTACAACGGGTGACACTCTTTGCGACGAAGATTTCCCTGTTTCCTTGGAACCTCCAACTTTCCCTGAACCGGTTATTTCAATGGCAGTTGAGCCAAAAACTAAAGCGGATCGCGATAAAATGTCCGAAGGTTTGCAGCGTTTGGCAGAAGAAGACCCCACCTTCCGTTGCTTTACCAACGAAGAGACAGGCCAACTCATCATTGCTGGTATGGGTGAGCTGCACCTTGAGATTATTAGAGACCGCTTGTTCCGCGAATTTAAGGTGGAAGCGAATTCGGGTGCTCCTCAGATTGCTTACCGTGAAACGATCACGAGAGCTGCGGATGGTGAAGGCAAGTTCATTCGACAATCTGGTGGACGCGGCCAGTACGGTCATGCCTGCGTTAAGATTGAGCCAAATGGGCGCGGCAAAGGCATTGAAATTTTAAATAAAATCGTCGGTGGTTCAATTCCGAAGGAATTTATTTCACCGGTTATCGACGGTGTCGAAGAAGCCATCAAAGGCGGCGTGTTGGCCAATTACCAGATGGTCGATGTGAAAGTTGAAATTGTCGATGGCTCGTTCCATGAAGTGGATTCCAGTGAACTTGCGTTCAAAATGGCTGGAATCTTCGCACTGAAAGATGCGGTGAAGAAAGCCAATCCGGTTTTGCTTGAGCCGATCATGAAAGTGGAGGTCACGACGCCCGAGGAATATCAAGGTGATTTGTTGGGGGACTTGAATCGACGCCGAGGGAAGATCCAAAGCATCGAGGCTAAGAATAACGCGACGTATCTCTACGCTGAAGTACCGCTCGCGGAGATGTTTGGTTATGCGACAGCGATTCGTTCGTTATCGAAAGGCCGAGCGTCCTACTCGATGGAGCCTTCACACTTTGAGCAAGTGCCCAATAGCATTTTGGCCACGATTTTGGATTCTGCGAAGCCAAAGCCGGCGCGGGCCTGAACACAGGTAAACCTTTTACATTTAACCGTTCTTTTTTTATGGCAGGACAACGCATACGCATACGCCTGAAGGCTTATGACCATCGAGTCATCGATCAGTCTGCCCACGATATCGTGGAAACCGTCAAACGCACAGGCGCTCGAGTCGCCGGTCCTATTCCGCTGCCAACTCGAATTGAACGATTTACGGTGTTGCGTTCGCCGCATGCGGACAAAAAATCGCATGAAACTTTTGAGCAACGCACTCACAAGCGCTTGCTGGATATCATTGATCCGACGGCGAAAACTGTTGATGAACTGAAGAAGCTCAATCTGCCTGCCGGGGTGGATATCACTATCAAGATTTGAATTTATGATTGGCTTGCTTGGAAAAAAACTTGGGCAGACGAGGGTTTACGACCTAAAGGGGAACTTGATTCCTGTTACCGTAGTGCTGGCCGGCCCCAACCGTGTCGTGCAGTGCAAGACAATAGAAACCGACGGTTACAAGGCTGTACAGCTCGGGTTTGACGATCAGAAGGAACACCGATTGTCGAAGCCTTTGCTCGGTCATTTTAAAAAGCAAAGTTCTACTCCCGTGAAGCGGCTGCGGGAGTTTCGTGATTTTTCATTGGATGTGAAACCTGGAGATGTTGTCGGAGTGAACATTTTCGCTCAAGGCGACTTTGTGGATGCAATTGGTGTGACGAAGGGCCGTGGATTTGAAGGTGTCATGAAACGCCATCATTTTCGTGGTGGTGATATGACCCACGGAGCGAAAGGCTTTCATCGCCGAGCCGGAGCGATCGGGCAACGTTTGTTTCCCGGAACTGTAATGCGGGGAATGAAGATGCCTGGACACATGGGGCAGGTGCGTCGAACGGTTCAGAATTTGGAGATCGTTCAGGTGCGCGAGGCTGATAACATTCTATTGATTAAAGGCGCGGTTCCTGGTGCGAAAGGCGATTACGTGGTCATTCGCGAAGCCAAGAAAAATCCGAAGAAAGCCCCAGCTCAGAAAAAATAATTTGGGACTCAGATGAAGCTAACAATTAAGGATATTCGGGGGAACAGTCAGGGCGAACTGGACGTCAAGTTTCCGATCATCGAGAACTGGAAGGGTTCGCAGGCCGTTCATGATGTCGTGGTAGCGTATCGGGCAGCGCAGCGCAGCGGGACTGCTTGCACCAAGACAATGGGGGACGTTGCAGGCACTGGCAAGAAGCCTTGGCGCCAAAAGGGGACGGGTCGCGCCCGGGCGGGTTCGTTTGCTTCACCATTGTGGCGTGGGGGTGGTGTCGTGTTTGGCCCAAAGCCTCGTGATTTTACGAAAAAGGTTTCAAAATCAACTAAGCAATTGGCGTTGCGCAAAGCGCTCAGTGAGCGATTGAAAGCCGGTGATGTTGTTATCTTGGACGATCTGAAGTTGAATTCGTCAAAGACCAAGGAATTCTTAGGTGTTTTGTCAGCGTTAGAGTTAAAATCAACGACTTTGATTGTTTCACCTGGGGTTGATCGTAATTTGGTTTTGGCGTCTCGGAACGTCCAAAATGTTGAGCTGACGACAAGTGATGCTCTGAACACTTATCAAATTCTTCGCTTCGATAAATTGGTTTTTATTCGGGGTGCTTTTGAAAAGGTCGAGCAGCGTCTCATTCAGAACTAAACTCCCCATGAACAATTTCGTCGTTATTAAGACAGTCCGTCTCACTGAAAAAGGGACAATCCAAAAGGATAAGTTTAATCAGTACACCTTGGTGGCTGATCGCCGCGCGAATAAGATTCAAATTCGTCAGGCAGTTGAGGAGTTGTTTAAGGTTACCGTATTGGATGTTCGCACACTGAATGTGCGTGGAAAGTTCAGACGTCAGCGCACGGCTCAAGCGGGTAAAGCCCCTGATTGGAAAAAAGCCATTGTGACTCTGAAGAAGCCCGACAAGATCGATTTGACCTAATTTTATACTCGCTATGCCAGTTAAAACGTTTCGACCTCTGACGCCCTCCACGCGCTACATCACGATCGCGTCGTTCGATGAGATTACAAAGACCAAGCCGGAGAAGACCTTGGTGTACACCCGGAAGAAGACGGGAGGACGTAATTGCTATGGACGCGTGACAAGTCGCGGACGTGGGCAGGGCCACAAGCAAAAGGTTCGAACGGTTGATTTCAAACGTAACAAACGCGGAGTTGAAGCCAAAGTGGTGGCGATAGAATACGATCCTATTCGTTCTGCTCGCTTGGCGCTACTGGAGTATGTGGATGGGGAAAAGCGTTATATTATCGCTCCAATCGGTTTGAAGATCGGTAGCACCTTGATGAGTGGCGCAGTAGCTCCACCAGAAATTGGCAACTGCTTGCCTTTGAAAAATGTTCCAATCGGTATTCCAATCCACAACTTAGAGCTTGTTCCTGGCAAGGGCGCACAACTAGTTCGGAGTGCTGGAGGGTCAGCCGTGGTGATGTCTCGCGACGAAGGCTACGCTCAGATACGATTGCCATCGGGGGAGATCCGCAGATTTAATGAGACTTGTGTTGCCACGATTGGCCAGGTTGGAAATCCGGAACATGAAAATGTTGTTTTAGGCAAAGCGGGGCGAGGTCGTCATCGTGGAATTCGCCCGCTGAGCCGCGGGGTAGCCAAGAATCCTGTCGATCATCCAATGGGTGGCGGCGCTGGGAAAACTTCCGGAGGTGGCCATCCCGTAACTCCATGGGGTGTTATTACTAAAGGTTTTAAGACGCGCCAACGACACAAACAATCAGACCGTCTTATCGTCGCTCGTCGCGACGGGCGGCCAATGAAGAAAAGATAGTTTATGGGACGCTCGATTAAAAAAGGTCCATTTGTAGAGCCATACTTGATGGAAAAAATTGCCAAGTTGAATGCTACCAATTCAAAGAAACCGATTAAGACTTGGTCACGCCGATCGATGATCACGCCGGAGTTCGTCGGGCACACTTTTAATGTGCACAACGGGAAGATTTTCAATTCCGTTTTTGTCTCTGAGAACATGGTGGGTCATAGACTCGGTGAGTTTTCACTGACGCGCACGTTTAAGAAGCACGGCGCTCACACCGCCAAAGCGGAAGCCAAATAGTTACTTTATGGAAGTTCACGCTACCAACCGCAATATACGTATGTCAGCCCAGAAGATGCGCGAAATGGTTCGCCAAATTCAAGGCCTGTCTGCTGAGAAAGCAACCGCTGTGTTGGCCGTAGTTCCGCGCAAATCGGCGCGGGTCGTGGCCAAGACCTTGAAGTCGGCCATAGCGAATGCTGAAAATAACAACAACCTGAAAGTCGAAAACCTCTGGGTGAAAAAAGCGGTAGCGGGGACGGCGACGACTTTGAAGCGTTTCACGCCCAAGGCACGTGGTTCGGCAGGACCGATTTTAAAGCGAAGTTGCCATATCATGATTACTTTATCGGATAGCTAATTGACTTATGGGACAGAAGACAAATCCAATTGGTTTTCGAATCGCCGTCACTAAGGATTGGCGGTCGAAGTGGTACGCCGAGAAGAAAGAGTTCGGCAAACTTCTTTCAGAGGATCGCAAGATTCGCGACATCCTTAAAAAGAAGCTGGAATCAGCGTCGGTTCCAAAGATTCAGATCGAACGTGCTGCCACCCGCTGTCGCATTACGATCTTCACAGCTCGTCCTGGAGTGGTGATCGGCCGCAAAGGCGCTGAGATCGACAAGCTCAAGGAGGAGTTGAGCAAAATGACAGGGAAAGAAATTTACGTCGATATTCAGGAAGTTAAAACTCCGGAACTCGACGCGCAGTTAGTCGCCGAGAATATTGCTTTGCAACTGGAGCGCCGGATTTCCTTCCGTCGCGCGATGAAAAAAGCGGTTCAAACAGCCATGGATTTCGGAGCGGCAGGCATTAAGGTTCGCTGTGCGGGTCGGCTTGGCGGTGCCGAGTTGGCGCGAGTGGAATCTTATCATGAAGGCAGCGTTCCGTTGCACACGTTGCGCGCCAATATTGATTACGGCTTTGCGGAAGCCCGGACACTTTACGGAAAATTGGGAATTAAGTGTTGGATTTGCAAGGGGGAAATGAAAGCTGAAAAGCCCGGAGTAGCTTCGAGTAGCGCTGCGGTTGCCGCGAGCGTTTAACCATTTTAGTTAATTAGGAATTTAATATGCCAATGATGCCCGCAAGAGTGAAGTACCGCAAAATGCACCGCGGTAACCGCGCTGGGATTGCTTCTCGCGGTGCGACGGTTGCGTTTGGCGAATATGGATTGCAGTCGCTGGAGCGATGTTGGCTTGATACCAAGCAGATCGAAGCTGCGCGAGTCGCGATCACTCGTTTTATGAAACGTCGTGGCAAGGTTTGGATTCGCATTTTTCCGGACAAATCTTACACCAAGAAACCGCTAGAAACCCGAATGGGTAAAGGTAAAGGACCGGTGGAATCTTGGGTGGCTGTGATACGCCCGGCAAACGTATTGTTTGAAGTGGACGGAGTTCCTGAAGCGGTGGCACGCGAATCGATGCGCTTGGGGGCTGATAAACTCCCAATCAAAACCAAATTTATTTCACGGCATAAGTTGGGATAAGATTGAATCATGAAAATGTCTGAGATTAGAGATTTAACCCTTGTCGAGTTAAGCGCGAAGAACCGGGACTTGCGGCAGGAATTGTTCAACTTGAGGCTGCAGCAGGCCAGCAGTCAGTTGGAAAAGGCGGCACGCCTCCGGACCATACGGCGCGATATCGCTCGCGTGGAAACCCAAATGTCTGTGTTGCGGAAAAAGGCTGCTTAATTGTTTTTTATGTCTGATACGAATCCTGTTGCTCGCAGTCATCGTAAAGTGCGTTTGGGAGAGGTCATCTCCAGCAAAATGGCCAAAACGATTGTAGTCCGCGTGGAACGGCGCTTTCGACATCCTAAATTCAAGAAAGTCATGACTCGATACCGAAAATTTTACGCGCATGATGAGAAGGGTGAAGCGAAAGTGGGGGACCACGTCCGCATTCAAGAGACCCGTCCGCTGTCAAAGATGAAGAACTGGCGGCTGGTGGAAGTCTTGCAGCGAAATACTCAACCCACGCCTGTTGCTGCCTAGGCTACTGAGGAAATTATGTTACAAATTCGTTCCATTCTAGCCGTGGCTGATAATAGCGGCGCAAAGCGAGCTGCGACTATTGGTGTTCTCGGTCGCAACCAACGCTATGCCCGAGTAGGTGATGTGATCAAAGCGCACATTAAGGAAGCAACTCCTGATGGCACAGTCAAAAAGGGCGAAGTAGTCGATGCCGTTGTTGTGCGCACCAGGCAGCCGATTCGCCGAAACGATGGCTCATACCTTCGCTTCGATTCAAACGCGATTGTCATCATCGACAAGGAAAACAATCCTCGAGGGACTCGAATTTTTGGACCTGTGGCTCGCGAATTGCGCGAGAAGAAGTTCATGAAAATTATTTCATTAGCGCCGGAGGTTATCTAGCACTATGCCAAAACGTCACGTAAAAAAGGGCGATGAAGTAGTCGTAATTGCCGGAACGGAACGCGGCAATCGCGGTAAGATCATTAGCGTCTTGACTGGGCAGCAACGAGTCATTGTTGAAGGCCTGAAAATGATTAAGAAACACACACGAAAGAACCAGCAGAATCCTCAAGGTGCCATTGTGCAACGCGAGGGTACGATTCATCTTTCTAATGTGATGCTGGCGGAAAAGTTTGACGCCCGGGCGGCCAAGCGCGGTGTTGCTTCAGCCAAGGAATAATGCGGATATGAAACCACGACTGTATCATAATTACATCGACAAGGTTAGACCGGCTTTGATGGAAAAGCGGAAATACCAGAACATCCACCAAGTTCCTTGCATTGAAAAAATTGTGCTTAACATGGGGATTAGCGCTTCGCTGGAAAAGGGAGCTGTGGACGATGCGGCCAAGGATATGAGCTTGATTACCGGACGAAAGCCGGTGATTGCGAAAGCTCGCCAAAGCATCGCGAATTTTAAGTTACGCGAAGGCCAGCCTATTGCTTGCCACGTCACCTTACGGCGCGAAGTCATGTATGAGTTTTTCGATCGATTGGTCGCGGCGGCTCTGCCTCGGATTCGTGATTTTCGGGGATTATCAACTCGATCCTTCGACGGTCGTGGCAACTATTCTTTAGGAATTGCGGATCAGACAATTTTTCCAGAAGTAGATCTTGAGAAGATAAAGCGGCAGCAAGGAATGGACATCACCATCGTGACCACTGCGAAGACAGATGAGGAAGCATTGGACTTGTTAAAGTTGATGGGTATGCCGTTTGCCGAAGGACGATAATATGGCTAAAAAATCATGGATTGAACGCGAAAAGAAAAAGCGGAAGACAGTACAAAAGTATGCCGTACTGCGCGCTGAACTGAAGGCCAAGGGCGATTACGCAGGATTGTCGAAGCTTCCCCGGAACGCGAGTCCCGTCCGGACGGTTAACCGATGTGCGATTTCCGGACGAAGGCACGGTTACTTAAGAAAATTTGCCTGCTCACGGTTAGTTTTTCGTGAATCCGCATCGAACGGTTTGATTCCTGGTGTTACAAAGGCTAGTTGGTAAATTTATGACCGACCAAATTTCTGATATGCTCACGCGGTTGCGCAATGCCAATCAATCATTGTTGCCCGACATTGAGTTAGCTCACTCGAAAATGAAGGAGAGCATTGCTCACATTTTAAAGCGCGAAGGCTACATTACCGAATGCAGCGTTGAAGGTAGCAAGATCAAGACGCTTAAGCTGAAACTCAAATATCAAGGCCGCAAAGGTGTGATTACTGGGTTACGCCGGGTAAGTAGCCCGGGACTGCGTCGATATGCTGGGGCGACCGAGATACCGCGGGTCCTCGGTGGCATGGGAGTAGCGATTGTTTCCACCCCGAAGGGAGTTATGACCGGAGTCGATGCTCAGAAACAAAATCTGGGTGGCGAGCTTGTTTGTTTTATCTGGTAAATAGTTTTATGTCTAGAATTGGAAAAATACCGATCCAGATTCCTCCCAAGGCGAAGGTGGAGATCAAAGGTCGCAAAGTCTTCGCCGAAGGCCCTAAAGGCAAACTGGATTTTGAATTACCGAAGCGCATTTCGGCTGTCCTCGCTGACGCCATCCTGACCATCAACAGAAGCGGTGAGGATGCCGAAGCCAAAGCACTCCATGGGTTAAGTCGAGCCATAGTCAACAATATGGTGAAGGGAGTTACCGATGGCTTTACCAGGAAGCTTGAGATTCAAGGCGTCGGCTTCAAAGCAGCCGTTCAGGGCAAGACGGTCAATTTGAGCCTCGGATATTCGCATCCGATCAACTACCCGATTCCTGACCAAATTAAGGTGACGGTGGAAGAGAATACCAAAGTAACAATTGAAGGCCCCAACAAAGAAACAGTTGGACGCGTTGCTTCTGAGATTCGGAGCTACTACCCCCCCGAGCCTTACAAGGGTAAGGGTGTGCGTTACTCCGACGAAAAAGTCATCCGCAAGGAAGGCAAAACAGTACAGTAATTAACGAGGGTTACGGCCAAACCCGTGACCTTAATCCAATGAGAACTGAAAAGAAACTTCGCTTAGCTCAACTTCGGCGGTGGCGTATCCGCAAAAAAGTGGTTGGGACCGTACAAAGACCTCGCATGAGTGTCCGCTTTACGGGCAAGAATATCTACGTGCAATTTATTGACGATGCTGCTGGCGTGACGCTGGTTGCCACGTCAACGCTGAGTAAATCAATATCCGATCGTGATAAACTTGCCGCCAACGTTGTTAGCGCCAAACGAATCGGGCAACTTGCGGCAGAGGCTGCCAAAACCAAAGGTATCCAGCGCGTTGTGTTTGACCGCAGTGGTGCGCGTTTTCATGGAAAAGTCAAAGCTTTGGCGGATGCGGCCCGTGAAAACGGTCTGCAATTTTAATTGAAATCAGGAGAATATTATCGTGGCTGAACAACCTAGAAGTACTTTTGACCCAGGGCGCGGTGGTGGCGGACGAGGACCCGGACGTTCCGGACGACGAACGAGACCTGGCGGTGATGGGAGTGATCCATCTGGCGCAAACGGCAAAAACGCGAACGAGTTGGTTGAGAAAGTTGTCTTTATTAACCGCTCTTCGAAAGTGGTAAAAGGCGGTAGGCGTTTTAGTTTCAGCGCTCTCATAGTGGTGGGTGACAAACAAGGGCGAGTTGGAATTGGACTCGGAAAAGCAGGAGAAGTCGCAGATGCTATTCGCAAGGGTGGAGAAGATGCGAAGCAACACATGGTTAAGATTTCGTTGCGAGCGGCGACTATTCCTCATGATGTGCTCTCTGCTTATGGTGGGGCGAGGGTTTTGCTCCGGCCTGCTTCTCCGGGCACAGGCATCATAGCAGGGAAGACGGTTCGAGCCGTCGTGGAATCAGTGGGAGTGAAAGATATTTTGAGCAAATCGCTCGGTTCCAAGAATGCAGCCAACGTTGCCAAAGCGACCCTAAAAGCATTGCAAACATTGCGCTTGAGGGAAGAGATTTACCGAAGCCGTGGGTTAGCAGTAAGGGTCAAAGCACCACCAGGCACCGTAGCGGCCCCAGTTCTGGTCGCGGCTCCTGCTCCGAACATTACATCGTAATTTATGCGTTTACATAACCTAAAACCTCAGCCTGGTGCCAAACATCGCAAGAAGCGGCTTGGCCAAGGTGAATCCAGCGGCCACGGCAAGACCAGCGGACGTGGTGGCAAAGGCCAATCTGCTCGTTCGGGCAGTTCGATTCGGATTGGCTTTGAAGGCGGCCAGATGCCTTTAATTCGGCGCATGCCAAAACGCGGCTTTAATAATGCCCGTCATACAACCCGCTACGTGCCTGTTAACTTGGCAGGGCTCGATCAATTTGAGAACGGAGCTCGGGTTGACGAAGCGGCGCTGCGTTCTATAGGCTTGGCGAACGGTCCGGGCGATGGAATCAAAATTCTTGGTCAAGGCGAACTGACCAAGAAACTTACGGTGAGTGTCCATGCCTTTAGCGCATCCGCACGCGCCAAGATCGAAGGTTTGGGAGGAGTGTGTGAAGTGGTCGGATCTACGAAGCCTCAGGCAGTTCAGAGCTAATCTTTTCTTTTCAGACGCATGTTTGCAAACATTGCCAGTACGTTTTCCAATTGCTTCAAGATCCCCGAGTTGAAGTCGCGGATTTTTTTCACCTTGATGGTGTTGGGTATCTGTCGAGTGCTCGCTTGGGTTCCAGTTCCTGGACTCGATGCAAGCGCCTTGCGCGCTTTCTTTGAGTCGAACGCGAATCAGATGGATAACTCGTTACTCGGGATGTACAGCCTTTTTACAGGCGGCGCCCTCCAGAATTGTGCCATCGGCGCTTTGGGCATCATGCCTTACATCACGGCGACGATTATCATTCAGCTCCTGACAGCGGTCGTTCCTACTTTGAGCAAGCTAGCCAGGGAAGAAGGTGGGCGTCCAAAAATTATTCAGTACGGGCGCTACCTTACGTTGCTGCTGTGCTTGGGGCATGGAACATTGATGACACTCAGTTGGGAAAACCCGATGCAGGCTTTCAAATTTCCGGGAACACTGGTGATGGACCCGGGATGGTGGTATCGAATCCAAACCATTCTAATCTTAGCGACAGGAACCTTATTGTTGATGTGGCTGGGCGAGCAAATTACTGAACGCGGCATAGGTAATGGTATTTCGCTGATTATCACGATAGGCATTGTGGCCGACTTACCGCTTGCTGGTCGGTCGTTGTATTACATGTTTCGGCCTCCCGTGCCGACGGATCATACTTTCAACGCCTTTCATGGGATTGCACTACTGCTCTTGCTCGCTGCCGTCGTTGCGGGGGTCGTCGCGATTACACAAGCCCAAAGAAAAATTCCTGTTCAATACGCCCAACGAGCCGTCGGTAGGAAAGTTTATGCGGGTGGAAGTTCGTTCATGCCATTGCGTGTGAATTACGCCGGGGTAATGCCCATCATTTTCGCTCAAGCTATATTGATGTTTCCATCGTTGATCTTACTAAAGCTAGGCGAACTTGCAGATGTCAAATTCTTCAGAGAAATCGGCGTTCAACTGGCTTCGGGTCATTTGCTCTATTACGTTCTTTATAGCTTGATGATTCTTTTCTTTTCATATTTCTGGGTCGCCACTCAATTCAATGAACTGCAGATCTCCGACGATCTGAAGAAATATGGAGGTTATATTCCTGGGGTAAGGCCCGGGCAGGCTACGAGCGATTTCTTGCACAGGAGCATGAGTCGAATCACCTTAGCAGGTGCAGTCTTTTTGACAGTAATCGCGATTATACCAAGTATAATGGCTCAGATTTTCGGCATTGATTTTAAAGTGTCTCAGTTTTTCGGTGGGACGAGCATGTTAATTACGGTAGGCGTGATGCTCGACACCATGAGGCAAATGGAATCGCACTTGCTAATGAGGCATTACGATGGCTTCTTGAAGAAGGGACGGATTAAGGGCCGGTTCTAAATGAAGCGCCGAGTGGCAATTTTGGGTCCACCTAGGTGTTGAAAACCAACCGTGGCGAGTCAATTTCAAACAGCTTTTCGGTTGGTAGATGTGGGATGCGGGCGTTGGTAACGTCGAGAAATTGCGATGCGAACGGCGAATGAATCCGTTTCTCGATGAGGGCGACTTGGTACCGGATGCGACGGTTCTTGAGTTAATGGAACAGTGGTCGGAAAATCAGTTTGGGAAGTCAGATGTTTTACTCGGCGAGTTTTCACGAACTTTGGGCCAGCTAGAGGCTTGGGTGCTTGGTTGAACGAGCGTCTTTTAAAGATTGATTTTGTGCTCTTTTATGAATGCTCAGAAGCAGTGGCCTTTGACCTGATGGCTGGTTGTCGTGGTTACTCGAGCTGCCAGTGCGGCTATCACATCCGTAATAAGCTTCCGCAGCGGCAGAACCGATGAGATGAATGTGGGGTTGAGTTGGTGGTTGAACGTAATGACCATACAGAAGTTGTATTGCTAAATCGTTTGCAAGACTATATTGACCTGACAGAGCCGATAGTGGAGCACTACCGAGAGCAAGGTAAATTGACAGTGTTCGATGCGACGAAGCTGTCGGATGGGATTTACGCGGCCTCGGTAGAGGTGTTGAAGCAATGATCATTTTGAAAAACGAACGGGACGTCGAAGCCATGCGGTCGGCGGGATTGGTTGCGAGTGCTGTTCTCCAGGAAGTTTGCGCTTGGATTACGCCGGGCGTAACGACCAAAGACATTGATAGCTATGCGGCCTCTCGGATTAAGAGTTACGAAGGTAAGAGTGCGTTTTTGGGGTATCGCAAATACCCGTGTCATGTCTGCCTGTCGGTAAATGAACAGGTGGTCCATGGTCTTGCGACTAACCGACGGGTGCAGTTCGGTGATATTGTGAGTATTGATGTTGGCGTAGTTTATGAAAGTTATATTGGCGACACAGCCCGCACAGTGGCTGTTGGCGGTTGCGATGTGTTAGCTCAAAAGCTCATGGATGTAACCGAAAGATCGCTGTATGAAGGCATCGCGCAGGCTGTTCCAGGCAACCGGGTGGTTGATATCTCGCGTGCGATTCAGACTTACGTCGAACATCATGGGTTTAGCGTCGTTCGTGAGTTTGTGGGCCACGGTGTCGGGCGGTCCATGCATGAAGACCCTCAGATCCCGAACTATGTTGATGGCAAATCGTCTCCAAAGTTACGCGCAGGAATGACCCTGGCGATTGAGCCGATGGTAAATGCTGGAGCGCCAGCAGTTGAGATTTTAAGCGATGGATGGACTGTGGTGACCAGAGATGGGCAGCCATCTGCTCATTTCGAACACACGGTGTTAGTTACAGAATCCGAACCAGAGATTTTAACGTGTACAGAGAAGAGGCAATTGAGGTTGAAGGCAGGGTAGTAGAACTCCTCCCGAACACTGTGTTTCGGGTGGAGTTAGCCAACGGTCATCGGATTCTGGCACATATATCGGGGAAAATGCGAATGAATTTTATTCGCCTTTCACCCGGAGATACAGTAACGGTTGAAATGTCGCCTTACGATTTGTCGAAGGGTTGCATTGCGTTTAAAGAAAAATGATCAAATCATGAAAGTTCGCGCATCAGTAAAAAGGCTTTGCGAGCATTGCAAAGTTGTCCGACGCAAAGGCGTCATCCGCATAATTTGCAGTAACGCACGTCACAAACAGCGACAAGGTTAAAACGATTATTTTATGGCACGTATTTTAGGTGTTGATATTCCAGGCGACAAGCGAATCGACATTGCGCTCCGATACATTTATGGTATCGGTCCAGTCAACGCGAAAGTTATCCTCGAAAAGGCCAAGATTGATCCCAGCATTCGAGCTAAGAGCCTGGACGAGCAACAATTGTCCCAGATCGTCCACGCGATCCAGGAAGGTAAGTATGTCATCGAAGGTGACCTTCGACGCGAATTGGGCATGAATCTAAAACGCTTGCAAGGCATTAAATGTTATCGCGGAATTCGGCATCTTCGTGGACTCCCTGTCCGAGGCCAGCGCACTCAAACCAACGCCCGAACACGCAAAGGCCCTCGAAAGACGGTTGGTGTTCAACGTAATCCGAACGCGAAAGCTGGCATTCATTAATTCATTTTAATTATGGCTGACGAAACAAAACCGAAGAAATCCGCTCCCAAGAAAGAAGCCAAAGCACCGGCAGTCGTTGCTGACGATACAGCGGCACCGAAACCGGCTGGCGAGGCGCGGGCCGAGAAGGCAGCGAAAAAGGCAAGCGCACCTGAAGTAGCTGTGGCACCCAAGCCCCTTGAACCTGTTGCTGCTGTCGCTCCTACCGCGGCAGAGTTGCTCGGTGACGATCCGAACGCCAAGAAAATCGTCAAAGCTAAAGGTTCGAAGAATATTTCGGTTGGTATTGCGAATATTCTCGCTACGTTCAACAACACCCAAGTGACGATTACAGACATGCACGGAAATCTCCTTGGATGGTCCAGCGCTGGCAAAGTTGGTTTCAAAGGATCCCGGAAAAGTACGGCGTTCGCTGCGCAACAAGTGGCTCAAGACGCGGCACGGCAGGCCATGTCTCACGGAATGCGCGAGGTCGAAATCAGAGTTAAGGGACCCGGCTCAGGCCGCGAGTCTGCCATTCGCGCTTTGCAAGCAATCGGTTTGGAAATCACAACCATTAAGGACGTAACTCCTGTTCCTCACAACGGTTGTCGCCCTCGCAAGAAACGCCGCGTTTAAGCGGATTTCAAATCGCAACTCTCAAATCTGAAATTTTAATATGGCTCGTTATACTGGACCTCGTCTTCGCATTAGCCGCCGATTTGGCGTCCCTATCTTTGGACCCTCAAAATACCTAGAGCGCAAGAATTATGGACCGGGTGTGCATGGCCCCAAATCCCGGCGCAAGAACACTGATTACGCTCTCGGTTTAATTGAGAAACAAAAGCTCCGTTACTATTATGGTTTAATGGAACGGCAGTTCCGTGGCGTTTATGAGCGCGCGCTCAATCGCCGTGGGGTTACGGGCGAAACCATGCTCCAGATTTTAGAAACCCGACTCGATAACGTGGTGTTTCACCTAGGTTTCGGCAATACTCGGGCCGGCGCTCGTCAGATGGTAGCTCACGGTCACGTCAAGGTGAACGGCCGGAAAGTTAACATTCCGTCCTACGCTCTTAAAGTAAATGACGTCGTGGAAGTGAAAGACACCAACGTTTCACGGCAGATGGGCATGCGAAGTTTGGAGGCCTCAACCAGTCGCTCTGTGCCGGATTGGCTTTCTCTGAATAAGGACGGATTTAAAGGAACGGTTCTGCGCATTCCGTCTCGCGACGAGATCCAGCCGATTGCCAACGAACAAGCCGTCGTAGAATTTTATTCCCGCTAGTTAACCCACTCTCTTCCGAGAGTAAAACAATTATACGGATCCGAATCGCACGAGCGGGAGAGCGCAAGGCGGGTCAGATTAAAATTGTTAGAAAGATAGTATGCCAGTACGTTTAGGTCGTTTCGAAATGCCAAAACGGTTGATCAAAGATGATTCAACCGCAACAGAAACCTACGCCAAGTTTGTCGCCGAACCTTTCGAGACCGGCTACGGTCACACGGTCGGTAATTCGATTCGCCGGGTTCTGTTATCATCCTTGGAAGGGGCCGCCATTACCTCCATCCGAATCGATGGCGCGATGCACGAATTCACCACAATTGAAGGCGTTGTCGAGGATGTTACCGATATTATTTTGAACCTCAAGAAGGTGCTTTTTAAAGCCCACAGCCGCGAATCTCAAACCGTTCTTCTATCCGCGAACAAAGAGGGAGCTGTGACTGCCGGAGATATCAAGCTAAATCAAAATCTGGAGCTGGTAAATCCCGAACAGCTCGTTTGCACTCTCGATAAAAAGAAGAAGTTCGAGATGGAATTAGAGGTTAAGATTGGGCGCGGCTTCTGCCCTGGAGACGAAAATAAAAAGCTAGAACAGCCCATTGGAGTCATCGCAATCGATTCTCTCTTCTCGCCTGTCACGCGCGTTCGCTATGCTGTGGAAAGCGCCCGCGTCGGCCAGCGGACGGATTACGATCGGCTGATCCTGGAGATTTGGACCGATGGCCGAGTTTCACCCGATGATGCGCTCACGCAGGCTTCTGCTATCCTTCAGCATCATCTCGATGTGTTCGTCGGCTACGACAAGAATGCCATCGAGTTCGAAGAGGTCGTGGACAAGCAAGATGATGAAAAGGCCAAGCAACGAAAGCTGCTGAACATGAGTGTGAACGAAATTGAGTTGAGCGTTCGCGCCGCTAATTGCTTGAACAATGCCAACATCACCACCGTGGGGCAGTTGGCCATGAAAACTGAAGCTGAAATGCTGAAATATCGCAACTTCGGCAAGAAGTCTCTCAACGAGATTAAAGAAAAATTGACGAGTCTCAGTTTGTCTTTGGGAATGAACATTGATGCGTCGTTGCTCGATGCTCCCAAAGAAGAAGCCAAGGCAGTTTAATCAGGAGTTCCAATGCGACATCTTAAAAGAACAGCTAAGTTGGGGCGAACGGGCACGCACCGAAACGCGATGCTGGCCAATTTGGTTTGCAGTCTCATTCAACACAAACGAATCACCACCACCCTTGCCAAAGCCAAGGCAGCTCGGCCGGTGGCGGAGAAAATGGTCACGCTTGGAAAAAGTGGAACCATTCACGCCCGTCGGCTCGTTGCAGCCCGTCTGCGCTATCACAGCCGCCGAATGCTGAAAAGCAAGGAATTGATCGCTCAGGCTCATAAAACCGATGTCGTGCGGATTCTATTCGACGAAATCGCTCCCGGCTTCAAAGAGCGCCCGGGCGGCTATACTCGTATCTTGAAACTCCATCAGCGTCAGGGAGACGCGTCTGACGTCGCTATTCTAGAATGGGTTGAGATGGCGGCAGTTGTGCCCGCCCCAGCCAAGGTGGAAGCTGCCGCGATCACCCAACCTCAGCCGACTGTGACGGAAAAACCGGCTGGCACAGAGGTTAAGTAGCGAGGGAGATAAATCCTTTTACACCATCAGCCCGTTCCACAAGAACGGGCTTTTTTGTTGGTCAACAAAGTATGAGCACTCACATAGTTCGAAACGAGGAGTTTTCCTTAAAGCGGCTTTTACCTTGACCGATAAAACAATGCACCCGACTCTAACCCGGTTTCTTAGACAGCTAGCAAGATTGGTTCTATGAAGACTTGTTCCATTAACCATTTTTACTTCGGAATAGTTGCTATCGGCTTGGCGTGTGGCTTTATTCAAGGTGCTCAGAAAAACCGTCCTCCAGAGGTGCCTGCCAAGAAGACCGTCCCGGAACATAAGGTTTATCCCGCTATTGGAACCATCGAGAGAAATGATTCCTCACTCGATCAGTTGATTCCCGCCAATGCGGTGATCGAAAAACTCGCGAGCGGATTCGATTGGGCCGAAGGCCCTGTCTGGATTCGAAACGGCGGTTATTTGCTTTTCTCAGACGTTCCGCGAAACATCGTTTACAAGTGGAAAGAAGGCGTCGGGACAAGGGAGTTTCTGATGCGCTCGGGTTACACCGGAGCGACTTCGCGTGGAGGTGAGCCGGGATCAAACGGTCTGACGGTTGATTCCATGGGCCGACTGATCTTGTGTGAGCATGGAGATCGTCGGATAGCCCGATTCGAAAAAGACGGAAGCAAGACAACTTTGGCTCAATATTACAAATACCAACGTTTCAATAGTCCTAACGACTTGGTCTATAAATCGAACGGAGACCTTTACTTCACCGATCCGCCTTATGGACTCGTAAAACTAAACCAAGATGCAGACAAGGAACTCGGTTTCAATGGAGTTTATCGACTCAAGGCAAACGGCGAAGTGACGTTACTGACCTCCGAGCTGTCTTTCCCAAATGGAATCGCATTTTCGCCTGATGAAAAGACGTTGTATGTTGCAGTCTCGGACCCCAACCACGCAGTTTGGATGGCGTACGATGTCATTTCGGACGGAACTATTGGTCATGGTCGCGTCCTTTTCGATGCGACGGCGATGGTCAAGAATAAGAAGGGTTTGCCCGATGGCATGAAAGTGGATAGATCTGGCAATCTCTTCGCGACGGGTCCTGGTGGCATTCTGGTTTTCTCTCCCAATGGCAAGCATCTCGGGACCATCAACACAGGCGAAGCGACCGCCAATTGTTGTTGGGCCGATGATGGCTCGGTCCTTTACATCACCGCTGACATGTATCTTTGTCGCGTCAAAACTAGCACAAAAGGGAAGGGCTTCTGAATTCTGCGACCTCGAAGCAAGCTCGTCGTAGCCCATCGCGTTTTTTTATCTAGGCCACTATGATTCTAAGATCTGTTGTTTGTTTCGTCACACTGTTCTCGGCAATGGTTGGTGCTCGCGCCGATGACAATTGGCCGCAATTTCGAGGCTCTAAATCGCTGGGTGTTGCTGATGGGAAGAATCTTCCCCAGACGTGGAGCGCCAGCCAGAACGTCAAATGGAAGAGAGAGATTCCCGGGTATGGATGGTCCTGTCCTATCGTTTGGGGTGACAAGATTTTTGTCACGTCAGTCGTGAGAGAAGGCGAGGTCGAGGTTCCTAAGAAAGGCCTTTACTTTGGTGGTGAACGGCCCACTCCCTCCAAAGATGTTCACCGCTGGATGGTTTTTTGTTTCGATTTGAGCACTGGTCAGAAGCGATGGGAAAAGCAAGTCCATCAAGGTTTCCCTGCCAATTCAGTTCATTTGAAGAATACCTACGCCTCTGAAACTCCGGTGACCGATGGCGAACGAGTATATGTTTACTTCGGAAATCTTGGCCTGTTCTGCTTCGACTTGGAAGGTAAGGAATTGTGGTCAAAACGCTTTGAAAGCTTCAAGACTCGCAACGGTTGGGGAACAGCCACGTCGCCGGTTTTGCACAAAGATCGCATCTACATCGCCAATGATAACGAGGAACAATCATCTCTTGTCTCGTTCGACGCGAAGTCTGGGAATCAACTCTGGCGAGTGGAGCGCGACGAAAAGAGCAATTGGGCTACGCCCTACATCTGGGAGAATGAGAAGCGTACTGAACTTGTCCTTCCGGGACGCAATAAAGTCCGCTCTTACGATCTCAACGGGAAGCTTCTCTGGGAGCTCGGAGGCATGTCTTCAATCGTTATCCCAACACCCTTTTCTCAGTTCGGGCTGCTTTACGTCTGCTCGGGCTATGTCGGTGACACAACTCGGCCGGTCTTCGCGATTCGACCCGGTGCCGCCGGTGATATTTCCTTAAAAGCAGGCGAAACCAGCAATGAATACATCGCTTGGTCCCAGAAGACTGCGGGTCCTTACAATCCATCCCCGTTGGTTTATGGCGATTACTTTTACGTGCTGTTCGACTTTGGTTTTCTTAGTTGCCACGATGCCAGGACTGGTAAGGAGATTTACGCCAAACAACGGATCAATACCGAAGGCAGCTCCGGCTTCACCTCCTCGCCGTGGGCCTCCAATGGAAAGATATTTTGTCTCAGCGAAGACGGCGACACATTTGTGATCCAAGCAGGACCCGAATACAAATTGCTCGGCAAGAATTCACTCGGTGAAATGTGCCTGGCCACTCCAGCCATCGCGCACGGCAGCCTGATCATCCGCACAGCCTCCATGCTCTATAGCATTCAGAACAACTGAAATCCGGAGTCAATGCGGCTCGGACTTATCGTCCGGAAGCAATATGTCCATCAACGGAAAACCGAATGCTCTGAGCTCTTGCCCAGGACCAATCAAGCGCCGGGAATTTTTGCGCATTGGCCTGTCCGGGTTTGCGAGTCTGTCGCTGCCGAGGCTGTTCCAGTTGCGGGCACAGGCGGCGATCGAGAACTCAAAGGACAGGACCGCTGTGATTCTCGTCTGGCTGCGCGGCGGCGCGTCGCATTTGGAAACCTACGACCCTAAGCCCGATGCTCCGAGCGAATTTCGTGGCATCTTCAGCCCGATTTCAACATCTGTTCCCGGTCTCCAAGTCTGCGAACTTTTGCCGCGCCACGCCAAGATTGCAGATAAATTTACTCTCCTTCGTTCAATGGCCCACACGGGCGGCGGGCATCCCGCCGGCTCTTTGCAGATGCTCACCGGCGATCCCGATTCGCAGGACAAAGAGAAACCGGTATTTCCCGATTGGATGACGGTGGTCAATTTCCTGCGTGCCGATCGCTCGCGCCCGTTGCCAAACTATGTCGGCGTGAATCCGGTGACACGCTATGACAACTTTACCATCGCCGGGGCTGCCTACGTCAACCCTTCCTATGGTCCGTTCACTGTCAACGGCGATCCGAATGATCCGCATTTTGAAGTGCCGAACATCGGTTTCAAAGACCGCGCCCAGGGCGAGCGATTGAGTGAGCGCATCGGATTGAAGCAGAGCCTCGACCGGTTGGATCGGGCTGTCGATCAGTTGGGATCGATGCGAGCCATCGACGATTTTGAAGCGCAGGCGTTGAGTCTTCTGACTAGTCCGCTGGCGCGGGAGGCATTCGATTTAAACAGCGAGCCGGATCGCACCCGCGACCGATATGGCCGACATCAATGGGGGCAGCAATGCTTGATGGCACGCCGCCTCGTCGAGGCCGGCGTGGAGATTATCACGACCACTTTTGATGGTCCGCTGTGCGGCCGAGTTGGAAACTGGGACGATCACGCCGTCAACCATCACGTTTTCGACGCGCTCAAATTCCGCCTGCCCTATTTCGATCAGGCGGTTTCAGCACTGATCGAGGATATCTACGACCGCGGCCTTGACAAACGGGTGCTTGTCATCGTGACGGGTGAATTTGGCCGTACGCCACGCATCGAGAAAGTGGCCAGCAGTGGCGGAGGCGTGGCCAGCGGATCGGCTGGAACCGTTCAGCCGGGCCGCGATCATTGGCCGCGCGCGTTTTCTCAGCTTTGGGCAGGCGGTGGCATCAAGACTGGCGGTGTGATCGGCGCGACCGACAAGCATGGTGAGGAAGTCGTGGATCGGCTCGCGACGCCTGGAGATTTTCTCGCAACGATTTATCGTCACCTCGGCATTGACGCAGGGCAAATCACCATTCCCGATTTCTCCGGACGCCCCAACCTGATCCTCCCTCGTGGTTCGCCGATATCGGAATTGGCGAGACAGAGTTGACCCCTTGCCGTGCTGTCTGGCCCGCCGCTTCCCCTTCGGCCTGCCGCGCACGGACAACGCGAACCACCGCTGAATACATGCAAAACGAACTCGACATCGTCCGCGACGTTTCCATGAGGCTGGAGCAGGGCGACATCGCTTACATGCTCACCGGTTCGATGGCGATGAACTATTACGCACAGCCCCGCATGACGCGCGACATTGATCTCGTTGTCGCGCTCACGCCGCAAGACACCAATACGGTCGTGCGCCTTTTCACTCCCGACTATTATGTTTCCGACGAGGCCGTTCGCAATTCCATCGCGCACGAATCCCTCTTCAACCTCATACATCAAGCGAGCATCATCAAAGTGGATTGCATCGTCCGCAAGAGCAGCCTGTATCGTCAGACCGAGTTCGAGCGCCGCCAGCGCATCACCATCGAAGATTTCTCCACATGGATCGTAACCAAGGAAGATCTCATCATCTCCAAGCTGTGGTGGGCGAAGGACTCCCATTCCGAACTGCAACTGCGCGACGTGAAAAACATCGCAGCCACTGGCTGCGATGAGAACTACATCGAGCGCTGGACGGAAGTAATGGGGATGCTTAACCTATGGAAGGAATGCCAACCATGACCGACACATCGCCTGAAATCGCCGAGCTGGTGCGCGCCAGGTTGATGGCGTTGTCCGGTGCGGAACGCTTCCGCATGGGCGTGGAGATGTTCGAAGCGGCGCGGCGCATGGTGCTGGCCTCACTGCCCGCTGACCTGTCGGAAACCGACCGCAAAAAACGCCTCTTTGAGCGACTTTACGGTGAAGCACTGCCAACTCAGGCGAGCAAACTGGGCATCTCCGAAGCGGAGATCCTCAAGCGCGGCATGGAAGAAAGGTCGGAGGAGTTCGTGGAGTAGGGCGCGGAGGTTTACGCGAAGGCTTGACCTACCGAATTCGATATGGACTCAAAATTACTTTCCGAGCTTCTGTCGCGGTCCGAACTGCGAACGCTGGACTTCAAATTGGAGCCCTACGACTTCTCCGGCACTACTCGCGAAGAAAAAGATCGGAAGCGTGCTGAGTTCGCCAAAGATGTCGTGTGCATGGCCAACACCCCTCGGGACGAGCCTTCATACATCGTAATTGGCGCAAAGCGGAAGCTAGACGGGACGAACGAATTGAAGGGAATCCAAGTTCATATTGACGACAACACCTTCCGGCAGCAACTCGACGGGCTAGTTTATCCTCACCCACGATTCCATTACGAACAGGTAGAACTGAACGGGCAGCAGTTTGGCGTGATTGAAATCTTGCCGGATCGAAAGATAGGACCGATCCTGCCGCAGTCTGACACTGTCGGACCGGGAAGTATGCGTCGCAATGTTCTGTATTGGCGCCGCGGAACTCAAAACGCTGAGGCGAGTCCAGCAGAGCAAAATGCAATTCACGACTGGTTCCACGGCACCAGCCCAACACTCCCCCCACGTGTTGAAGGCAACGGCGACTGGGAGAAGTTTGTCAGCGTTGCGGATGTCACCGAGCCAGGACGCCAATATGTCCTCATCCTCGCTCCAGGCCAGTTGGGTGATGATGAAGCTTTCAGGCATTTGGCTTGGGTTGACTGGAGTTTGGTTGTGGACTTCGATCCTAACAGCGAAGCTAAGGGTATTCTCAAACATTGTCGCGACGAGCTGGAACTACGGCGGACGATTCACCGCGTAACACGAGCGGACGAAGTTTCCGGGAATCCAATTCGGGCGACATTTTGGTATTTCTGTCGAGGGCTTGCCGGACGAGCGGACAGCATTTCCCTTGGTTCGTATGCTGACTGGAATAAAGCCTTTCGCAGAGTTTGACTGGATTTCTGTCGAGGATTCCATCAGCGTTTCCAACATGTTCTTACGCCGACTCTGGATTATTTGTCTGCCCGTGCTCTTGCTGGAAAGCTCCATTGCGGCCGAGCCTCCCAAGAGCAAGGCTCCGACCATGGCCAAGGTGCTGGCAGAGTCCAAGCCCGGCGATTGGCGGCCGCTCGACCCTGAAAATACGCTCTACGTCGAATTCGTCACTGGGCGTGTGGTGATCGAGTTGGCCCCGTTGTTCGCTCCCCACCATGTTGCTAACGTGAAGGCGCTGGCGCGGGAACATTATTTTGACGGGCTTGCAATTGTCCGGGCGCAAGACAACTACGTGGTGCAGTTGGCAGACCCTGACGCCGAGAAGCCAGAGTTGGCGCGCAAGATTCAGCACGCCC
>CAMAWP010000013.1 GCA_945861765.1 Akkermansia muciniphila | reverse complement strand
ATTAACGGCATTGAGCTGGCAAGTGTGGATCAGGCTCATAAAAATGTCCCCGACCTGCGCCCCCCGAAGGGTTTTGTAGGATAAGGAGTTCTTGCGATGCATGATCGCCATCTTCAAGGCTCGTTCGCAAACGTTGTTGTCCAGCGGTGAATAAACCAGGCATTGTGCAAGGGAGTCGCATTGGCGCGGCAGAACTGGAGCAAGTTCGCCAGTTAGAGCCTGTCCTTTGAGGGCGTCAGGCCGTTCCGAAATCCGGCTCCTGTCGTGCGCCGTGCCAGACGTGGAGAATCTGTACACTGTGCGTCTCCTCGGAGACGTCGTAGAAAATGCGATACGGTCGAAAGACGATTTCCCTCAATGGACCTCGGGTGCCTCTCGGGTAGGTCGGTCCAATGAACGGAAACGATGTTAAAATCCGAACGTGGTCCAAGATACCGAATCCCATCCGCTCCGCCTCCTGTGGATTATCCCGCGCAACGTAAGAGCAGATGTCGTGAAGATCGGCAATGGCCGCGCCCGACCAGATTACTTTGAAGTCCATGAGGACGCCCAGGACTCGACTAATTCTTCAACCTCTTGATGAGTCTTGGTGCGTCCCGCTGTGACGTCCGCTCGGCCGCGCCGGATGGCCGCCATGATACGCAACTCTTCGGTGATCTCGTCGAGTGAGGCGTTTTCAGGGAGCCTATGAAGTGCGTCGATTACAGCCTGCTTGTCTGTCATGGCGTGAACACTACCCGTTCGGGACTCGAAGTGCAAGACACTCGCTGAATGGCCTAACAAACCTTTCCCGCTACCTCTTCAAAACCGCCACCTCCAATCGCACTGTCCAACTGTTGCCGGAGGGCAAGCTCTTGTGGACCTACCGCCAGAGCAAAACCCGAAAGTTCACTTCTCTCAAGCTGGAGCCTTTGGAGTTCATGAGCCGTTTTCTCCACCCTCCGGCCTGGAAGCCTAAAGCCGGGACTACATACAGCGAACGGAAGGTGCCCTGGGCCAAAATGAGAATTGCCGCAACGCATGGAGACACACAACGTTTGTGGTAACGCCGGATTGCTGTGGTTGGTCTGTGCGACACCGCGCGCCGAGCTTTTGCAGAATGAGTTTGCTGGCGGCGGTGATTATGCTTGCTTGCAGGGCCTGTATCACGATTTAAACCTGGAATGCCAAAGTCACTGACCCCTCCGAATCGCCTTTCCACGATGTCAGTTGGATCGTTTGTTCCGATAATGGCGATGCTCTCGTGCCTCTTCCTCCAGCTTTCCAATTCATCCGCGCAAGGCAATGCACAATCTGTCTCTCGCAATCCGCCCGCGGCGAATCAACGCCCGGTCACCAGTCCGGCGAAAGGTCCGCGGCCCAAGCGAGATCCGGCTGATCAGCTTTTCCGTTCCGCTCCCATGGCGGGATCAAGCCGAAGCATCGCCATTTCATTGGCAACCAATCTCCATGTTGCTTTCGATTCGCGCTTGCTGCGAACGCACACAGCGTGGGCTGGAGAGGCGTTGAATCTTTTTGGCTCACCGCATCACGGCGGCAAGAGCCCATTCCTTGCCACCTACGAAGGCGCTCCGCTTTGGACGATGCCTCCGTTCTGTCCGTGGTCAGTCAAGGTGCTGTCCACGAATGAACAGCTTGAACTTCCCGCGGGATCACGCTTCGACGGCATCAGCACAACAGATGGAGCGGCGACGCTGCTCTATGGAATTGCGGTCGGCGAGGGACACAATGTTCCAATCAAGGAAACGCCGAGCCGCTTGGCGCTTCGAGAGGCGAATGGGGTTCTCCGTCGCTTCGAGATCGCTCCTTCTACTGTGGATCTCTGGTTCTTGGCGCATGCCGAGATGGGGAGAATCACGGCGTCCGACACTCGGACATCGTCCATGGTCGCGGTCGAAAGAACGAACGATGTCCTTGTGGCCGCCGCGCATGGATGGACCAATGTACAGTGGCAGACAATTGAACGAGAAGTCTCGTATGAAGTTCGCTTGAACGTCGAAGGAAAGGATGGAGAAAGTGACTTCGAAACGGTTCGTGTTGTGGGCCATCAAGCTCGGGCTTACCTGCATATCCCAGCGCACTCGGAAGCAGTCACAGTGGAAATCATTAGCGCCGTCTGCCGCAACCTCGACGACGCTGCCCGCTTGAGCGAGGAGTTACGGACGAGATTCTCGACCCGAGCTACCCAAGGACCGACCGACATCCAACGCAAAGGCTCTCCATCGCGCGCGCCGGAAACATTTTCCGCTGATAACTCTGCTCCCGCGCGAATGAGTGGCGATGATTATTTTCGAATCGAACATTTCCCGGTGCCCAAGGAAATTGGCCTCTTAGTCACCGGAATGGATTGGCTGCCGAACGGCGACCTAGCCATCTGCACCTGGTCCGGCGAGATTTACATCGTTGAAAAAGCACAAGGGCCGGTCGCGGCAGCGAGATATCGACGCTTCGCTCGCGGGTTGAATGAGCCGCTGGGAATCAAAGTGATTCGCGATCAAATCTACGTCGTCCAAAAATCTGAGCTGACGCGAATCCTGGACACCGATCGCAATGGTGAAGCGGACCTGTTCCAAACCATTAATAGCGATTGGGGCTACTCGGGCAACTACCACGCGTTCGCTTTTGGCCCGGTCGCCGACAAGAAAAATAATTTCTACGCATTTTTCTGCGGACAACGCGGCCGTTGGGACATTCCGTACGTGGGTTGGTGTGTTCAGATCAATTCGGAAAGCCGCAAGCTGGAAGGCTTTTGCAGTGGCTTGCGCGCCCCCAATGGTGTGGGGACTTACGGGCCCGACGACGATTTGTTTATCGCCGACAACCAAGGCAATTGGATAGGCGCTTGCAAGTTGAACCATCTTCAGCGCGGAAAGTTTTATGGCTTTCCTTCGGGATTCCCCGCGCCCGAAGCTGACTACAAGCAGCCAAAGGCATATGAGCCTCCGGCCGTTTGGTTCCCGCGCAAGCTCTCGCCCTCGACGAGCGGCTTTGTCACGATTAACGATGAGCGCTTCGGGCCATTCAAAGGTCAGATGGTGATCGGTGATTTTCAAAACGCCGTGGCGCTCCGCGTCTTCTTGGAAAAGGTCAATGGTCAATGGCAAGGCGCGGTTTGGCCATTTGCCAAAGGGTTTCTCTCGGGTGTCAATCGCTTGGCAATGGGACCCGATGGAAAACTCTATGTCGGCGGACTCAAGAACAGCGCGTGGTCCGCTGCGGCACCGAAGGAGTATTCTCTGGATCGTGTAAGCTTCAGCGGCAAGTTGCCTTTTGAGATTAAGGAGGTCCATGCGACCACCAGTGGATTCGAATTGATCTTCACGGAGACCGTGGACAAGGCTTCGGCGAGCAATCCGGACAATTACGACGTGGCGCAGTTCTCCTACCTATACCACCAAGCTTACGGCTCGCCCGAGATCGATCACGACGGCAAGAAGGACAGTTCGACCCCGATAAAAGTGACGAGTGCCTTAGTGTCTGAAGACCGATTGAGGGTGCAATTGACTTTGGCGGGTTGGAGAACGGGACATGTGACGATGGTTCGCGCGCTCGATGTGAACAGCGCCGCTGGAAGCTCGCTCTGGCATGATACCTTCTATTACACGTTAAACAACGTTCCGAAGTAAACCAGTGGGAAACATCCGAACTGATGTCGTCAGCATGGCCAACCTGGAGCTGGCGCAACTTGCGTTCAAAGAGGAATCGGGTCCAAATTCTTGCTGCGGCACGATGTGGTTGATGCTTCAATGGCACGAAAGTGTGGTAGTAACCCTTAACTATGGTGGCTCCTTATGACTTCCTGGTACACTCGCATCGCCCTCCTTTTTCTCCTCACCGCATTGGCGCTCCCTGGCTGCGGCAAAAAGCAGAAGAGCTCCAAGATCAATGACCCCAACTCACCCGGCTACATCCCACCGGCCAAGGCGCAGGAGTTCATCGTGAACGGAGAAATCGATCTCGCGGGGTTAACGGCTGCCGTTCGAGAATATTCAAAATGGAAGATGAAGGTTCCCAAAGAACTCAATGAGTTGGTGGTCAGCAAGTACTTGGCAAGCATTCCCGCGCTCCCAGCAGGCCAGAAGTACGCGATCAACCCAAATACGCTTGAAGTTACACTGACCGGCCAGTAAACAGTTGAGATTCCTCGAACACTTAACTCCAGCTTATGAAAAAGTCTTCGCCTGTTCGAAGCCGCCGGACCCGCTGTCTTGGCCTGGGTTTTACCCTCATTGAACTGCTGGTCGTGATCGCCATCATTGCGATTCTCGCCGGAATGCTCTTGCCAGCGCTGTCCAAAGCCAAGCAGAAGGCGCGGTCGATTCAATGCGTGAGCAATGTGAAACAAATCATGTTAGCGGGCAAGATGTACACCGACGACAATGGCGGCAAACATGTCGTTGCTTATCTATTTCCTCCTTTCACCAAGGGCCTCATCCCGTGGTTTCAACTCCTTCAGCCGTACCTCAGCAGCACGAACATCCTCCTCTGCGGCTCGCGCAAGGGAACTCCGCTTGATCTTCAAAGATGGGACGGGACCCCCGTCACGGCGCCGTCAGTATCGGATTACGCGATCAATCATCAAATGGCCGGAGAGCTGAGTCTTTACGTGGACTACCACCACAAACCGGAGTCGGCCGTGAGGAATCCATCGAGAACCATATTCATCACAGATTCAGGAACGCGAGCGGAGGTGAACAAGAAGCCAAGCGTCACGCCGTTGTCACGGACTAAACTCGGTTCCTGGATGCTCGGCGATCCGCAAGTGGGCGATTGCCCGAGTTGCGTCACCGGCGACAATCCAAACTGGTGCGCTCCGCACCTTCGCCATAACGAGCGGAGCAATAACGGCTTTGCCGACGGGCATGTCGAGAGCATGAAAGCCTTTTGGTACTTCAACAACACGCCTTGGCTGGATCCCTCCCGCGGCGGGGATTAACAGCGAGAATGAACCTCTGCCAAGAAATCGAGACGCTGATTCGCGCCAGGTATCCGATTCTTTACATCGTTTCATCCGAAGAGACGCGTGTTCAGAATCTGCTGGTCGGGATGGCAAACCGCCGACAGAAAAAGCTTTTTGAATGGAGCTGCAGCACCGGCATTGTTCCGGCGGGAACCTCGATCCAAGCCGCAAGACATCGCAACGCGCCCACGAAAGATCCACTCGCCGCTTTGGATCAGGTCATCGATCAGGTGGAGCCGGCAATTTTTATCTTCAAGGATTTCCACCCGTTCCTGACCAAGAACAATTACGCCGTTATCCGGAAACTGAAGGAAATCGCCCAGCACCTAAAGAATAGCTTCAAAACCGTTGTCTTGGTTTCTCCCGTGGTCGAGATACCGGTTGAGCTGGAGAAGGAAATTACGTTGCTGAATTTCCCTTTGCCAACACGGGATGACCTCGGCGATCTGCTGGACAAAATCGTCGGCGAAGTCGGGCAGTTTCAGCAGGTTCGCATTGACTTGGACGAGGCGGGACGCGAACGGTTGCTGCAAGCGGCGCTCGGGCTGACGCTCAGCGAGGCCGAAAATGTCTTCGCCAAGATCATCGTCAAAGAGGAGCGGCTGAGCGGTGACAACGTCCACGAGGTCCTATCAGAAAAACAACAGATTGTTCGAAAGAATGGCTTGTTGGAGTATTACTCGACTCAGGAGACTTTTTCCCACATCGGCGGACTGGCCTTGCTGAAGGAATGGCTCCTCAAACGGGCGGTTGCCTTCACCAAAGAAGCGCGAGAATTCGGCTTGCCCGCCCCCAAAGGCATTCTGCTGCTCGGCGTGCAGGGCTGCGGCAAGAGCCTTTGCGCCAAAGCAGTCTCCTCGGCCTGGCAACTGCCATTGCTGCGATTCGACATGGGCCGGATGTTCGGCAGCTTGGTTGGATCATCGGAGGACAATGTTCGGCGCGCCATCGCAGTGGCCGAATCGGTCGCGCCCGCGATTCTGTGGGTGGACGAAATCGATAAAGCGTTTTCCGGTTTTCAAGGCTCAGGCCTGACTGATGGCGGAACTGCCGCGAGGGTCTTCGGGACGTTTTTGACCTGGCTTTCGGAGAAGACTGCGCCCGTCTTTGTCGTGGCCACGGCCAATGATGTTTCACAACTGCCGCCCGAGCTGATGCGCAAAGGCCGTCTCGACGAGATGTTCTTTGTCGATCTGCCTTCGGAAAAGGAGCGCCTTGAAATCGCGCGCATCCATCTCAGCAGACGTGGCCGTGATCCCAAGAGCTTTGACCTGCCCGCGTTGACTAACGCCAGCCAAAATTTCAGCGGCGCAGAAATTGAACAAAGCATCATCAGCGCACTTTACGACGCCTTCTCCGAGAAGCGGGAGTTAAATACCCGGCACATTCTCCGCGCATTGGAGCAGACAGTTCCAATGGCTACCACCATGGATCAACAGATCGATCGCTTGCGCAATTGGGCCGAGGGCCGGACGCGCCACGCCAGCTTGGCTCGACGATGAGCCCGTGTTTGAAATGGTCCCGACGGCCTGGGGACTGATCGTGGAGCGGAAACGGTAGCGTGAGCCAGTCTGCGTGGCTCTGTCCAAGTGTAACAGCCAAGAAAGCATTGGTGGACCGGGCAGATTCGGATAATGATACGTGACAATAAACTTGAAACACCTGTCAGAGGCATCGGACCTCGATTCGCATGAGCCGCTTTAACAACCTTGAATTTGGCGATCAATTGGAAGGCCAGCCACTTCACCGACCCGTGGTGAAAGACGAGCATTACTACATGGACGATGCTCGAACGGCTTTCGGGCAAGGACATTTCGAGCACGCTTTGCGAGCCTACGCCAAGGTCCTTGAGTTCAACGCGAAAAATGCCGCGGCTTGGACGGGCCAAGTCCGGATGCTGATTGAGCTGAAAGAATTCTCGGAAGCCAAACTGTGGGCAGATAAAGCGCTGGAAAGCTTTCCCAATGAACCCGAATTGCTGGCCGCCAAAGGCGTCGCTCTGGCGCGCTCTGGCGATCTGAAGGCCGCTCTCGTTTTCTCTGATGCGGCCGTTGAAGCCCGTGGAGAAACGCCTTACGTTTGGCTGGCTCGTGGTGATGTGCTCCTTGCTCGCGAAGAAAAGAGGGCTGATTTTTGTTTTGAAAAAGCGCTGACGCTCGCTCCGCGCGATTGGTTTTTGCACTGGTTGAACTCTCGGGTCTATTACTTTTACAAGAAGTTTTCGCGCGCGTTCAAGCTAGCCCAGCAGGCTCTGGCGCTTGATGCAGGGCAGGCAGTCCTATGGCTGCAATACGGTCGCTGCCAGCTTGCGCTGGGTCTGATCGACCCGGCTTCCAACTCCTTCGAGCAGGCACGCCAGCTAGACCCCCAATGCCTCCCAACCGAAGCCGAGATGTCTCAAATCTCTGATGGAGGTTTGTGGCTGCGCCTGTGCGGCCGATGGCGGCAATTGTTTCAAAAATGAGCGTTTCAAAGCTCGAGCAACTCATCATCGCGGCCGCCGATCAGGAAGCGTCCGACTTGCATTTGATCGTCGGAGTGCCTCCAGCCTTCCGCGTTAACGGCGACATAACTCTCGCCGACGAAGATGCGCTTACCACGGAGGCTCTGGCAGGCATCGCCTTTAGTTTGCTGAATGCAGAGCAGCGGGAGAAATTTGAGAGAGAATGGGAGCTGTGCATCTCGATTCCGCACGAGATCGCGGGGCGGGTCCGGGTCACTCTTTACCGAAGGAATGGCAGCCCCGAGATCAGCATCCGCTTTTGTGGCCAACGCATTCCCAACCGTGAACAATTGGGCCTGCCTGCCAAGATCGACGACTTGGCGCGCAGACCAAATGGACTCTTGCTCATCACTGGCCCAACTGGTGCCGGGAAAACAACGACCCTGAATTACATGGTCGATTTGATCAACAGCGAGCGTCGATGCAAGATCGTAACAATCGAGGATCCCATCGAGCACGTTCATCAGAACAAACGCGCGATTGTCGTTCAACAGGAGGTCCTGACGGACACGCATTCGTTCAGTCGGGCGTTGATTCACGTGTTGCGGCAAGACCCGGATGTCATCGTGGTGGGAGAGATGCGAGATCAGGAGGCTATCGCGGCCGCGTTGACGGCTGCTGAAACCGGGCACCTCGTGCTGGCGACGTTGCATGCACCCGATGTGTCTCACGCCTTCGAGCGCATCACGGGTGTGTTCGAGGGGAGCGCGCAGCGACAAATCGTCGTTCAACTTGCCAATTCGCTCCAGGGGATTATCGCGCAGGATTTGTTGCCGTCGGCTGATAGGTCACGTCGGGTTCTGGCGTACGAGCTTTTGGTGGCGAACAGCGCGATTCGCAACCTGATTCGTGAAAACAACAAACACATGCTCGAGACGACGATTCAAACCGGCGGGAAGGACGGTATGATTTTGATGGATGCCTGCCTTTACGATCTCTACTGCCGATGCCTGATCAGCTATGACACAGCTTTGAGCCGGGCTCGTAATCCTGATGGCATGGCCAAGCGGGCTGGATAGGCGAGTCGGACTTTTCCATAACCGAGAATTTAAATCCGAAAGAATCCGACATGAAAATCACTCCAACTGCTCTCGCCGGATTGGTGGTCCTGCTTGGAGCCGCAGGCATGATCGGCTGGGCTATGTGGGGAAGCCTTAAACGCAGCGAGGATCCGACACGACTCATGGTTAAGTGGATAGTGAGTGGCCTGTTGTTTGTGTTTCTGCTCAAGTCTGCTTCGGCCGGAGTCGTTGGAGTGCTCGTGGCGTTGATCTTGGGGATCATCTTGGGAATTATTTGGGCACCGAATTTGGGGGAGCTTTTGGCCAAGCCGCTCACGTCGCTTTTCGACGGAGGGGACCAGGAGCCTGAGCTGGTCCCTTTGTATTCCATTGCGGAAGCCAAGCGCAAACAGGGAAAGTTTTTGGAAGCTCTGGCAGAAATCCGAAAACAGCTTCACAACTTCCCCAACGACTTTGCTGGCTGGATGATGCTAGCGGATATTCAGGCGGAGAATCTGAATGACCTGCCCGGCGCTGCGAATACGGTGGAACGTATTTTGACGCAAGAAGGGCATCAGCCGAAAAACATCGCCTATGCGTTGAGCCGTTTGGCGGACTGGCATTTGAAGTTTTGCCAGGACCCCGACGCCGCGCGCCAGATCTTTGAGCGGATCGTTCAGCTTCTTCCGGACACGGAGGAGGCGCAACTTGCTTACCAGCGGATTTCTCATTTAGCGACGAGCGAGGAACTGGCTGAAAGGCGGGAGCGAACTCCCATTGCCGTGACTCATTACGAGGAGAACATCGGCCTGCGAAAAGATTTCAAAGGCTTGCAACTGCCCGTCGAGGACCCGGCCAAGCTGGCTGGAGATTACGTCAGGCATTTGGAAGAGCACCCGCAGGACAATGAGGCGCGAGAAAAACTGGCTTTGGTTTACGCGGACCATTATCACCGATTGGATTTGGCGGGCGACCAACTCGAGCAGCTCATTGCCGTCCCCCACCAGCAGCCCAAACAAGTCGTGCATTGGCTGAACTTGCTCGCTGATTTGCAAATCAGGCTCGGGGTCGATGTCGCGTCAGTGCGTCAAACACTTCAGCGTGTCGTGGACGGTTTTCCGAAATCGGCCGCTGCGGAAAACGCCCGGAATAGGATCGCCTATTTGAAACTGGAGCTGAAACCAAAACAAGAAAGCCAAGTCGTGAAACTTGGCTCTTACGAACAAAATATTGGCCTTAGCGACAAAAAGCCTAACGCGGGAGACGAAGGGCAATCTGCTTATCGATCTCGCTAGCCAGATCAACGTCGCCTCCGCCGGCCTTCCTGCGCACCTGCACTTGGACGCGGCTGATCTTGGGCTCCACTTCATCGACCTTGACCCAAACGGTGCGTGTATCAATTTTGGCTTCGAGTGTCTTGGTGACAGCGTTATCGCCCGTCAAGGTTCCATTGTGAGTGAGCACCTGCCGAGCGGCTGTTAAGATTTGATCCACCGGACGCTCGTATCGGCTCTCGATAGTGTCTTTCGCGAAGGGCACGCCTGCCTTCATCCGGCCATCAGCAGTGCTGTAGCAGCCAGAGAGAACAATCGCGAGCATGGACGCCGTTAGCATTGCAAGAACGTTCTTTTTCATTAGTCCCGTATGCAACCAGAATCCAATTTACCGTCAAGCTTTAACACGGATCTCAAAACGAGGCGAGCGGTCTGAATCTGACGATTGCGCACGCCGGTCGGGCCGTGCAGCGATCGATGTGGTAGGCGCTCCAACGGCGGATTGCTAAGTGGCGGCGACCATGACCCTTGGTTCAACAACAAGAAAGAATTAAGAGTTGAAGGGTTTGAACCTTAAAGCGGCAGTTGGATGGCCGAAAAAAACGAAAGATGCCGAAAGAAAGGAAGTTCTGAGTCAGGCACCATTCACCCGGCAGGTGCGTGTTTGCGTTTGCGTAAAGCCCTCGAATTCTTTCGCTTCTTTCGGCTGAACTGCTGTTTCTAGGGTTATGGGTTGTATCCATTTCCGCTTTGGACAAAGTGGCGTCGAGCCACGAGCTGAAGGCCGACTGATGAACGAACCCGGAAAGCCGTGTGCGGGAAAACCGCCTGCACGGTTTGATGAGGGGCAGGGGAACGACGGTCATTGGCCTGCGGGCCTCTCAATCCGTCTTCCCCTGCCTACTCTACTGAGTATGGGGAGCACGCGCGCCCTCGCGTGTTCCGACCGGCGCCCTCGCCGGTCGTGCCGGATTTCGACGTCAACGGAACCAATGGCGTCCTGAAGGTCGAAGGTGCAAGATTGCGGCGAGGGCGCCGCAACTGGCACGCGAGGCGCGCGCTCCCCCGTGGCTGTATCGATCCAGGTCAGGATTTCGCCGCCCCGGTGTTGGTTTTACGATTTGGGCGCTTGCGCTCGCTGGTCCGCGTTCCGCCTGCTTGTTCGTATTGAGTCGAATCGGGTCCGTAAATCGCCCGAAAACCGCTTCGAGCGCGCGTCACCAATTCGTTCAAGGCCACGGCTTGGTCATCTCGATCATTGATCAAGCCGGTCAATTCGGTCCGCTGCGTTTCCACGGCGGCATTGGCCGTATCCAAGCCGTTGAATGCCGCTTTGAATTTGGCCAGGGTGATGTCTCCCAAGGTGAAGTCCGGATTTGCTGTCCAAGCGTTGGTAATTGAAGTGGCGTCCGCCAGAACGCCATCCACCGATACTTTAGTTGCCATACTGCCTCCTTATTGTGTTGGATTAGCGGATTCCCTTTTCAACGAGTCGTTGAATCTTTCCAGACGCGTTCCGAAAGATTCAACAACCGATCCAGAATTTCTGGAAACCCGTTGAAATGATCCGCAGGCTGGTCGAGTCAATCGGGAAAACTGTTGGTTTCTCTAGTGAACCTTCCAACCTTGATCGGAGTCGATAGACCTTTTCAGGACAACCGTCAATCAAAAGTTGCTTCTCAGAGAAAGATTTTCAACCACGGATTTTCCAACTCGGCAAAGCCGGAACCGAACTCAACCACGGATGACTCGGATAACACGGATAGGGATGAATCTTAAAACCATGAATTGAACCGCAGAGAGCGCAGAGAACACAAAGAAGAGAATCTTGAAGACCAACGATTTCAGTCATTGCACTTCCCCTTGATGTGGAGGCACACGGAGGGTGAAACCCGGTTCCCCGCTGTTTTCGGTGGAATCATTTCCATGTTCGGGCAGGAGAACTCACTTCCGAGGGGAGTGTCGAGTTTGTAGGGTTTGGACATTTTCCGGCCGTGTGCTGTTGTATCCGATGAGCTATTTCCGACTGACATCTCCCGGAGGAGAGATTTGAGACTAGCCCACCCTTTCAAGGGTGGGATTGCGTCGCCAATACCCAAAGTCCCGAAGGGACGGTTGAGCCATTCTCGGGCGATCCTTGGTCCTGAACAGACAGTGAGAATAGGAGCTGACGTCGGCCATTCGGGGAGTCGGCCGTCCCTGCGGGACTTGTGCGATGGTTCATTCGAACCCAGCAGTGAACTGCTGGGCTAGTCTCGAATCTCCCTCCGGGAGCCGAGGCGGCCAATAGGTCTAAACTCGGGTCATCCCGGTGAGATGGAAAAATGGTCTTCATCCCCTGTGGAACTATTCCACTGAAAACAGCGAGGAACCCAAAAAACGGTTCCCCCACCGAGGTGCAGTGACGCTTCCAGCTTGCGCTAAGAGTGTCTGACATCTCGGAAAAAGGGGTTTTCTAGCAGTGCGGTTCTTTCCCATTTAACTTTGTTTTCGCTCCCGGGATGGAAGACCAGATAGGCTGAGAATTCTCGGCTGCGCAAACGCCCCAGTTGCGGTTTTTATTCAACTTTGAAGATGGCAAATCCGTGGGATTCCTCCTTTACTCACGGCTCGGTTTGTAACTCATGTCCCAAATGTTAAAATCATCGGGCGCGATGGGAATAGCCACCCTGGCCAGTCGAGTGCTGGGCATGGTTCGCGAAATTCTTTATGCGCATTTCATGGGAGCTGGTCCGGTGGCCGCCGCTTTCACCATGGCCTTCATGATTCCGAATCTTTTTCGCCGCTTGCTCGGTGAGGGAGCATTGACCGCGGCGTTTATTCCCATCTTCAAAGAAAAGGAGGTGAATGCTGGCGAGGTCGAAATGTGGCGTTCCGCCAACGCGGTCATTTCTGGTCTGATGATTGCCGCGGCAGTGATCATTGGGATCGTGATGCTTGGGATATCAATCATCCTGGCGTTCGAGGCTCCGGCAATAGTGGCCAGCGCGGATTCTCTTCGATCGAGCGGGATCGTTTTGGGAACCCTCAATCCAGGCGTGGTGGAGCTGGGCTGGCTGAGTGGTGAAACCCGGCTCATGTTGCAACTGTTGCGCGTGATGTTTCCCTACATGCTGCTGGTCTGTCTGGCCGCGATTTTTATGGGGATGCTCAATGCCCGTGGCCATTTCTTTGTTCCGGCGATGGGCACAACTGTGCTCAACCTCATCCTGATCGCAACGGTTTTGTGGCTGGCTCCCCGGTTTGGAAAAGAACTCGAACTCCAGGTATTTGGCTTGGCCATTGGCGTTCTAGTGGCGGGAGTAGGGCAAGCAATTTATCTGTTGCCGACCATGCGACGGGAAGGTTTCAGATATCAATGGGTTTCACCGTGGCATGATGAGACGGTGCAGCTTGTCGTGCGGAAAATGGTTCCTGGAATGATGGGGGTGGCTGCGTTTCAATTCAATGTCCTCCTGACTCAGGGAATCGCCTGGACGGTTAATCCCCAGATCGTCGCGTCGTTTGGGTATGCGGTGCGCTTGATGGAATTGCCCCAAGGCGTCTTCGGTATTTCGCTGGCGACTTTTCTATTGCCCACCCTTTCAGGGCTCGCCGCAGGGAAAAAATATCCAGAATTCCGCGCGACCCTCGGCCAAGCTCTTGGATATCTTGCGCTGGGGAATCTCGCTGCCTCGGTTCTGTTGACGGTGTTGTCGGAGCCCATTGTCCGGCTGCTTTTCGAGCGCGGAGAGTTTGACGCCGCCGATACCCGGCGCTCCAGTTTTGCTTTGGCCTGTCTGGCACCCGGGCTGGTCGCCTTCTCGATGGTGAACATTTTGGCCAGGGCCTTTTACGCGCTTGGAGACACAAAGACACCGATGAAGATCAGCATCGTTTGCCTGGGCATCAACGTCATCCTGAGCTTTTGGCTCATCGGCTCATTTGCGGAAGGCGGGCTTGGCATCGCGAACACTCTGAGCGCTGCTTCCAACGTCTGGCTGCTTTTTCATGCGCTGCGCCGGAAGCTCAAGCATCTCGGTCTGTCAGCGTTGCGGCAGAATATTCTTAGCATGGCGGGCGGCGCAATCGTTGCTGGCGAGGTGGCTTGGCTCCTCAGCGGCGCCTGGGAAAGATCGATCGGACACAGCGGATTCATCCAGAAGTTGGGAGCTGTTTTTATCCCGCTTGGAGTGGCGAGCCTGGTTTACGGAGCGATTCTGCTCTGGTTAAAAGTTCCTCAAGCGCAAGACTTCCTTGACTTGCTCCGGCGAAAGGGTTTTCGGCTCGGCAAATGAATCCGTCAATAAGGCAACCCGGTGTTCCGCGCGGCACGTTCTCAGTCACGCGTCGTCGTCGCCGCGACGAATTCAGCAATGCCTCCCTCAACCGGGCGAGTGAGGTGCCTGATCAAACAGGGAAAGTTGGAGTCCGCCTGGTGGCCGGAAGGCGTTCACAGATAAGTTGAAGCCACGTCCGAGAATGCCCGCCTTCCGACACGCCACTTCGAACAACTGCTCCATCTGCTGCGCAAGAATTCCTTCACCCCGCATTCTGGACCCGAAGTTAGAATCGTTAATTTTTCCGCCGCGAATCGATTTGATTCGGTTTAGGATCTTGTCTTTTCTTGCCGGGAAATGCTGAACCAACCAGTTCTCAAACATCGATCCCAAACCATGCGGCAATCTCAGCGGAACAAATCCGGCGCACTCCGCTCCGGCCTTGACCGCCGCCGCAAGGATCGAAGGTATCTCATGATCGGTGAGTCCCGGGATCACCGGCGCGATCAGAACTCCGACCGGCACGCCACCCTCGTGAAGAGCTTGGATGGCGGCCAACCGGTGATTCGGAAGTGAAGCGCGCGGCTCGATCTTCGGGGTCAGCGTGCTGTCCAGCGTGGTGACTGAGAGATAGACAGCGGCAGCCTTGTATCGCGCCAGCTCACGGAGAAGATCAATGTCACGCGTGACAAGATGATTCTTGGTTACGATACAAACCGGGTTGCGAAATTGAGCGAGCACTTCCAGGCACCGGCGCGTCAATTTCATTTTGCGCTCCGCTGGTTGGTAGCAATCGGTGACACCGCTCATGGCGATAACCTGCGGCTTCCATTTTGGCGATGACAACTCCGTGCGTAACAGTTGAGGAGCATTGTCTTTGACCATGATCCTGGTTTCGAAATCCAAGCCCGCTGAAAAGCCCAGGTATTCATGGGTGGGCCGCGCATAGCAATAGACACAGCCATGCTCGCAGCCGCGGTACGGGTTAAGGCTGACTTCAAAACCGACATCCGGACTGTCGTTGTAATTGAGAATGGTCTGGGTTTCATCGCGGAGAAGCAGAGTCGAAGGGGCCAGATCGTCGGCCGAGTCCCAATCCGGGCTGCGCTCCAAATGGATTTCCTCAAACCGGTTTGCCGGATTGGAAGAGGCACCACGACCTTTGATTGGACTGCCGTTCATCGGAACAGTATTAGACAAGCCGGGCGCAGCAGCAAGTTGTCGCGGTGTCAGCGATTCTCAGTTGGACGTACGGCCGGTTTGTGACTCCCTTGGATCCCCTGGTTGAGCCGGTTTCACGCCGGAGCCGACTCAAACCGGGATTGCATACTTTTTATGGTGAGAATTTGTCGGTTGATCTGCTGGACTAATTGCGACGAAACAGCCAGCCTTGAAGATGCTATGAACCCAAACAACCGTCGCGGCTTTACGTTGATTGAGCTGCTGGTCGTGATCGCGATCATCGCTATCCTGGCATCCTTGCTCTTGCCTGGATTGGCGAAAGCCAAAGGCCAGGCGTTGCGGGCTCAATGCCTGAGCAATCACAAACAATTGGCGCTGACCTGGACCATGTACCAGGATGACTTCAATGGCAGCCTGCCTTCGAACGTGCGCGGAAACCCAGCATCGGGAACCGGACTGAACTGGGTCGAGAGCACCGTCCATGGATCCACCCCAGGCTTTGTCACGCCAGAGGCGTTCACAGATGTCAAGAAAGCCGCATTCTCGACTTACCTGAAGAGCGTCGCGGTTTATCTTTGTCCCGCCGAGCGGACTGTTTACACCGTGGGCGGGCGGCGCGTTAACAAGCTGCGCAGCTATTCGATGAATGATTATTTGAACGGTGGAGCAGAGCAGTTTGCCCCCGTCGCGCCGGTGACGTTTTACAAACGCAATTCGGATTTTCGCAAGCCGGCGGAATTGTTCGTGTTCATCGACGTGGAGCCGCTGAGCATTTGCTATACTCCCTTTGAAATTCCCGTTGCAAATTCGCAGGCGTACTTCACCGCCCCAGGCGCTCTGCATAACAAGAACTCCGGAGTTCTCTCGTTTGCGGATGGCCACTCGGCGTCGCGTCGGTGGAGAAAGCCACCGCAGCGGGCGACCACCTCGTCGCTCGCTTCCAATCCTCATCCAGTGCCAAGCGATCCCCAAGATGTCAGTTTTATCCGTACACGGTCCCATCACCTCTTGACTCCTTAATCCCTGTCAATCGGTCCGGCAGTTGAACCGGGAATGGTTGATGTCCAGATGTTCGAGCTTCCGCAATCCGCGGATGCGCACTCGTCGGAGGAAAGTGGCGAAAGGCGAAGCAACGCTGACTACGCCTCGGCCGGCACAGCGAAATCATCTGCTCGTCTTGCGTGCATGGCCTACTTGAGACTGTTCCCCATCTGCATGCCGCCTGGGCCTCGCGTGTCGTCCGTGGGAAACCAAAAGCGTTTCAGTTGGGCATTTCGCTCGTACTCTTTCTTATCCATCTTTACGATATGATTATCCGCGAGGATGGCATGTCCGCGATTGCCGTGTCGAAGGGCCATGGAACGAACCTGGATTGTCGGGCCAACCTGGCCCGAATAATCGTTGGTTGCGAGGTTCGCTTCCATGTAAACAAGCGTTCGTGTCGGCTCAAGAAAGCTGGAGAGATCCGTTGCATGGCAGATGCCGCAGTTCATCGCATAGCTGTAGTCGCGTCGGCCGACCGACGATCCGAAGCCGCTCGGAGGAGGTGCTTGCGGACGGCGCTTGGAAGCGAGCTCGATTTTGTCGGTGGGACACAAATAGACCGGCTTCGAGCTTAGATACGGAAACAGGCGGCCCGAGGTCAGATCACCCGCTTTGGTGTAGAGCCAATTCCGAAAGGAAGGAAGATGCCCGGCGAAGTCCAGCGAGTAGGTGGCCGATGCGATACCGATCTGGCGGAGGTTGCTCACGCAAACGGCGGTTCGGCCAGACTCCCTTGCCTTGCTCAACGCAGGCAGTAACAAGCTGGCCAGAATGGCGATGATTGCAACCACGACGAGGAGTTCGATCAGGGTGAATGCCCAATTCGTCTCGCGGGTGGCTTTGTTCTGGTGCGGAAGGTTCTTGTTTTCCATAAGAGGTGACGTGTTGATCTTAGCCGTTCTTGTTCGGCTTCCAAGGAATCTTTGGCGATTCGGAAGTGCTGTCATGTTAGCTTCCCGTCAGACTTGGCCGCGCGATCAGCCTTGAAACGCGCAGACCTCAATCGCCGAGGAAGGATGGCCATTGAGCGGTGTCCATCAATGGCCGGCTGACGGAGGATCTGGCAGGTTAATCAACCACCGCACGACGAATGACTCCAAAAACTTCGGTTGAATCCAATGGCTTGCCGGAAAGAAGAGAAGGTCGATCGGTGATCAGCACAGGGTGATCGCCAGCAGCAGCGGGACGTCTTCCGTGTGAGCCTTTCACCAACGTTGCATCGAGCGGGATCACGTCCATTAGCATCCGAAATCCAAGTTTCTTTTGCAGCAACCGCCAGCCGATTTTTAGCTTGATGAATCGCTGGGCGGGATCGAGGAACAGCTCGACAGGATCGTAGCCGGGCTTGCGATGGATATCGACGCACCGCGCAAAATCCGGTGCTACTCGATCCTCAAACCAGTAGTAGTAAGTAAACCAAGCTTTCGGAGACGCCACGGCAATCAGATCACCCGAATGCGCATGATTGATGGAGAGAGCCTTTTGTTCTGCCTGACCGAGCACTTGATCGATGCCAGGTTGTTCGAGCAGTTGTCGAACTTTTTTTTCCAAGCTGCGATCATTAAGATAAATGTGAGCGACTTGATGGTCGGCCACCGCGAAGACTTTGCTCGCGCCGCAGTCGAGCAATTCCAGACCCAATTCGTCTTTAATGGCGACCCAGCCCTTTTCCCGGAAAAGCCGGTTTAGATGAAGCGGCGTTTCCACATCGGTGATGCCATACTCGGACACAAGGAGGACTTGAACCGAACGTTTTTGGAAGAAAGCGATGAGGTCGCCCACGATGGCATCGATTTGTTTCAGGTCTTGCGTGATCGCTGGATCTGCTGGCCCTAGGCGCTGCAGGTTGTAATCAAGGTGCGGCAGATAAACCAACGACAACGTCGGCTGGTATTTCGTTTCAGTCCACTTGGCGGATTCGGCAATCCAACGCGAGACGGCATCAGCAGGACCCTTCGGCGAGTTGATCCCCGCAGCGGGGCCCCAAAATGCTGGGAATGGGAATTCGCCCAAGTCTTTCTTTATTTCCGCGCGAATGGAAGAGGGCGCGGTGTAGATATCGAAAACCTTACGGCCATCGGCGGGATACATCGGCCGCGGAGTGATCGAGTAATCCGCCGACGCATACATGTTATACCACCAAAAAAGCTTCGCGCAGGTGAAGCGCGGATCGAGCGAGCGGAGGTCATCCCAAATCTTGCGTCCTTGGACGAGGTGATTGGACTGCTTCCAAAACTGGACTTCTGCCAATTCGCGATCATACCAGCCATTCCCGACAATTCCATGATGGGCCGGTGGCATGCCTGTGACGTAGTTGGATTGGGCCGTGCAGGTCACCGCTGGGAACGCTGGCACGACGGTGGCTTTCGCTCCTCTTCTGGCGAACTCACTGATCTGCGGAAGCGAAGGACCAATAAGTGAATCGGTAAGGCCGACGACATTGATGACGACTGTTCGTTTCATTCTTGAGCTCTTTGACTCCGGACACTGTGGCGCGTTCCAATTCGGCCGAGCGCGGATGGCGCTCAATCACACTCCTGATCGTTTTGATATCTTAGCGCCGCTCCAAATCGTTCCCACAGTTGCGTTCTCGCCAATACGAGGTCCGATCAGGACTAGATCAAAGTGGGCGAGGCATGGCGAGTCGGCGGTCAGCACGCAGCGCCCGGAATATCACCCCACCTTTTCCAGGCGGTCGCTATGCCGTTTGTGTAATTCCTGAATCGCTTCGATCACTTTTGGCAAATTCATTTCGTGAACTTCAAAGCCTTGTCCGATTTCTCTGAGCAACGTGATGGTCAACTCTCCGCCCAGATGTTCTCGGAATTCCTCGAGACCTTTCAGCACCAGCAAGACGTCGCTCGAATCGACGTGGAGCAATTCATTGGCGAACAGCTCGAAACCAAGCTTCTCCAGCAGGCAGAAAATGCGTTCGGCTGTGGCCTCTCCGATGAATTCCATCAGCCTCGAATAGGCGACATCGACTGCGATGCCGATCGCGACAGCTTCACCGTGGCGAATTTTGTATTCCGACAATTGCTCCAACTTGTGCGCGACCCAATGGCCGAAGTCGAGCGGACGGGCCGAACCGAACTCGAAAGGATCACCGGAAGTGGCGATGTGATTGACGTGCAATTCAGCACAGCGATAAATCAATCGCTGCGCGGCCACTGGCTCGAAGCGGCATAGATTGTCCGCGTCATGTTCAATCGCAGAAAAAAAAGCAGCGTCGCGGATGAGGGCGACTTTGATTGCTTCCACGTAGCCAGCACGCCTGTCGCGCGGGGAGAGAGAGGCGAGCAAGTGGAAGTCATTGATGACCGCGAATGGTGGGGCAAAGGTGCCTATGAAGTTCTTTTTGCCAAAAGCATTAATGCCATTTTTCACCCCGACACCTGAGTCGTCCTGGCTTAAGGTGGTCGTGGGAACGCGCACATGCCGTAAGCCTCGATGAGCCGTGGCAGCGGCCAATCCCACCATGTCCAAGAGCGCTCCGCCTCCGACCGCAATAATATAGGAATGACGATCAATATGATAGCGATCCACCTGCGATTGTATTTCAGATACGTGGAAGTAGGAGTTCTTAGTTCGTTCGCCGCCCTCGATGATCATGGGCGGGCAGACCAGTTTCAAGCAGTCCGGGTAAGCTGCAAAATAGCTTTCGATTTGATGGGCCAACTCGGGCTGAGCTTTGGCCAGCGCTTCGTCCAGGACCAGGAGTGCCTTGTGAGATGCGCGGCTTTCCTTGTTGACCAATACATCGCGCAGCAGGGAGTTAGCCGGATTGAAGACGCTCTCGGTGAAATGCACCTGATGGCGGAAGCTCACGTGAACCGTGCGTTCAATAGCGCGCATAAGAGCAGTCTGAGAGGCTCAACCAGAGATCTTAAATGAGGGTCTATTCCTTGCCCGCCGCCGCGATAAACGGCTTCAGTTCTTCCATCAATCGAGCGAAGCCTTCCAAAGTGATCTGCTGCGCGCCGTCACTCAAGGCTTCGGCGGGGTTGGGATGGACTTCGATCAGCAACGCGTCTGCTCCCATCGCCACCGCTCCTTTGCACATGGATAAAACGAGATCTGACCGGCCGGCACCCTGGCTCGGATCAATCACGATGGGGCAATGAGATTCCTGCTTGATGATAGGAATCATGGAGAGGTCGAGGGTGTTTCGCGTGTAGGTTTCAAAGGTGCGAATGCCGCGCTCGCAGAACAGGAGATTGGGGTTTTCATTGGCCAGCACGTATTCGCCGGCGAGAAGCCATTCCTCGACTTTCATGCAAAGACCGCGCTTGAGTAGAACAGGTTTGCCCGTCTTGGCAGCAGCGATGAGCAGTTGAAAGTTTTGCGCGTTGCGCGCTCCGATTTGCAAAATATCCGCGTATTCGGCGACTAATTCGCAATGATCTTGTGAAAGAAGCTCCGTGATAATCCCCAAGCCCGTTTCCCTACGCGCTTTCGCCAGAAGCTTCAGGCCTTTCTCGCCCAATCCTTGAAATTCATACGGAGACGTGCGGGGTTTGAACGCGCCGCCACGTAGAATGGTAGCGCCCGCTTTCTTGACGGCATGAGCCGTGGTGAGCAATTGCTTTTCATCTTCCACCGAGCACGGTCCGGCCATCACTTGAAATTTCTTTCCACCGATGATGGTGCCGCGGACATTGATGGAAGAATTCGCCTTATGCGCCTCGCGACTGACGAGTTTATAACGCTTCTGGACGGGCATCACTCGCTCCACCTGAGGCCAAACGGCCAGCGTTTCCAGGCTTTGGTGGGTCCGTTCGTCGCCAATCGCTCCGATGACAGTGCGCTCGACGCCCCGCATGATGTGCGGTTTGTAACCCAGTTTTCGGATTTCTTTGAGCACAGCCACTTCGTCTTTTTTCGTAATGTTAGGTTTGAGGACAACAATCATAATCTCAGAGTGGTCTCGCGCTGTGGCTCAACAAAAAAGCCGCAGGCGATGACCTGCGGCACGGGTTTAAGGTTCGGTCACGGCAGCCCGACGCGCAGGACTGTTGGACTAAAGTAATAGCCCAATCGACACACCGTGCTCAAAGGCTGACAGCTAAAATTCATCGGCCGAACGTTAGCAGAGTCGACGATAGCGTCAATGGCGGATTTAAAGCCCGATACTTGACCCAGCGAAATGTGTTTCGTAGAGTGCGAGCGATTCAAAATGAAATCTGTCCTGATCTTCGCGATGGTTTTGGTTTGTCTCTCCCAGTTAACACAGGGAGAGCCGATTGTTCGAAATGGCGTATTGGTGAGAGTCAACGATGCCGTCATCACCTACAAGGATATCCAAAACCGTATCGCCCCCGATATCGAGTTTCTGGAAAGGCAATACAGCGCGCAACCCAAAGTGCTAGAGCAAAAGCTTAACGAACTCCAAAAGCAGCACGTCGATCAGTTGGTAGAGGAACAGCTCATTCTTCACGAGTTCAAGACCGGCGGTTTTCGCCTTCCTGATAGCTGGATCGAGGACAAGATCAACAAGGACATTCGCACTTACGGAAGCCGCCTCACCCTGACAAAAACACTTCAAGCACAAGGCCTGACCTTTGAACGTTATCGCGCCAAGATTCGAGATCGCGTCATTATCGAGGCGATGATGTTGCAGAATGTTCCCCGCGACCCAGTGATCTCTCCTTTCAAAATGGAAACCTATTACGGCCAGAACCGCGACAAATTCAACATTCAGGATCAAGTCAAGTTGCGCATGATCGTGATGACGAACAGGCCGAGCGACATCGCCTTCTCAGCTAAAAAAACGACTCAGGAGATCTTGGCCAAGATCGAAGAAGGAGCGCCATTCGCTGAAATGGCGAAGATCTATTCCCAAGGAACTCAAAGTGCAGAGGGCGGGGATTGGGGTTGGGTGGAGCGATCCGTCCTCCGCTCGGACCTGGCGGAAAAGGCGTTTGTTCTGAAGCCTGGGCAACGGAGCGGAGTGATTGAAGCCTCGGACGGGTATTATCTCATGCAGGTTGAAGAGACTCGTCCTGCCCACGTCAAGCCGCTATCGGAAGTACGGGAAGAAATCGAATCCACTCTCAAGACAGCCGAAACCAAGCGCCTCAGACAGAAATGGATTGAGCGCCTCAAGACCAAATCATTCGTCCTCTATTTTTGAGAAGCCTCCGCCAAGGACTCGTGCGCGAGCTTATGCACTAGCTGTCGCAACCTGGAATTCGCTGTTCTTCATTTGGACTTTCTTATGACCGGTTGGATCGGTATTTCGCTTGGCGACATGACAGGGATTGGGCCTGAGGTCACTCTCAAGGCGCTTGCCGAAGAGCCGGAAAGCGAGGACTCCCGCTACCTCCTAATTGGGGACGAACGTTCCACCCGCAGATTGAACAAACGCCTCGGGCTCAACCTTCCCCTCCACCCATTCAACGACACCGCCAGCCCGGGCCGTTTTTTTCTTCACGACCCGCTCCCGGAGCCGTTAGCGGCAGATTTGGCGCCGGGCTCGCCTTTCGCAGCTCGCGCTGCGATCGCCTATTTGAGGGATGGAGGTGAACGCTGCTTGCGGCGAGAACTCGATGCGTTAATCACTGCACCAGTCAATAAGGAGGCTATTCTGCGCGTTGGCCAGCCGTTTGTGGGGCAGACGGAATTTCTCTCCCAATTAGCCGCCACCGAACGAACGGCGATGATGTTGCTCGGCCAAGACGGCTTAGGACGCTGGCTGCGGGTGGCATTGGTCACCACACATATTCCCCTTAAGTTTGTCTCGGATCGTCTGACTCAGGCTAAGATCGAGTCGGTGATTGAATTGGCATCCGAATCGTGCCGCGACCTAGGTTTGGCGCGCGCTCGTGTCGGCGTTTGTGGTTTAAATCCCCATGCTGGCGAAGGTGGCAAGATCGGGACCGAAGAGCTCACCGTCATCGCTCCCGCTGTCCGCGCTGTCCAACAAAGAGGGATCGAGGTCTCTGGCCCGATCCCGGCTGACACTCTGTTTTACCAAGCTTATCGCGGAGACTATGATGCGGTGGTCGCTATGTATCACGATCAAGGGCTCGTTCCTTTGAAGATGATCGGTTTTGAGAGCGGAGTGAATTGGACGCTTGGTTTGCCTTTCGTCCGGACCTCGCCTGATCATGGGACTGCTTACGACATCGCGGGCCAGGGAAAAGCCAACCCATCGAGCATGCGCGCTGCGATAAATCTGGCCAAACAATTGGCTCCGAAAAGTTAGGGGCCGGCGGCGGGCTTCTTCTTTGTGGCCAAAAAGGAAATCCCTATTAGGCCGGGAGACTTCGATGGTCAAGCATCCGCACGGACACGCTTCGGCACCGCCAGCCTGTTCAAGAGGCCCACGGACTGGCTGGCTGCAAGGACCCAGAGTCGGCTACTTGCTCTGTTTTGGATCTAAGAGCACGACGCGAATCCCACCGGGCTGTTGCGCTGGCTTCGTAAAATTGTCCAACAGATTCGAGTTGGTGGAGCGGGCAGAAGAATCCAATGTAGCCGCCGACGGCGCAGGCGCGCAGCTTGGCTCAAGAGCCGACCGCAAGGCACCTTCAACAAGCTGAGAGCAGTGAATCTTCATGGGGGGGAGCGGCCCCAGATCTCCGGAGAGCGCTTCTCCGGATAACGACAACGCTTCTGCGGCGGTCTTGCCCCGAATCATTTCAGTCGCGAGACTGGCGACAGCAATGGCGGTTTCACAACCGAAGGACTGGAATGTGGCGCGGTCGATCACCTTCCTACCGTTCTCCTCCTTGAACTTAATCCACATGCGCAGCATCTCGCCACATTGCGAGTTGCCGACGGTCCCCACAGCGTCGGCCGCCTCTAACTCGCCCATATTTTTTGGATTGCGGATGGCTTCGGCGATCCGTTGTTGAAGATTGTCTTCGATCATGATGGTGATTGGGCTGTTTGCTCCACGCGATACCGAGGGAGAGCTGGATCAATTTCTTGCGACCAACCATCGATTCCACCGCGCAAGCAGCGAACGTTTTCAAAACCGTGCCCGAGAAAGTAAGCGGCTGCATCAAGCCCAGCTTTTCCTTGATGGTCAACAATCACAAAAACCCGGGTGCGTGGCCAATGTCCCATGATTTCCTGCATCGTAGGTTGAGACATCAAAAGAGAGCCTTCAATACGCACGGCGTCGTATTCTTCTCGCGATCGAACGTCCAGCAGCTTGATCGAACCATCTTGAGCGAGCAGGCGGGATAGATCGGCGGCGGTGATGAAAATCTTCGTATCCTGTTCGTGACTTGCTTCGATATGCTGGAGCACTTCGTCCACATTGAGGTTATTGCTCCGGCGGCAGACCTGTTCCAAGGTTTCGGTGGGCTGAAAACCGCAACTGCTGCAACCACCGACGTGATAGCGGCGGAAGAGCGCCCGCTGCGCTCCCGGAAAGATATCGAGCACTTCTCGCATCGTGCTTTGGGGACTGATGGAAACGCTGATTGTTGACATAGTTCTCAAGAATTGCCGCCGAAAAACTTTTGGATTTCTTTCAAAACTTCAACCAAACGATCGACTTCTGAACGCGTATTGTAAAAGTAAAAACTGGCTCGAGCGGTGGATTCAACTCCGAGTTTTTTCATCAAGGGCTGGTTGCAATGATGGCCCCCGCGCAGCGCCACTCCGCGTTGATCCGCCACCGTCACCAGATCGTGCGCATGCACATCAGCAGCCAGAAAGCTGACTACCCCCGCCCGCCCAATGTGAGGTCCGAAGAGCCGGATACCCTTCAATTGAGCGAGTTCGCCATAAGCATAAGCGGCCAGTTCATGATCGTGCTGCGCGATATTCTCACGGCCAATCGCATCGAGATAATCCATCGCCGCATGCAGGCCGATGGCTCCACTGATGTGTGGCGTGCCCGCTTCAAATTTGTGCGGCACCTTGTTCCACGTGCTGCTCTGAAACTCCACCGTCGAAATCATGTCTCCACCGCCTTGGTATGGAGGAGTGGCTTCGAGTCTTTCGAGACGGCCATAAAGAACCCCGATCCCGGTGGGACCGCACATCTTATGGCCGGAGAAGGCCAGAAAATCACAGCCAATTTCCTGAACGTCGATGAGGCAATGCCCAGCACTCTGCGCTCCATCAACGAGCGTGACAGCGCCGACCTTGCGTGCTCTTGCGCAAAGTTCGGCGACAGGGTTCACCGTTCCGAGAGTGTTGGAAATGTGCGTCATCGCGAACAGCTTCACGTCACTGGTTAGCCATTCGTCCAGACGGCTTAAATCAAGCTGCCCTTGGTCACAGATGACGGGCAGGTAAACCAGCTCTGCACCGACTCGCGCAGCGAGGAGCTGCCAAGGAACAATATTGCTGTGGTGCTCCATCTCGGTGAGGAGAATTTTGTCACCCGCTTTGATGTGCTGAGTGCCCCAGGCTTGCGCAACGAGATTGATCGCTTCAGTAGTTCCGCGAGTGAAGACGATTTCATCGGCGCTTCTGGCATTAACAAATTGCGCGGCGCGATTGCGGGCGCCTTCGTAAGCGGCGCTCGCCCGATTGCTCAACTCATGAACGCCGCGATGCACATTGGCATTATCGTTTTCGTAGTAATGGCACAAAGCGTCGATGACCCGTCGCGGTTTTTGAGAGGTAGCGGCATTATCCAGATAGACCAACGGATGACCGTTCACCTCTTGATGGAGAATGGGAAAGTCATGGCGCAACGCTTGCCAATCGATCGTGTTCTTCGGGCGTTCAGCAATAGAGCCATCTGTGTTCATAATGAGCGCGGGGCAAAATTACATTACCACAGATTCAGCGGATGTCTGTCGCGAGGACGAAGCAGTTGCGATGTTGGCCGACAGGTCATGATTACGTTTGCCTCAATAGAGCCCGAGCTGGAGCTTGGCTGCGTCCGACATCATCCCCTGGTTCCACTGGGGTTCCCACACCAGCTCAACGTTCACCTCGTCGATCCCTTCAATACAGAGCAATTTGTTTTGAACATCTTGCTTGAGGTATTCGCCCATGCCGCAACCAGGCGCCGTCAAAGTCATTTTCACTTCCACTTGATTTCCACTTCGGTCGGGCAATGGTGAAATGCGGCAATCGTAGATCAAGCCCAGGTCAACAACGTTGACTGGAATTTCCGGGTCGTAACACGTTCGCATGTTATTCCAGACTTCCTTCTCCAACTGCTCAGGGCTGACGGGTTGTCCCGCCGCCGCGACAACTGGAGCAGCCGTCTTTTCCATCCCGATCGCATCGGCGTCCTTCCCGTCGATGCGGAACATATTCCCGTTAACAATCACCGTAAAACTTCCGCCCAACGATTGGGTGATGTGCGCTTGTTGCCCTTGCTCAATCGTGACCTTGGTCCCCGCAGGAATCACGACCGCCTCACAATCGCGAGTCAAAGTGATCGGTTCGTCTGTTTGCATAGTTCAGTTGAGCGAAATGGCTTCGAGCGTCAGATCCACCTTATTCTGTCGAAACCGGCTCCGGTTTGCCTTCCATGGCGGCAACCACCGCGTGCCAAGGCAGGATAGCGCATTTGACACGCGCCGGAAATTTATGCACCCCAGCAAAGACCGCTAGCTTCCCGAGCTCATCGCCGGTAATTTTGCCTGTGGTGATCATCGCACGAACCTCCTCGAAAAGTCTTTTGACTTGGTCCCTGGTCTTGCCTTTCAAACTCTCGGTTAACAGAGAAGCTGAGGCTTTAGAAATGGCGCAGCCCGAGCCTTGAAAGCTAATATCTTTTACAATCTCGTCCTCCATCAACAGGTACAATGTGACTTGGTCGCCACACAATGGGTTTTTGCCTTCAGCGACCCTATTTGCTTTTTCCATTTTCTGGAAATTGCGAGGGCTCTTGCTGTGGTCAAGAATGACTTGCTGATAAAGATCGTTTAGATCATCGAACATAAACGTGACCCCTTCCGATCGGTGAAAGACTTGGACTCCTGCTTCGATTTATCGATGCCAAAAGATGTAGCGTGCGGCACCGCCGTTTCCCTGGCCGCAGGGAAGAGCGGAAAGTCAGCAAGCATATCGCGTTCATGGAAGATCAATGTTTCTGGGCTATCTGCGGGTTCTGCTCGAGGCGATCCCAGATTAGATTGTCGAGTTCTTCTCGGGCAGCCTTGCACTTAATGCGTTCAATAATTTCGCCAGCAAAAGCGTGAATTAATATCGTGCGCGCCGTGTCGAGGCCAATGCCGCGCGCTCTAAGATAAAAAATCGACTCCTCGTTAAGCTGTCCGATGGTGGCACCGTGAGTGCATTTGACGTCATCCGCATAGATCTCCAATTGCGGCTTCGTGTCGATGCTGGCGCCATCCGTGAGGAGGAGATTCTTGTTCGTCTGCTTGGCATCCGTCTTCTGAGCTTCTGGCCGAACCAAAATGCGTCCATGAAATACGCCTCGGGAGCGACCGTCTAAAATGCCATTGAAATATTCATGGCTGTTGCAATGCGCTTTGGCATGTTCGACAACCATGTGGTGATCCGCGAGCTGATCTCCCTTGGTCACATAGAGGCCATTCAGAACACACTCGGCGCCTTCCCCCTTCAGAGCAATTCTGATATCATTTCGGGAAAGACGCGCGCCCATCGCCATGGAGTGAGCCGTAAAGTTGCTACGGCAACCCAGATGCGCATGGATTGTTGCGATGTGGAAGGCATCTTTACTCTCATCTTGAAATTTACAGTGTTCCACCACCGCGCCGTCTCCCACGACTAGTTCCGTTACGGCATTTGTAAAATATGGACCCTGGGAGAGGCTCGCATAGGTTTCAAGGACCGTTAGCCGACTTCCTTTGTCCGCGATGATAAGGTTGCGCGGATGCGACGTGACGCCAGCTTCGGTGCCAGTCGAAACAAACAGTAAATGGATCGGCTGTTCGACCGTCGTGTCGATCGGAACGAAGAGGAACGCGCCGTCGTGGAAGAACGCTGTGTTAAGCGCAGCAAAGGCATTCTTCTCATCGGAGGCATAATTTGCCAAGTGCCTTTCGATTAATGCTGAATCCGTGCTCAACGCCCGGGCAAGACTGGTGATCCGGACGCCGGTTCGCTCCGGAAAAGTCGAGGACAGCTCCTCGGAATAATGCCCATTGATGAAGACTAGGCGATGCGCTTTTAACCCCGCAAAAGCGAATGCGTTGAGGCTTTGCTGAGTGACGCCATCGCGCGAATATTCAAACACCGGTCTGAACGGGAGCTTCCTCACCGGCGCCACGTTGGTAAAACGCCAATCCTCGTTTTGAAGCGTCGGAAAACCAAGCTCGGCAAAGCGGGCAATACCTGCTTTGCGGATAGGAAAAACCCACGATGGAGTGCGGGCCTCTGCGTCTTTCTCGAAGCGCTCGAAACTCTCCAGATAAGGATTTGCCTCCGTCGCTTGGCGAGCCTGTGGTGCTTGAATCATGAAATCAATGTTCGAGTGCATGTGCTGCTTATGCTGGTTGGGCTTCCTCTTTAATCAGCCAGTCGTAGCCCTTCTCTTCCAGTTCCAGTGCCAGCTTCCTGTCCCCGGAGCGCACGATCCGACCGTCGAACAGGACATGAACATAATCAGGCACGATATAGTTTAGCAAACGCTGGTAATGTGTAATAAGGAGTTGGGCGGTATCAGCTCGTTTCAATTTATTGACTCCAGAAGCAACGATTCTCAGCGCATCAATGTCCAACCCGGAATCTGTTTCATCCAGAATCGCCAGTTTAGGCTCCAACACGGCCATCTGAAATATTTCATTGCGCTTCTTTTCGCCGCCCGAAAAGCCTTCATTGACCGACCGCCTCAACAAGTCTTGGTTCAATTCCAAGAGCTGCATTTTTTGTTTAACCACAGCCAGGAACTCAATGGCATCGAGTGAGGGCAGACCTTGATGCTTTCGGACCTCATTGAGCGCCGCCTTTAAAAAGTAAGTGCTGTTCACTCCCGGAATTTCGACCGGGTATTGGAATGCGAGGAAGACTCCTTCGCGAGCGCGTACCTCCGGGTCCATCTCCAGGAGATTCTTCCCCTTATAGATTACTTCACCTGCTGTGATCTCGTAACCTTCACGGCCCGCTAACACTTGCGCTAAAGTGCTTTTGCCGCTGCCATTAGGGCCCATGACCGCATGAACCTCGCCGGGTCGAATCACCAATTCAATCCCTTTCAAAATTTTTTTCCCCTCCACTCCCGCGTGGAGATTTCTGATTTCCAGCATAATTATTATTTCAATTCTTGTTGGTTGTTTAAAAAACTCATCAGCGCTCGGCCCTCTGCACGGGGCCTCGCAACTCGGATTACGGAGACCAAAATCTTAGCCGACGCTGCCTTCGAGGCTCACTCCCAATAATTTTTGCGCCTCGACCGCGAACTCCATCGGCAATTGTTTGAACACCTCTTTGCAATAGCCGTTCACGATCATGTTCACTGCGTCCTGAGTTGAAAGGCCGCGCTGGTTGCAATAAAAGATTTGATCCTCGCCAATTTTTGAGGTCGTCGCCTCGTGCTCGACTTGCGCGGTGGTATTTTTCACCTCGATGTAAGGAAAAGTGTGCGCTCCGCATTTATTGCCCAAAAGAAGCGAATCACATTGCGAAAAGTTTCTCGCGTTGCTCGCGCCTTTCAAGATCTTCACCAGGCCTCGATAACTGTTTTGCCCATGCCCTGCGGAAATGCCCTTCGAAACAATCGTGCTGCGCGTGTTCTTTCCGATGTGCGTCATTTTGGTTCCAGTGTCTGCTTGCTGGTAATTATTTGTGAGCGCAACGGAGTAAAATTCTCCCGTCGAATTATCGCCTTGCAGGACAACGCTGGGATATTTCCAGGTAATAGCCGAACCGGTTTCGACTTGAGTCCAAGAAATCTTGGATCTGACGCCTTTGGCCAATCCGCGCTTTGTCACAAAGTTATAGATTCCCCCGCGCCCTTGCTCGTCCCCAGGGTACCAGTTTTGCACGGTCGAGTACTTGATCTCCGCATTGTCGAGTGTAAGCAGCTCTACCACAGCAGCATGCAATTGATTTGTATCCCGCATCGGAGCGGTGCAACCCTCGAGATAGCTCACATAACTTCCTTCCTCGGCAATAATCAAGGTGCGCTCAAATTGCCCGGTATTGGCGGCGTTGATGCGGAAGTAAGTCGATAATTCCATCGGACAGCGAACGCCTTTAGGAATGTAACAAAAGGACCCGTCGCTAAAAACTGCGGAGTTCAGCGCCGCATAAAAATTATCGGTGTAAGGAACAACTGAGCCGAGGTATTTCTTAATTAGATCGGGATGTTCCCGGACGGCCTCGCTAAAAGAACAGAAGATAACTCCCTTTTCAGCCAGCTTGTCCTTAAAAGTCGTGCCCACCGAAACGCTGTCAAAGATAGCGTCCACGGCTACCCCAGCCAGCCGCTCCCGCTCGCGCAAGGGGATTCCTAATTTCTCATAGGTTTCCAGCAGTTTCGGATCGACGTCATCCAAGCTCTTCGGACCGTCCCCTTTTTTCTTTGGAGCGGAGTAATAGATTATTTTTTGAAAGTCAATCGGCGGATAATTCACTTGCGGCCAAGCGGGCTCCTTCATCGTCAGCCAATGCCTATAAGCCTTAAGCCGCCATTCCAGTAGAAATTCAGGCTCGTCCTTTTTCTTGGAAATTAGCCGGATAATATCCTCATTTAACCCGGGTGGTGCCGAGTCGCTTTCCACATCCGTAATAAATCCATACTTATATTCCCTGCTGACGTATCCCTCAATTGTCTCAGTCGCCGTACTCATAGCTTGCTCAATTCGTACAAATTCAATTCTTGTCCTGCGCGCACCTTCGGCAAATCCCCCGAAGCGAGATCTCGTAATGGTTGACCTTAAAGCCATCGGGCAGTTGAAAAGCCATGCTTTGCCGGTCAGCAGCCGCATCGACATCGTGGACGCCACCGCAGTGATCGCAGTAAAAGTGCCAGTGCTCCTGCATATTCGGGCAGAACCGTGTCGCCCCGCGATCCACATTCACTTGCCGGACCAAACTGCACTTCACGAGAGCGTCCAAACAGTTATAGACAGTCGCCATTGAGATGTCCGGCATCTCATGTTTGGCCCGCAGGAAGACCTCTTCAGCAGTCGGATGATCCCTCTTATCGAGAAGAACATTATACACGTGCTGACGCTGCGCCGTAAACCGGAAGCCGCTCGTCGCTAACCGCTCATTCAGCTGGTTTGTGATCTTATGCTCTCCGGTCAAATCCATACCAAAAGGTAATAAAAGTTTGAAGTCTGTCAATACTTAGAACAATTCCAATTCGCCCTAACGCCAACTCTGCTTTATTGGACTACGAAGATGTTTCCTGGATCAAATGGTTTAATGTTCCACGTGGAACATGGAGGACCCCGGCGATTAGAGAACGCCTCAGGCGATAAGCTCTTCCTTCGACGGCGTGGAGCGCGGTGCTCGTTTCATCCACACCATGACCAAAGCCAGGTCTGCTGGCGAGACGCCGGAAATTCGCGAAGCTTGGCCTAACGTCGAAGGGCGGATCTTAATCAGTTTCTGGCGAGCCTCGATCCGGAGGCTTGGAATTTCAGAGTAATCGAGCCAATCGGGGATTCTCTTCTCCTCCATGGTTTTGAATTTCAACACGTCAGTTTCTTGTCGCTCGATGTAACCTGCATACTTGACGGCTATCTCCACCTGCTGAATTTCCTCCAAGTTGAGGAGGTCATTCTTGCAAGGGAGATCCACATAACTCACTTCTGGCCGACGCAACATTTGTATCAGCAGGGTTCCGCCAGAGCGCGTCGCCCCTAATCGATGGATCTCTGCTTCGATCGCATCTCGTTTGGCGGCGAACTTCCGAAAGTTCCGCTCTGGCAGTAATCCAATCTCAAAGCCGGTTTCAGAGAGGCGCAGATCGGCATTATCCTGTCGCAACAAGAGACGATACTCAGCGCGTGAGGTGAACATCCGATACGGTTCGGAGGTTCCCTTTGTCACTAGATCGTCGATCAAAACTCCGATGTACGCTTGGTTGCGGAGAAGAACGATTGCGTCGCGCTCTTGAACCCGACGAGCCGCATTGATTCCAGCCATCAAACCCTGAGCCGCAGCTTCCTCGTAACCCGAGGTTCCATTGATCTGCCCAGCTAGATACAAATTGCGGCAAACCTTCGTCTCGAGCGATGAATGCAACTGAGTAGGAAACGCGAAGTCATACTCGACCGCGTAGGCAGCACGCATGATTTCGGCCTTCTCGCATCCCACAATTGTCCTCACGAGATCGACTTGAACATCAAACGGCAGACAAGTCGAAAACCCGTTAACGTAGATTTCATCGGTTGCGATTCCCTCAGGCTCAAGAAAGATTTGATGTCGCTCCTTGTCTGGAAATTTCACAATCTTGTCTTCGATCGAGGGACAATACCGCGGTCCCACACCTTCGATTACCCCGGAGTACATCGGGGACTTGTGGAGATTCTCTCGAATCAAAGACGCCGTCGCATCCGTCGTGAAGGAAATATGACAGGGCATCTGACCATTTATCCGGTCGAGCACCGACCCCGGCGGATACCTGCCATCAGAATGGCCGACGTCCTTCGGGTTAATTCCGGAGTGTTCCACGTGGAACAAGTCGTCTTTCCAAAATGTAAAGAAAGGAACGGGATCGTCTCCCGGTTGAACTTCGGTCTTTGAAAAGTCAATCGAGCGCCCCAAAAGCCTCGGCGGCGTTCCGGTTTTCAGTCGTCCGAGCTCCAATCCGACTTGTTTCAACGATCCAGACAGGCTCATGGCTGCGGCTTCGCCGGCACGTCCTCCAGCTTGCTGTGTCGTCCCGATGTGCATCAACCCGCGGAGGAAGGTTCCCGTTGTAACAACCACTGTCGTGCCTCGGTACTCGACTCCCAAAGTGGTTCCAACACCATAGACCTGCGCATCCCGAAACAAGAGATCCGCCGCTTGTCCTTGTTTGACGTCCAAATTCGGCTCTCGCTCGCAGATCCATTTCAACCGGAACTGGTAAGCTTTCTTATCGCACTGGGCGCGGGGAGCCCAAACCGACGGACCCTTCTTCGTGTTCAGCATCCGGAACTGAAGCCCAGTCATGTCGGTGGCCTTTCCCATCTCTCCACCCAAGGCATCGATTTCCCGAGCAAGGTGGCCTTTCGCCAACCCTCCGATGGCAGGATTGCACGACATTTGGCCGATGCCATCGGCATTGATCGACAGCATCAAGGTCTGGCACCCAAGACGCGCCGCTGCCAACGCAGCTTCTACGCCAGCGTGACCCGCGCCGACAACGATCACGTCATAATTCTTGGGATAAACGAACATAACCGACCGAAGAAACTAGCCCATGTCATAGGAAGCGGCAAAGCTGGTGGGCCCGAGTTTCTTACGAATACCTCGGCCGGGGTTTGCCGACAAGTGTTCGCATATCTTAAAAACCGTCTCGAATTGGCCGTGAGCGCCAATACCGCTCGCGATCTGAGCGGAAGTAAGCCAATGCCCCTTCTTTGCCCTCAAGTAATCTAATACTCTCAGTTGCAATAGAATGACCGCTTCAGCGGCTTTCTTTCCAGATTCCACGCCCGGTTGATGGTAGGCATTAATGTTAATCAGTGAGGCGTACAAGCCCACCGCTCTCTCGTACAGAGCGATGAGAACCCCGATGCTAAATGGCGACACTTCCCGAACAGTCAATGTAATGGACTCCCGATCGTTCTCATAAAGCGCTTGGCGCGTGCCCAACAAGAACCCGCTCAGGAAATCGCCGGCGGTTACATCTGGCTCAACCGCGAGGGAATCAGTAGCCCGGTCTTTGAGGACCTCGATAAAAGTCACAAAGAAATTGTTCAATCCATCTCTAAGCTGTTGCACATAAGCGTGTTGATCGGTAGATCCCTTGTTCCCATAAACGGCAAGGCCTTGGTTAACGACCTGGCCTTGGAGGTTCAATTCTTTCCCAAGCGACTCCATGAGGAGCTGTTGCAGATACTTTGAAAACAGTTCCAGACGATCCTTGTAAGGTAAGACGACCATGTCCTTCGTGCCCTTGCCCCCGCCGGTATAATACCACATGAGAGCAAGCTGAGCCGATGGGTTTCCTTCGACGTTCGCCTGGCGTGTGATGTCGTCGCAAGCCTTCGCTCCAGCAATCATTCCGTCGATATCGAGTCCTTGCAAGGCAGCGGGTAAGAGTCCGACAGCCGAGAGCTCGCTGGTTCGACCGCCAACCCAATCCCACATTGGAAAGCGCCGGAGCCATCCTCCGGATTCAGCAACTCGATCCAGGGCACTTTGAGCCCCGGTCACAGCCACTGCGTGAGCTTCGAACTTAAGACCGGCCTTCTCGTAAACCAACTTTGCTTCCAGCATTCCGTTGCGGGTTTCTTTGGTGCCGCCGGATTTAGAGATCACGACGCACAAGGTTGTGCCCAATGCGTTTTGGAGTCGGGCCAGCACTTTGTCGAACCCATCCGGATCCGTATTGTCGAAGAAATAAACATCCAGTTTGTCCGTGGCTGGCTGACCGAGAGCGCTGGAAACAAATTGCGGGCCGAGCGCGGAGCCACCAATCCCAATAACCAGCAAGTTTCGAAACGGCCCGCGGGCACCGTGGACTTTTCCCGCATGCACATCGGCGGCGAAGGATTTGATCGATTTGAAGGTTTCTTCGATCTCACGGCAGATAGCCGGCGTGGGCGCTAGCGAAGGGTTGCGCAACCAATAGTGCCCGACCATCCGTTTTTCATCGGGATTGGCGATGCCTCCTTTCTCCAAATCCGCCATCGCTTCGAAGGCCTGCCGCATTTTCGAATCCATCGAAGCAACATAATCCTCACCAAAATTCAAGCGGCTTAAATCGATCGATAGTCCTATGGAAGGGAACTCGGTATAATATTTCTGAAAGCGGACCCAGAGCTGTTCGTTTGTGAATTTCATAAAGTTGAGCGAGCAAAGAAACGGTTGGATAGAAACACGGAAATTCAGAAATGGGAAGGAAACTAATTCGTCGAGATTCGGGGTGAACCTCCGAGGACGACCAGCAACGCTCGATTTCGGAAGCCTTCGCGGGCCGCAAACAAGACGGCACAGTGACACGCTCCCGAGTCACCAAACCGCTCTGCTCCGTCCGCAGTTTCGTCGGAGAAGAGATTGAGAATCCCCGCTCGATGCAAAGGAAAGCAGCGAAATATCTAACTGACCACCTAGATAATCCGGCCTAACCGCTCAACCAAACAGATCGAGAATTGGGCGACCCAAGCCATCGCGAGTGACATAGAACGGCCGCTTCTCCACTTCATAAGCAAGCCGCGCCGGAATGCCCATGGCGCGGAAAAGAGTCGCATGAAGATCTTCGATGGTGACTCGCTTCTCTAACGTCTTACACGGCCGTTCATCCGCGGTGATTCCGTGAACGTGGCCCTTCTTAATGCCGCCGCCAAACAGGAGGACGCTTCCGGCATCGGTAAAATGCCGGTGCATTCCGTAGAATTTCATGTCGTTGATCAGTTCGGGCACTTCCACTTGATCTTTAACTTTTTTGTCGGGCTTGCCTTCGGTGATCATGTCGCGACTGAATTCGCTCGCCAAAACGATCAGCGTGCGGTTCAGCAACCCGCGCTCTTCCAAATCCAACACGAGCTGAGCAACTGACGCATCGATCTGTTTCTTCATATTCACGAGCTTGGTGTGGCCATTCTCGTGTGTGTCCCAATTCAGGAACGGAATATACTCAGTCGTCACCTCGATGTAGCGCGCTCCGACCTCAGCCAATCGACGCGCCAGCAGGCAACCAAGACCAAATCGCCCCAGCGTTTGGCTCTCGTAAGAGCCGTCGCGAGACTGGGCGGCAGTAAAGGATTTGCGAGGATCAATGCCGGGCGGAAGATATTTCCGGACCGACTCTTCCGGTTCGAGGGCCAGGTCAAATGCTTTGGCTGCTGGCGAGCTCAATAAGAGATGGGCTCTGTCCATCGAACGAACCAGCGATTCCTTTTGATAATCGCTGCCAAGCTCGCCAACCGGACTGTTGGCCAGCAGCTTCCTGTAGAATTTATCGCGATTTTCAAAACGGGAAGGACTCATCCCCGGCGGCGGCCTAACGCTATCGGCAGCTTGGTCAGGAAACGGAATGTTGAAAGGCCCGTACTCGCTGCCAAGAAATCCAGAAGTGGTGAAAGCCTTTAATTCCTCGCCTTCGCCCAGGTCGAAGCGCTGGCCGACATTGATGAATGCTGGTACCGCCGGATTCAATGGACCAAGTGTCCGCGAGATAACGGCACCGATGTGCGGGGCGGCGACAGTCTGCGGCGGCGTGTAGCCGGTATGCCAATGGTACTGGTGGCGTGAGTGCAGGATGAAACCAAGGTCGCCGGCCGTGTAACTGCGAATCAGAGCTCCGCGGTCCATGACACGGGCGATTTTTTCCAAGCCTTCGGAAATCTTAATGTGATCGACAGCCGTGTCGATGCTCGGAAACGTGCTCAAGACCTGATTTGGCTTGAGACCTTTTTCATAAGGCGTGTAGCGTTTTGGGTCGAAGGTTTCAGTGTGGGCCATCCCCCCGCCCATCCAGAGGACAATGATAGTGTCAGCCGTCGGCTGAATCTTCTCGAGCGGCTCCGGTTCCGCGGCCAGCAGTTGACGCGGATAGCCAGCAGCCAGCGCGCAAAGCGTCGCCGCGCTCGCCGTGCGAACGAATTCGCGACGATTCCATTGCTTTTTCATAAGGTCACCTCAGTAGATTAGTTGAAATTCAGGCAGCATAGTCGTGGCCCATAACAGATCCTCGACGCCTTCCTTCTTCGGCGGCGAACCGACCAGCTCTTCGGCCAGATGCAACTCGGCTGGAGCCGGCTTTCGGCAAAGAGCACGCTGATATAAGTCCGTTATCAGTGTTTTCGAGGAGGAACTGTTTTCCTCAATCAGCTTGGTTGCACCGCGCTTGACTTGCTCAGCCAGAGTCGCCCCATTCGTCAATTCCAAGGCTTGGAGAGTCGTCGCTGCGGACGGTCTGGTCGTGATGACCTGCTCGCGGTTTGGTCGGCCGAGAGCCAGCATCAAAGGATCAGCGTTCACCAACGAAGCGCGGACATGCCCATAAAGAGAGGACGCTGATAGCATCTCTGCGATTTTTGCCTCCAAGTTCCAAGGAGCCACACCAATATCGCCAATCTCATACGCGGGCCGCCAACCCACTGCTGAAAAATCTTTCTTCTCCCACCCATCGAGCTTTTCCGTGGACCAAATCCAGGAAGCATCGCTAACAAAATCGAGCACGGTTTCCACAGGGATGCGTGGCGCAGAATCAGTGGTTTCGTCCTTGGTGGGCTCAGAAAACCCGCGGGACCGAGTCACAGCAGAAGCCCTCTTGGATAGTGTCGTTGTCTCGTGACGAATCCGAGCATGCAAAAGCAATCCCGCGGGACTAGATTGTTCGGCCTCTTTGTTGTTAGGCGCTCCTCGGTCGTTTACAGCCGCAACGGCGAAAATGTTTTGTCCTTTGCCCAGATGCGACCGGACATCAATTAACGTCGGTTTGGTGTGATCTTTTCCGGAGGCCACTTCCTTGCCATTAATGTAGAGCTTGAAGCTATTGTCGCACGTCATGACGACACTGGCTGCCGTTGGTAGTTCGGGGAGATAAATCGGTTTAAGCAAGTAAACGGTGCCTGGTTCGCTTTTCTTCGCGGCATCGGCACTGTTCCAAATCCATTTCGGCTTCAGGACGCGGTCCAGTGATGGTGTCGGAGCAAGTCGCGATTGGCTTTCCACAGGGGCGTTGATTCGAGCGATTGGCAAGGTGAAACCTATGCCGGTGATCGAAGCCAAAGCGTCAACGTATTGCTCTGCGGAGAGACGGCGCACTGTCGGCCCTCGAAAGACGTCGTCCTTCGCCTTTTGTTCAGCCAAAGGAACAGAGGTCATTTGGTAGGCTTCCGAGGTCACGATGCGCTCGATTGTCTTTTTCAAATCGTATTGGTTTTCGGCGAGATCCATCGCCAGCCAATCGAGCAAATCAGAGTTCCACCCTGGAGCTTCCATATCATCGACGGGCTCCACCAAACCGCGGCCAATAAACTTGGCCCAGAGTCGATTGACGATGGTCCGTGTGAGCCGTCCGTTTTGTTTTTGGGTCATGAGGTCGGCAAGCTGTTTCAAACGTTCCGGCTTGGATGCTTTCGCGTCGATGCTGCCCAGCTCGGAATAGATGAACTTCATCGTGGCCGTGCGACCGGTCGGTTTGTCGCAGTGGACCAGCTCCAATGCGTTGGTGGAATAAATACTGGCCAAGCCGTAAGCGTCAGCCAACGACCAATCATTGATGAAGCTATCGTGACAGGAAGCGCACTTTAAGTTGACGCCCATGAAGACCTGCGAAATATTCTGGGCGGCCTGCATCGGCGGCGTTTGGCTCGCATTCACCACGCCGCGCCAGACGATGCCCTTCACGAAGCCCTCTGATTCAGGCGTCGGATTGATCAACTCCGCCACAAATCGGTCGTATGACAAATTCTTTGCGAGTGCGGAATAAAGCCAGCCAGTGATCTGCTTGCGGCCTTCATCGATATAGCCGGTACCTTTGTAATCGTTGCGCAGAGCGTCATTCCAAAACGTCAGCCAATGCTCGGCATAACGCTGGTTATCCGACAGCAAACGCTTCACAAGCCGCTCGCGCTTCCCAGAACGCTTATCTGCGGCAAATTCGTCCAATTCGGCTGGCATCGGCAAAAGTCCGATGATATCGAGATAAACGCGTCGGGCAAAGAGGCGGTCATTGACGGGCTTGCCGGGTTGCACATGGTGCGTTGCATAATAGGGCTGCAGAATCAAATCAACCGCGTTTTTGGAGCCGAGGGCTTTGCTGCTCCCTGGGATCTGGGGTTGACGAGGCCAAAGATTGACTGGCGGCAGTTTTCCAAAACTAATGCCTTCGTCCCAGGGAAGGCCCTGATCAATCCAGGCGCGCAACAGGCCGATCTGTGTTGGCGTCAGCTTGGAACCTTTTTGCGGCATGATGTTGTCCGGCTCAAGGCCTGCAACCAGTTCGATCAGCAAGCTCTCCGCGCTCTTGCCTACGACAACCGCAGGGCCTGAGGCGCCGCCTTTCATCACAGTCTCACGCGAGTCAATTAGAAGGCCTCCTTTGTCCTTCCCGCGACCGTGACATTTAATGCAGCTCGCTTCGAAGATCGGCTTAATTTCTTTCGTGAAGTCGATTGGATGCCCGGCGGCGGGCGGAAGAGATTTAGCCTGCTCAGGCGTGATTTTCGCCAAGACCAGGCAGCAATGCATCACAAAATAAACAGAAATCCATCTGCGCAACTCGGGTTTCATCAATTGTGAACTCTAGTAGCGGAAGACTAAAAATACAGCCTAAAATGCGTAGCACTTCTCAAGCACGACGCATATCCCACGAAGCCGCTTCGCCTCAAATGAGCTATGAACATGGATTTATCGTCGGCGCCTCTGATTCGCTGAGGAGGGCGAACTGTTGTCCAACAGCCTGTGAACGTCTTGGGAACAATGGGGATAACTCCTACTTTCCGTTACCGCGTGATGCCTTTCCGTGTCTCTGTTCGCACCCTCTTTTTCTACGTAACCCTTTGAGCCAAACTTGACACCCAAGGTTCTTTAAATTATTCACAACCCTTAATAAGAGTGTTTCTTTATTTAGAACAGAGTACTATTAAGGGACTAATGAAACTAACGCTTAGCAAAGAGCAAATCATCCATGGCCTTCAAGCAGTTCAGAACATAGTGAGTTCTCGAACGACGTTGCCCATCCTTTCGAATGTTCTGCTCCGCGCTGAAGGTAATAGTCTTGAGCTAACGGCCACGGATCTCGATGTCACAGTAGTCTGTTCTGTCGAAGCCAATGTCAGCAGACCAGGCGCTACAACCCTGCCAGTAAAGAAGCTCTTCGGCATCGTCCGTGAATTGGCCAATCAGGAAATAGAAATGGAAGTGGACGAGAAAAACTTCTGCAGTCTCCGGTCTGGCGCGTCCTACTACAAAATCAACGGGTTAGGTGCCGAAGAGTTTCCGCCGCTGCCCAAGTTCGCAGAAAAGAGGCGAATCGTGGTCCCGCAGGATAAGCTGAAAGGCATGCTGCGCAAAACCTCCTTTGCCATCTCCACGGACGAAACGCGATTCGTCTTGAATGGCATATTCTTCAGTTTGAAGGAGCACAAGATGACGATGGTGGCTACGGATGGGCGGAGGCTGGCTATGGCCGACGAAGAAGTAGATATTCCACCAGACGGCCAAGCGGAATTTATCGTTCCAACCAAGGCGATTAATGAGCTGAACCGGTTGCTGCAAGCCAAAGGAAACGTCGAGATTAAGTCCACGGAAAACCAAGTTGCTTTCACTTTACAGGATGACACCGGGTTGTCGGTGTTGATTATTTCAAAGCTGGTCGAGGGGAATTATCCGAATTATCGACAAGTTATTCCCAATGAAACCAAGGAACGCGTCCCGCTGGCCAGGGAAGAATTGCTTCAGGCTTTGAGGCGGGCCGAGATAATGACCAGTGAAAAGTCGAATTCGGTTAAACTGTCTTTCACAAAAAACAATCTGGCCATCACCGCCAATACGCCCGAGGTCGGCGAAGCTAGAGAAAGCATAGCTATCAACTACAAGGGTAAGGACATAGCGGTCGCTTTCAATCCCACCTATCTGATGGATCCTCTTAAAGCTCTTGAGGACGACGAGATCTATATCGAGCTGATCGATGAATTGAGCCCTGGCGTTGTAAAAATAAACGGGCCGTTCCTCTATGTCCTTATGCCGATGCGGATGACTTGATTCTTGCGACGCCACCTCATCCGGAAAACGGGCGCCGATCCAACGCAACACCCGAAAAGCAGGCGGAGCCAGCTTTAGAAAACGCAGGGAACTGCCGGACGGCCGATAAATGAAGTTAACAGCAAACAAACGGATGGCGCTGGTAGCGATAGCGGTGCTCGCCTTTGACCAATTGACGAAACTTTTGGTGTTGAATTATCTCGGTTACGACCAAGAACGCGTGATGATTCAGGGTTTCTTCAAGTTTGTTCACTGGGTGAACACAGGCGCTGCCTGGAGTTTGTTTCGAGATAACAATGATCTGCTCGCCATCGTCTCGCTAGGAGCCTTGCTCGTTCTTTTTTTAAGCCGCCGCCACTTCGAGTCTGGGAAACTTTCTGGCCAGTTGGCGCTTGGTCTTCTCTTCGGCGGAATCATGGGCAATCTCGTGGATCGGCTTCATCCGGACCGTCGCCATGTGATCGACTTCATATATTTCTACGTAAACCAACGCGATGGCGGACAGATCGGGTTTCCGGCTTTCAACATAGCCGACAGCGCAATTTGCATAGGGGTTGGCTTGCTTTTTATTCTTTCCTGGCAGAGCGACCCCAGCCGACGATCCGATCCGCAATCCTCGATTCAACCAGGATAGTCCAGTAGAATGGTCGGCATGGGGTCCATTCTGTTTCAGGATGGGCAGTACAATTCACGTCTCAAGCCCTCTGAGACCAACAACAACCAGCAACCGTGATTCCGCTTCACAACATTCTCTTGGCCGGTCCAACCGCCTCCGGGAAATCGGCTGTAGCGTTGCATTTAGCTCAGCGAATTGGCGGGGAAATAGTTTCTGTCGATTCCATGCAGGTTTATCGGCTGTTAGACATTGGGACGGCCAAGCCTTCGGCATCCGAGCGCGAACTGGTTCCTCACCACTTGATTGATGTCGTGGGTTTAACTGAGAGCTTCGATGCGGCCCAGTTCCTCGAGTTAGCGAACGCCGCGGTGGAACAGATCCTCAGTCGCGGCCGAGTTCCGATTCTTTGTGGCGGCACAGGCTTCTACTTCAACGTGTTTCTGGACGGACTCGGTGAAGCACCTCCGTCCGATCCAACGCTGCGGGAGCTGATAGAAAAGACTCCATTGCCAGAGTTGCTTTGCGAGCTAAAGGAGCGAGATCCTGTCACCTTCGAGCAGATCGACCGGCAAAATCCGAGACGAGTCATTCGTGCAATCGAGGTCATACGCTTGACCAGCAAACCGTTCTCCGAGCAACGAGCGAACTGGAAAGGGGCCGCGGAGATCTCAGGACCCAATCACGCCCCACGACATAAGCGAATGCGCTTTTTTGGCTTGGAACGTCGCCGTGACGATTTGGAACGTCGCATTGAAGAGCGCGTGGACAAAATGTTCAAGCTAGGTTTGGTCGCTGAAACTGAGCGCCTTTTGGAATTGGGGCTAGCGTCCAACAGAACAGCTCTGCAGGCCATCGGATATCGCCAAACGGTCGAATACTTACAAGGGGAAAGGTCTCTCGCCGACACCATAGCTTTGGTCAAGCTTCGGACCCGCCAATTTGCGAAGCGCCAAATGACTTGGTTCAGGCGCCAAGTGGAACCGGAGTGGCTTCAGCTCACTCCGGAAGATAAGGAGGAAGCTGTGGCCGAGCGTTTGATAAAAAAGCTCTGCAACCCCGGCGATGGGAAATCAGACAACGCGTAGGTTCGCGCAGACATTGATAAGCGGCGTTGAGTGCGGTGTAGCGCGCGTTGGCCGCGAGCTTTTCGGCCGTCGGCGATTGATGAACGCGGTCGGGATGCACGAGCGCCGAGCGGGCAAGAAACTTTTGTTTGAGGGAATCCGCGTCCAGCCACGGACGGCGCGGTTCGTCGAGCAGGGCGAAGTGGTCGGACACAATTAAAAATTAAACATTACAAATTAAAAAACCAGACCAGAACATCGCGCTGGTTTCGATTTTACATTTTGCATTTTTAATTTTGAATTGATCAGGCGCTGAAACTTTCGCCACACGAACAACTCGTGGCCGCGTTGGGGTTCTTCACCTTGAAGCCGCCGTCGGTGAGCGCCTCGATATAATCCAGTTCGCTGCCGGTGACGTAGAGCGCGCTTTTGGGATCCATGACCACGCGCACGCCGGCGGATTCGACGAGGAAATCGCGGTTCGCCGGGCCGTCCTGCAAATCCATCTTGTATTGCAGGCCGGAACAGCCGCCGACCACGGCCGCGCGCAGGACGCCATTGGTGCGCCCTTGTTTGTTGAGGAGCGCATCGTCTTTTTTGTCGGCGCCCGGTGTGAGCTTGATGAGCCGTTCGTCGCCAGTGCGAAAACTCGGCGCGGCGGTGGGTTTGGAGACAGTGTTGGCAATCATGGTTGAACCAGTGCCAAGCTAGTCGTTCGCGCGAGCATCGTCAACGCGCGTGGCGTTTAATGGCAGCAACTCGCTGCTGTCGGCTGGGCCGGGAGTTTGGGGCTGACGTAGGGTATTCCCAGCGCCATGCCGCGCAGGAGCAGCAGCAGCCCCACGATGGCGAGGCTGAGGCGGATGAGGTGTTGCACTTTGAACCGCAGGGCGAATTGGAGCCGGTGTCCGGCGAGCGAAAGCGCCAGCATCATCGGCAGCGTGCCCAGCCCGAAGGCGATCATGTATTGAATACCCGACAAAACATTGCCGGACGCGGTGGCACCAGCGCACGCGACGTAAACCAAACCACAAGGGAGCAAGCCGTTGAGCAGGCCGATGCCGAAAAGTGAACTCAGTGCGCGGCGACGCAAAAGTGATCCCAGCGCGGATTTCAGCCAGTTTACGGTGCGGGTGACGGGGACGGCGTTGGAGAAGCGCGGTGAAACCAGCAGGCCGAGGAGAATCAGCGCGCCAACAACCAGCGACACCCAACGCTGCAATCCGGCGATGGCGAAACCGTGACCAACCAAACCGAACGCTGCCCCCATCACTGCATACGTGATGATGCGCCCAAAGTTGTAGAGCAGTCGTCCGGCGAAAAATGTTGCGCGGGTGCTGCTGCCGCCGGGCAACGCCAAGGCCAACGGGCCGCACATGCCAGCGCAGTGCGCGCTGCCGACGAACCCGAGTAAAAAGGCGGTCCAGAGTTCCATGCGAAAAATCCTAGCCAGAAGTCACGATGACCGGTTGATCGAGGAAATACTCCTGACCGTTGGCGTTCCACTTTATGCGCACCTTCCAGAGTCCATCCTGAAGCTGCTTGGCGTCGAGACTTTGGATGCCCTCGGGGTCCAACGTCAGCGGCACTTCGCGATCCAGCCGCGCGTCTGAGGGACGATACAGGTGAACGCTGCCCGTCGCGCTGCGGCTATGCGCGGCCGGCAAAGTGATGACGATGTTTTGACGTGCCGGTTCGTAGGTGATGACGCTTTGCACGGCGAGTGATTGTGAGCGGTTCATGGAATCAAGCTGCTGCTGATAGCGAACTTCATTCTCGTAATAGTTGGCGGACACGAGGTCCTCACGCTGATGCACGGCCCACGCGATGAAGGTCGTCAGAAAGATGATGGCCAGAACGAAAAAGCCGATGATGGAGGCCGGCCAGAGATTGCGAGTTTGGGATGAGGTATTCATTTAGGGTTCAAGTTTGGGGCGCGGGCCGACAAAAACAGTTTTTACGGTTTGCACTCGTTTGCCTTCGGAATAAACGCCCACCTTCAGCTTGGTCGTTGTGCCGGTGAGGGCGGATTTATCGAGCTTGATGAGTACGGAGGTGGCGACTAGTTTGCCGGCGGGCACGACGAGATGTTCGTCGCCCATGACCTGGAGCGAGGCGGTGGAATCGTCCAGCTTCAAGCTCACCGGCAGGTCGCGCATGGTTTTGTTCACAAGCTTGAGCGTGTAGAGATTTTCAATCTGGCCGTCGGCGGTTTGTTCGAACATCGCTCCGGGCGCGCGGAGGAGAATGGCTTCCACCATCGGGCGCGTGAAGACCAGCACGAGAAACAAAGTGATCAACGCGCCCAGCACAATCCCGTAGGCTTTCATGCGCGGCGTGATCCGGAACGGCTCGCCCTTCTCGATGCTGTTCAGCGAGGCGTAACGGATCAATCCGCGCGGCGCCCCGACTTTGTCCATTACGTCGTCGCAAGCGTCAATACAGGCGGTGCAATGCACGCACTCCATCTGCAATCCGTTCCGAATATCAATGCCGGTGGGGCAGACCGCGACGCACTGGTGGCAATCAATGCAGTCGCCGTGACCCGTGGCGATGCGCTCTACGAGCTTTTGATTGCGGAGCAGCTTTCCGCGCTGCTCGCCGCGATTGTGGTCGTAAGCGACGACCATGGAATTTTCGTCGAGCATCGTCGCCTGCAAACGGCCGTACGGGCAGATGAACGTGCAGGCTTGTTCGCGAAAGCGGGCGAAGATGGCGAAAAACAACAGCGTGAACAGCACCATGAACGTCAGTCCTGCGATGTGCCGGCGCGGATCGTCGGTGATGATCTGGAGAAGCGCGTCGCTGCCGATGATGTAGGCGAGCAGCGTGTTGCCGATGATGAACGACAGCACGAAAAAGATCCCAAGCTTGAAAGACTTTTTCGCGAATTTTCGCACGGTCCAGGGCGCGGCGGCGAGCTGGCGTTGCGCGGTCGCGTCACCTTCGATCCAGTATTCGAGTTTGCGGAAGACCATTTCCATCATCACCGTCTGCGGACAGGTCCAGCCGCACCAAAGTCGTCCGTACGCCGTGGTGAAAATGATGATGCCCGTGATGAAGATGAGCATCGCCACGGCGAAAATGACCATGTCCTGCGGCCAGAAGAGCTGCCCGAGTATCGAGAAGCGCCGTTCGACAATGTTCATCATGAGCAGCGGGTTGCCGTTGATGGAGATGAACGGCCCGGCAAACATGATGCCGATGAGCAGCCAGCTCAACCACGTACGGCGGTTAGTCCATTGACCGTGCGGTGCCTTGGCATAAACCCATTTCCGGTGGCCCAGTTTGTCGGCGGTGGTCAGGTGGTCGCGGAAATCTTCCAGCTTAATTTTCTGCACCGGGCCGGAAGGTGGGGTTTTGGCGTCGGATTTTTTTGGCGGCACAGCGGTCATTTATTCAAACGCGCTCGGCCCGGTTGGCGCCTGGACGGTGTTTTCCGCCGGCTTGGGATTCGGCGGGTGCGTGCCCCGGAATGTGTAAATGTAGCTGCTCACGGCTTTGATTTGATTCGGGTTGAGCACGCCGCGCCAGGTCAACATCCCTTTAGCCGGCACGCCTTCGATGATGATTTTCACGTTGTCCACATAGTTCGAGCCGTGAATCCAGTAGTCGTCACAGAGATTCGGGCCGACCAGCCCGCCGCCGTCGGGGCGATGACACGGCGCGCAATAGGTGGTGAAGATTTGGCGGCCTTCGGTCAACGTGGTCGGCTCAGTGGTTGGTGTCAGCATTGCGATGCCGGACTCGAACTTCGTGATCGCGGCGCTTTTGAGCTGCTCGCCCACTTTGGTTTCCTTGGCGTACTCGGCGGACTGGAGGTCGCCGACCTTGAAGACGTGATAATAACCGAGATAGAGCACGCCGTACACGATGGTCAGGTTGAACAACCACACCCACCAGCGGGGGAGCAGGTTGTCGAGTTCGCGGATGTCGTCAATTTCGTGGTCGAGGAGTTTTCCGTCCGGGGGTTCGCTATTCATGGGATTGACCTTTCGTTTTGCGCTCGCCGTCGTTCAACGGCAGGATGCTCATAGATTTTAGAAATGGTTTTTTCAAAAACGCGGTCCACACCACGGCGGTGGTGAAGACCGTAAAAAACAGGCAGATGGAAATGACACCGTAAACTTCGACGCCGTTGATATCGCAAAGAACATTTTTGACCATAACGCGTCAGTTGTTGAGGGCTGCGGGTGTGGGCGCCGCCGGTGCGGTGGCGGGCTGCGCTTTGATGTCTGTGCCGAGGCGTTGCAGGTAGGCGATGAGGGCGATGATTTCGCGGTCGGGAGTGGATTCCACGGAGCCGACCTTGAGGTTTAGTACCACGTTGGCGGCCTGTGCGGCCAAATCCTTTTGGGCGTCGCCGTTTTCGTAACCCGCAGGGTAGGGGACACCAACCTTCCGAAGCGCGGCGATGCGCGGGGCGATCGCGTTCGTCTCGATCTTTTGCGTCAGCAACCACGGGTAGCGCGGCATGATCGAGCCGGGCGACGTGCTGCCCGGATCGTCCATGTGGTTGAAATGCCAGGCATCGGGATACTTGCCGCCTTCGCGATGCAAATCCGGCCCGGTGCGCTTCGAGCCCCAGAGGAACGGGTGATCATAGACGAACTCGCCGGCTTTGGAATAATCGCCGTAGCGCTCGGTTTCGCTGCGGAACGGGCGGATCATTTGCGAATGGCAGCCAACGCAGCCTTCGCGGATGTAGATGTCGCGCCCCATCGTCTCCAGCGGAGTGTACGGTTTAACACTCGTGATGGTGGGCACGTTCGACTCGATGAGGAACATCGGCACGATCTCGACCAGACCCCCGATGGCCACCGTCACCAAGGCGAGCACGGAGAGCGTGATGGGCTTGGCTTCGAGCCAGCGATGCTTGTACGGATGCGGCTCTTCCGCGTGCGTGGCCTGCGAGAGCGGCGCGGCCTGCGCTTCGGTCTCCGGCTCGAACTTGCCCGCGCGCGCCGTGCGCCAGAGATTATATGCCATTATAAACGCGCCGATGAGGTAGAGCGACCCGCCGATAGCGCGCAGCTTGTAGAGCGGCACGATTTGCACCACGGTTTCGAGGAAATTGGGATATTGCAGAAATCCTTCCGGCGTGAATTGTTTCCACATCAAACCCTGCACGATGCCGCTGGCATACATCGGCACCACGTAAAACATCATGCCGAGGAGCGCGATCCAGAAATGCCAGTTCGCCAGCTTCACGGAATACAACTTCGTGTTCCACATGCGCGGGAACAGCCAGTAGAGCATCGAGAAGGTGAAAAAGCCGTTCCAGCCGAGCGCGCCGGTGTGGACGTGGGCAATGGTCCAGTCCGTGTAATGAGACAGCGAGTTCACTGATTTGATCGCGAGCATCGGCCCTTCGAGCGTCGCCATGCCGTAAGCCGTCAGCGCCACGACCATGAATTTCAACATCGGCTCGGTGCGCACCTTGTCCCACGCACCGCGCAAGGTGAGCAAGCCGTTCAACATGCCGCCCCACGACGGCGCGATGAGCATGAGTGAAAGCACCATGCCGAGCGATTGCGCCCAATCCGGCAACGCCGTGTAAAGCAGGTGATGCGGCCCGGCCCAGATGTAGATAAAGATCAGCGCCCAGAAGTGAATAATTGAAAGCCGATAGCTGAAGATCGGGCGGTTCGCCGCCTTGGGCAGGAAGTAATACATCAGGCCGAGGTAGGGCGTGGTGAGAAAGAACGCCACGGCGTTGTGGCCGTACCACCATTGCACGAGCGCATCCTGCACGCCCGCGTAGAAGGAGTAGCTCTTGAACGCGCTCGCCGGCATCGCGAGCGAATTGACGATGTGCAGCATCGCGACGGTGAGGGCCGTGGCGATGTAAAACCAGATGGCGACGTAGAGATGTTTTTCGCGGCGCTTGAGGATCGTGCCCATCAGATTCACGGTGAACACCACCCAGATCAGCGCGATGGCGATGTCAATCGGCCATTCCAATTCCGCGTATTCCTTGCTGGTGGTGAGGCCGAGCGGCAGCGTGATGGCCGCGCCGACGATGATCGCCTGCCAACCCCAGAAATTCACCCAGCTCAAGAAATCGCTGAACATCCGCGCTTTGCAGAGTCGTTGCAGCGAGTAATAGATGCCCATGAACATGCCGTTGCCCACGAATGCGAAGATGACGGCGTTGGTGTGCAGCGGGCGCAACCGGCCGAACGTGGTGAACTGAAGGTTCAAGTTCAGGTCCGGCCAGAACAACTGGCAGGCGATCAGCAATCCCGCGCTGAAGCCCACGAGGCCCCAAATGATGGTGGCGATCGCAAATGCGCGGACGATGCGGTTGTCGTATTTGAAGGTTTCGATGTTCGGGTTCATTTGGAATCGGAGTCGGGTTTAATAATCGCTTCGCTTTCGGGCTTCTCGGTTTTGGTTTCCTCCAGCAACAAACGCATCGCGGGGGTGCACGTATCCTCGTACTGGCCGGAGCGCACTGCCCAGATGAACGCGCCCAGAAAGAAGAGCGCGATGACGATGCTTAGCGGGATGAGGAGAAAGATAATAATCATGAGTGCGCCTCCTTTTTGTCGAACGTTCGTCGCCCCAGCCAGGCCGCCGCACCGCACGCGAACGCCACCACCGTCACTGAACTCACGGGCATCAATATCGCGCACACGACGGGCGAAAGTTTCCCGCTCGCGGCGATCGCGATGCCCAGCAAGTTGTAGAGCGCCGAAATGAGAAACGCCGCCTGCACCACGCGCACGGATTGCCGCGCGTAGCGCAATACCTCGGGCGTGCGCGACACCATGCCCGCCGCCAGAATCACATCGCTCGCAGGAGAAAAGGCGCTCACGTTTTCCACGACCGCCACGCCCACGTCGCTCTGTCGCAACGCGCCCGCGTCGTTCAGGCCATCGCCCACCATCATCACGGTCCGACCGGATTCCTGCCATCGCTTGATGAAATTCAACTTGTCGAGCGAGCTTTGATTAAACCGCAGGGCCGTGCCATCGCCCAACAAGGTGGCGAAACGACTGCGCTCCTTTTCGTTGTCCCCGCTCAACAGCGCCACCTGCACCCACTCAGCCAAACCTGCTATCAGTCGTTTCGCCTCCGGTCGCAGCGCACTGACCAGCACAAAATACCCACGATACTTCCCGTTCAGCGCCACATGAACGACGCTGCCCAAGTTCGGGCTGACCTCCGCCTCGTTACCTCGGCGGCTACAAGCCACATTCCGCGACTCCAGCCAGGCGGGCGAACCCATCCAGATTTCATGCCCAGCCACACTTCCCTCCATGCCGCAACCCGTTGTCTCGAGAAACGACCGCACGGGTTCGGGAAAATGATTCTTCGTGATGGCTTCACCGATTCGCACCGGCAGCGGGTGCGTCGAGTGCCTCGTCATCGAATACAACCAGCGCTCTTCGGTTTCCGTCAGTCCGATACCGTGCCAGGTCACGCCGCTGGCACCGGGCGCCGTGAGCGTCCCCGTCTTGTCGAAGGCAATGGCATCCACCTGGGCGAGCGTTTCGAGCACATACGGGTTCTTGAGAAAAATATTCCGTCGCGCCAATACCCGCTGGGCCGTGCCCAGTGCAAACGGCGCGGCCAGGGCCAGCGCGCAGGGGCACGCCACAATCAACACGGAGGTAAAAGCCTTCAACGCAATCGCCGGGTTCACGAACGCCCAGAAAATTGCCGCGCCGATGGCGGTCAGGATGACCCACTTCGTGAAACGCTGGCTGTATTTGTTGGTGAGCGTGTTGAGCGCCTCGCCCTTGTTCTTGCGGAACGCATCCTGATTCCACAGCGACGTGAGGTAGCTTTGCGACACGGCTTTGACGATTTCGACTTCGATCGCGCCGCCCATCTGGCGTCCGCCCGCGTGAAGATAATCGTCCGGTTGTTTCGCCACCGGTTCGGATTCGCCGGTGACGAAGCTGTAATCAACCAACGCTGGCCCGTTCACGAGTCGCGCGTCGGCGGGAATAAGTTCGCCGTTGCGGATGGTTAGCCGGTCGCCGATGGCCAGTTGTGCGAGAGAGACTTGCTCCTCGCCGCGGCCGCTTTTGCGCGTCACCGACAACGGGAAAAATGATTTGTAATCGCGATCAAACGCCAGCCGGTCGAAGCTTTTCTGCTGAAACAGTCTCCCGCAAAGCAGGAAGAAAATCAGGCCGCACAACGAATCGAAATAGCCGTTGCCTAGCCCCGCAAAAACTTCGTAGCTGCTTTGTGCGAAGATCGCCGCAATGCCTGCCGCGATAGGCACGTCAATGTTCAGCAACCGTTGCCGCAGGCTCGTCCAGGCCGCGCGCCAGTAATCCAGCGCGCTGTAAATCACCACTGGCAATGCCAGGATCAGGCTGATGGCGCCAACCATCCGGCGAAAACCGGGACCGGCGAACGCGTCCAACCCGAAATACGCCGAGACGCTGAAGAGCATGATGTTGCCGAAAGCGAAGCCCGCGATGCCCAGTTGCATCCACAAGCGTCGCGCCGTGCGGGTGTGAGGTTTGGCGTCGAGCGCGGAGAGCTTCAACTCCGGCTCGTAACCGAGCGACGCCAACAGGGCGATGACCGCGCTCAGCTTCACCTGCGCCGGGTGAAACGCGATGGCCACTTCCTTGCGCGGGAAATTGACCTGTGATTGCCCGATGCCGGGTTGGAGGCGGAACAGGTTTTCCAAAAGCCAGACGCAGGCGATGCAATGGATGGCCGGGATGTGCAGCGTAATCCGCGTGAGTGTCGGCCCAGCAAAATCTACCAGGCGCTCCCGGACTGCGGGTTCGTCGAGAAACTTGAACTGGTCATTCCTTGTTGTGCCGTTGACGCGGACGCCGGCGAACTCGTTCAGCTTGTAAAAGTCAGTAAGGCCGTTTTCTGTGAGCAGTTCAAAGACGGTCAAACAGCCGCGACAACAGAATGGTTTTTCCTCCTGAACGAACCCGCCCGTACGGCAGGGAGCTCCACAATGATAGCAAAGCGGATGCGTTTCGGCCTCGCGCACTTCTGACAAATGCGCGCTGGCCTCGGCGACTTCGAGTGCTTTAGCGGTCGTATTCAAACCTGTCGTTCACCCCCATCATCGCCAATAAACGTCCGTCCGGCTGGGCGTCTATTAGCATAGACTAACCATATTTTGTCCTGACTCGGACACCCCCATTCCCCGTCGGACAATCAAACCGCCGAAGATTGTCCCCGCCGGCCCCTTCCACTAATCTGCGCGCCATGAAATTGATTTCCTGGAACGTCAACGGCCTGCGGGCCGTGTTGAAGAAGAACTTTCTTGAATTCCTCGACGCCGAAAAACCCGACGTGCTGTGCTTGCAGGAAGCCAAATGCACACCCGACCAGG
>CAMAWP010000012.1 GCA_945861765.1 Akkermansia muciniphila | reverse complement strand
GAGAGTCCCCTCGAACCCTGACCTTTTCTGGCGCTCGATCATGTCAGGGCTCGACGGCTTCCGGCTCGGAGACTACAGCTCGGAGAGAGTCTCGCCCCACCGTTCAAGGGCGCAATGCGCGCACAAAGTTCGGGGTGTTCTCATTTTGGCCCAGGACACTGTCTGCTCGTCGCATGTAGTCCCGGCTTTAGCCGGTTTTCACGGGGCGACCGGCTAAAGCCGGGACTACATACCTCCCAAACTGAGAATTGCTGGCTTACGGCACCTTGACACGGAAGAACCCGCTGGCACCCTGGAGCGGCACCGTAGCGGTCGTGTCGCTGGTCGTCACGACGTCCACCCAGGCCGCATCCGCCAGGCTGGTCTTCTTCTGAATCGTGTACGGGCCAGCGCCTCCTTGCCAGGCTAGCGTTAGCCCTCCTGGATTCACGGTGGCGGTCACTTTGATCGATTGCGCGGCATTGACGATGATCGCCACTGCGTTTGACTGGACGACATCATTGACATCGTCCGTGAGTCTCGCCGTGATGTTATTGGTGCCAGCCGGCGCGTTTTGCCAGGTAAAGTTGAACGGGCTTGCAGCCGATTCTCCGAGCTTCGTTGTGCCGCGGAAAAACTCTACTTTCGAAATCACGCGTGAGGTTGCGGAGATGGAGACGGCGACTGGGATTTCAACGCCCACGTCGAACTGAGCGCTGGTGGCCGGCGACGTAATCGAGAGCTTCGGCAACGCCACCGCTCCGACCCGGGTTTCGGGCGGTCCGAATGGGCCATAGTTCGAAGGATTGAAGCTCGGATCGGTGGTGATTACAAATTTGTCGAAATACGCGTTGTTCTCGCGACGTGCGATCCCGATCGTGTGTGCGCCGGCTGTCTTGATGTCGATCGTGAACTGGCCACCGCCATCCTGCGGTGCGCTCAGCCAGACAAAATCGAGCTGGCCGGAAAACCCGGTCATGGAGGCCTGGTTGGCATTCGTTCTATTGCCCGGACGTGCGCCGTCAAGCCAGAGCCAAGTTGAGTCAGAGGTGCCATCATTACCGCTGGCTCGATACCAGACAATGTTGGTGCCGGTCTGAGTGAATGTGAGGTCGTATTCGAGCTGTGTCGCGGTTTCATTCCCGCCCGTCGGGACCACGACGGAGCTTCCGCTGGAAGGATTGCCGCGCGAGACGTTTTTCACCCAGAGGTTGTCTAAATTGCGCGCGAAACTTTCCGCTTCAAACACGAGCAATCCATCCGCGCCTTGTGGCTGCAACGCGCCGAGGCTGTAGAGCTTTGTCGGAACGTTGGCCAGGATGTTCGGTTTCCCCGCGGTGTCAGCGACGCCGTTGATTGTCACTGTGTATTTGGTGCCGGCGGTTTGCGCGCCTGTATCGAGAGTCACAATGCGCCCACCAGGCGCCAGCGTCGCCGAGGTTACCGTGACCGCGCCCGCGGAGCTGTCGATTTTGTAATTCGCCGCAAGTTGAGCTGTGGCCGTAGTGACCGGTTCCGAAAAGAGGATCACGATTTGTTTGTCGAGAGCCGAGCCGGTAGCGCGCATCACAATGGGCAGTGTCGTATCGGGAATCACTGTGATGGTCACTTCGTCTGTAAGCTTGCTGGCCCCAGCCGCGATTGCTCGGAGTCGAACCACGGCGCCATTCCAGTCCAGCGTGAGGGGATTGATGGTCAAGTTCGTCAAGGTGGCTCCAGGAACGCTCACAAAGGTGTTACCTTGCTTTCTCTGCCATTGGAGACTTGATAGGGAACCCGGCGGGACCGTCACGCCAGCCGACATTGTAAAGGGCGTGTTTTCCGTCCCTTGGCTGTTCACCGGCTGCCTTGTAATTTCCGCGCTGGCACCGGCGGGAGCGGGCTCCCCTTGCCGCAATGTGATCGGCGGCCCCAAGGTGCCAAAACCCGTCGCGGGATTGAAGTTCGGGTCTGTTGTGATCACGAACTTATCAACAAACGAACCATCCTCGCGTCGCGCAATTCCAATGGAGTGAACTCCTGGGGTTTCGATGACGAAGGTCATCTGGCCGCCGCCTTCAAACGGGCTCGCCGTCCAACCCCAAGCGTTTGCGAGGCTGGTTCCAGTCCCGCTCTGAGCAGCCAAGTTTCCCGCCTCCCTGGGAACCGGGCGGGCTCCGTCCAAGTGGATAAAAGCGGAGTCGTCATTCCCGTCATTCCCGCTGAAGCGCCACCAGATGATATTTGTGCCGGGTTTGCTGAAGAAAATATCGTATTCCAGTTTAGTGGCGCTCTCTCCACCGCCGGCGCCGTTATAATTGACCATCGACACCCCGCCCGACGCCACGCCGCGCTCCGTGTCCGCAAACCAGAGGCCGTCGAGGTTTCGGTCGTAGTCTTCTGCTTCCCAAACGACAAACCCGTCTTCGCCTTGGAGCCACGGTCCCAGGGCGAAAAACTTCGCCGAACTATTCGCGGCCAAAAGATTTGGTGCCGACGCCGCGAGGTCTGAAACGTTGTTTACAGTGATGGTGTATTCGGTCCCAATCGTCTGCGCCGCAGTTTTGAGAGTGACCTGCGTTCGATCCGTGGATAAGAGTGCTTCAGTCACACTGAGGGCGGTCCCAGCGGCGGTCGCTATCTTATAATTCGCAACCGTTGTGGCGGAAGCCTGGTTCAACCTTTCCGAAAACGTCAATGTGACCTCGGGTCGGTTTGGACCGCCTTTCGCGCTCGCCAGCACTGGGCGCGTCTTGTCATCGGTAACGGTGCTTGTCGCCTCGGCGCTGTTCACGAACGCTCCCGGCACCGCCACCACGGCGCGGAACTTCGCACCGCTGTCAGCCTTGTCGAGAAATCGTGCATAGTTCGTTCCAGTAGCTCCCGGGATGTTGACGCCATTTCTCTGCCATTGGATGCAAAGGGGACTGGCGGGTGTGTTCGTGGCGACGATAGAGAAGGTGACTCTGGAATTCTCCTCGGCTGTGATATCTTTCGGCGGCAGCGTAATGGTGATCTTTGGGCTCAGAGCGTCGCTGACGAGAGTCGAGAGAAACGCGCTGGGAATCGGCTTGAGCGAAACAGCAGGCGTTGTGTCTCCCACCTTCCGCCAAGCGACTTGGGCGTAGTCGGTGCTGTTGCCCGCAAGCGCACTCGATTTGTAGAGCACCATGATGAAATACTTCTTCCCAGCCGCTAAGGTGATCGGAGCCGAGGTGGCCGCATCGCCACTGTCAGGTTCCATAAACGGGTCGCCGCTATCCATCTCTTCGGCGATGACGGCGGCATTGGCCTCTGACTCATCGGTGCTCAGCCGTAACTCGGAGGTGTCGTCACTCCTGAGGAAGAAGTGATAATCGCCTGATTCGAGCGGAGTCAAAAAACCTTCGATCCGGCCGCCGAAAGTTTCCAGCGCGTCCGTCGGCAACGCGTCGCGGCTGTTGAAGGATCTGAGGAACCGAACTTCGTCCGGCTTGGCTGGATATTTTGGATCGGCCACCAAGTCCGCGACCGCCGTGCCAGTGATGTTGGTGTAGAGAGAGACCTTGAGGAAGCAAGGAGTGAGGACATCCGCCGCTTTTGATGAGGTCGAACTCAAGAAAAGCAGGGTGAAGGCAAGAAGAGTTGGACAGGTTTTGGTTCTCATATCATGTGGTTTTGGGTTAGCGGCATGGTCTCGGGGTTTATTCGAAGCTCCACAGGATTAACCCGGGGTGCAAGGCGTTTCAAGGATAAGTTTCGCAGTAACTCGACAACTTCAGGAGGCTCGGTGACTCGGCCAAAACAAATCCCTCGGATCAGCAATTCTCTCCATGAACCTGACCTGGGAGCGCTGGCGTCTCGCCGGCGTGTTCCTAATTCTGCCACAGCAACTCGCCGGCGCTCCCAGGTTCATGGTCCCGATGCGGGTCCAATGTCGCAGGTGGAGGCTTCCAATGAACCTGGTTCCCCGCTGTTTACAGTGGAATAGGTCCACAGCGGATGAACACCTTTTTTTCATCCCGCCAGGCTGACTGGAGTTTGGATCTATTGGCTGCCTTCGTCTCCCGGAGGGAGATTCGAGAATAGCCCGGCAGTTGACTGCCGGGTTCGCATGAGCGATTGCCTAAGTCGCGCAGGGACGGCCGAATGCCCCCCCAATGTCCCACGTCAGCTCCTATTCTCACTGTCTGTTCAGGACAAAAGATCGCCCGAGAATAGTTCAACCGTCCCTTCGGGACTTTGGCTATTGACTACCTAATCCCACCCTTGAAAGGGTGGGCTATTCTCAAATCTCCCATCCGGGAGATGTCAGTCGGAAGCTACCTCGGGTACGACAACGCAGTTCATCGGCCCTGCCACGCGCCCTTCGCGCTTGGTTTGCTCATTTTGGCCCAGGACACTGTCCGCTCGTCGTTTGTAGTCTCGGCTTTAGCCGGTTTTCACGGGGCGACCGGCTAAAGCCGGGACTATATGCGGACCATACGCCACAATGAAAATTGCTTCCCTTGGATTGACCTCGCTTTTTATCGCCGTATTCTTTGTCCGAACCTCGACTTCCTTTGAATACTCACGAATACGATGGAATCATTCTCGGGGCCGGGCATAACAGTCTGGTCCTTCAAGCTTACCTGGCGCGTTCCGGGTTAACGACGGTTTGTCTGGAGCCGCGCGACGTTGCGGGCGGCGGGTTGATGACGGTCGAACAACCGCCAGGTTCCGGTTTTCTTCACAACACTCATTCATTCTATCACCGCGGCATCACAGCGTTGCCGTGGTTTTCGGACTTGGACCTGAAGCGTCTGGGTGCGGAATACATTGAGCCAGCGTTGAATGTAGTGCTGATCGCCGGGGACGGACGTGTGCTCGAATGGTGGACCGATTTCGAGAAGACTGTTGAATCCTTTGCGCGCTTCAGCCGCAAAGATGCGCAAGCTCTTCGCCGATGGTGTGAAACCTTCCGCCCGATCGTCGCCCACATCTTGATCCCTGAAGCCCAATCGCCACCGTTGCCGCCCGATCAACGGCGGACGTTGCTTTCGCAAAGCGAGGAAGGACGCCTCCTCCTGCGAGTCAGCGAGGCGTCGCCATTGGAGTTCGTGAGGCAGGAGTTTGAACATCCCGTCGTCCAGGCCGGCCTCCTGTTTTTCAACGGACTGCGTGAGGTGGATCTTCGTTGCCGCGGGTTCGGTCACCATATTCCTGCGTTGCTGGCCAGTGGTCGGATGGCGCAAATGTGCGTGGGCGGCTCCAAACGGCTGGCCGAAGCACTGACCTCAGCGGTCCGCGAGGCGGGGGGAGAGATTCGACTCAACGTCACGCCCCGCAAGATTCTCGTGGAGGCGGATCGAGCGATAGGCGTCGAGACAACCGATGGCGAGGTCATCCGCGCCCGTCGATTTGTGGCCTCGGGGCTCAATCCGCATCAGACATTCCTCGATCTGATCGGCGAGCCGCTCCTGCCGAGTGATCTGATCGAGAGGGTTCGGGGTTTTCAGTACAACTTGATCGCGCCGTTGTTTGCCTTGAACGCCAATCTGTCTGAACCACCTCGCTACACGGCGGCGGAGCGCTGTCCGGAAATCGACCAAGCGTTCATGGTGATTTTGGGGCTGGACCACCCGGATCAGTTCGAACAAATCGTCCGACACCACGAATCAGGCACGATTCCGCCAACCGTGATGTGGGGTTCAACCCCGACAATTTTTGACTCGTCGCAGGCACCGTCCGGCCGGCACACCGCATTCATGTGGGAGAAGCTGCCTTATAGTCTGCATGGCGAGCCTCAACAGTGGGACAAAGCCAGGCACGATCATGGCAGAATCATGCTTTCACATTGGTCGAAGTACGCGCCAAGTATTGAGCATTCGTTAATCGAGTCTTTCACAGCCAGCCCGCTCGATGTGGAACGGACCCTGCCCAACATGAAAAACGGCGACTTGCTCGTGGGAGCTTTTGCAAATGGACAGATTGGCTACCATCGGCCTTTTCCCGGGGCTGGCCATTACCGGGGACATTTCGGCGGATTGTATCTCTGCGGTTCGTGCTGTCACCCAGGAGGCAATGTTACTGGACTCCCTGGTTACAATTGCGCCCAAGTGATCCTGGCTGATCTCGGCATTGAAGCTCCATGGGCGCCACCCCCCGTTTCGCAAGTGTTGGCCCGACTGGTCAAAAGGTGACGATGATGTTCGGGGTTCCCCGCTGTTTTCAATGGAATAGGCCCACAGCGGATGGAGGCCTTTTTTCTCATCCCGCCGGGCTGACTAGAGTTTGGACCTGTTGGCTGCCTTCGTCTCCCGGAGGGAGGTTCGAGAATAGCCCGGCAGTTCACTCCCGGGTTGGCATTAGTGATTGCATAAGTCCCGAAGGGACGGCCGAATCCCCCAATGTCCTACGTCAAATCCTACTGCCTGTTCAGGACAAAGGATCGCACGAGAATAGTTCAACCGTCCCTTCGGGACTTTGGCTATTGACTACCTAATCCCACCCTTGAAAGGGTGGGCTATTCTCAAATCTCCCATCCGGGAGATGGGAGTCGCAAACCTCATCGGCTACAACAGTACACGGCCGGAAAATGTCCAAACTCCAGGCACCCCTCCGGAGTGAGTCTTCCAGACCGGACACGGAAATGGTTCCACTGAAGACAGCGGGGAAGCATGTTCGGTGAAGCCGTGTCGATTCCTCACTCGGAATGGTCCGGCCAGATTGGGGCTTCCCAAATTGTGTCAACGCTCGGGCTGCCGCCGTTGTCGCGGAGATCTTCTCCGCAGCTATAAAGCAAGAAGGTCCCAGTCGTAATTTTTCGATAGCGGAGTGGTTGACCGTCCCAATAGTCCGTTGGCATTTCTAAGAGGTAGTCCGGGATCAACGCCTTCAAGTCCGATGGCAATTCCCCGTGTCCGAGTTCGTAACGTTTGATAGCGAGAGCAGCCAGAACGAGTTGCTCCAAGGTTTGATTCTTGGTCATCGTGGTCAATGCCTTGAGGATATTCGGCATGATCTGACGGGTCATCGGATAGCGATAGCCAAAGAAACCGGTCTGGCGCCTCATGTAATCCTCGAACTGACTGTCGATCGCAGGCCGAACCGCTTTCCAAGACTTCGCTTTCGACATGTCTCGAAGGGCTTCAATAAAAATTTGCATGCATTGGAGGTAAAAGAGTTTGTCGCCCTGAGACCACGCCAACTCGTAAACCGGAGCGACAATCACTTTTTCAAAGGCGAGCTGGACAGAGTTCGAGCCACCTGGCCCGATGGAAAAAATTGAACCTCCATTCCTCTTCCGGACCGAATCAAAATAGAGGATGCCTGCGGCCCGCTCGATTTCCAGCGTGCGAGCCATGGCCGGAATTCGATCATGGCCCCGCCAGGCTTGCTGCAGCTTCTGCAACTGCGGTTCTGTCCAACCAGGAGCCTGCAGCGCAGCCCAAGTAGCATCCGCGGCCAGGCCGATGATGGCCACACGGATCATTTGGTTGACAAGAGTCCATCCTTGATCGTGTACGCGAACCATCGACACGAGAGCATCGAGGTGTTGCTGAGCGGCCAAGATATTTGTGGCGTGCAATTCAACAAGCATTGCATTGCCCAGCGTCTGAGCAGTAACCCTCTTTGCCACGAAGTTCCCGGGTGAACCAATCATCGGGATTATGGAGTAATCCCAGCCGGGATCACGGGTCGGGTTGTTGAGCGCGCGGTGAACCTTGTTCAATGGATCACGGAGGATTGCGATCTCTTGCTCCGCTGTTTCCCAGCTCAGATGCCGGCCGTCATAGCCAATGAGGCTTCGCTCTGCCCAGCCCACGTGGCGTTGGCCCGGAGGTGGAGTTCCTCGATCGACCGCGGGAGTGCCGGACCATTTCAAGGACCTTCGAACGGCCGCAGCCAAGAACTCAATTTCTGGCATGCAGTCGTTTGTCGCGATCACCCTGTCCTGCACCAGTTCGGCAACCGTGAACTTCTCTCCCTTGAGCTGCATGCTTGTCATCCAGGTCGCAGAGCCTTTCCCGTTTCCGATGATCACGAGAACCACGAGCAAGATGAGTCCAAAAGCTAAAACCGCCTTTACTAGCAAGAGACGCGCTCGCTTTTTGGGTTGTCGATTTAAGTAATCTTCCATTCGATGGCTAATGAGCTAACACCCGCCAGATGGGAAAGTCGTGTCGGAAGAATGTTTGAACCCGCCATCATCGATTCCCGGAACTCTGGGAGAAATCCATTGCTGAACCGGGCGATCCCTGCCATAACCGAGACACGAATTTCCATTGCTCCTGGTGTCAGTGCATGTAAAGAGAAAGGAAGAGATGCGATATGACTGAAGAAACAATTTTATTCAAAGGTTCATCCTCTCCGATGATTAATTGCGGAAGGTTCATTCTTGCGGGAATTGCCTTCGTGGCATCGGTTGTGTTCTCGTTTGTGATTTCCTACTGGCTGCTGATTCTGGCGGGGATCGCTTGCGTCTATGTCGCCGCGCAATGGTTCGTCATCCGATGCCGGGTTTATGAACTCACCACGGAGCGTATCCGTATCAGGACGGGCATTGTGAATCGAAGAACCGATGAAATGGAACTTTACCGCGTCCAGGACATCACCCTGCTGGAACCGCTTGGGGAACGCCTGTTCGGACTGGGAACCATCCACATTACGACGAGTGACGATTCCACCCCAAACCTGTGGATCGAAGCCATCCGGGGTGCCTCGGATTTGCGCGAGGAATTGCGCAAGAGTGTCGAAGCGTGCCGCGATCAGAAGCGCGTCCGCGTCACAGAAGTCGAATAGCCTTTATTTCTTACCAGCTCGTTAGAGCCTGTTTTCAAAATCGTAGCAGCCGAGGTAACGAGGCTCTGATCTGACGAAAGGGCGCGAGAGGTTCAAGAGATTCGAGCCTCGTTACCTCGGCTGCTACGAATGAGTTGGATTTCCAAACAGGCTCTACGGCCTATTTATACGGCGTAAAGTAAATGTCCACCTCCGCGCCGCGCTGAATATCCAGGATACGTTGGTGCTTGATGGCTTCGATGTGACCGTCAATGAAGACAACGTTGATGCGGCCATTGTGCATCACGAACTTGCCTCCTGCCGCGCTCCCGCCCGGCCGGAAACTGGCGTTGTCCATGGTTTTCGGATCTTCGTTAAACAAAAAGGTCTTCGTAGCAGGATTAATCACGCGCGCGAGCATCACGCCTCGCGGAGGATACTCCAATCCGTCGAGCAAGCTATTGACGCTGTAGTTGACGCGCGACGCTTTCCCCGGCAATCCAGTGCTTGGGCATCGGTAAATCTCGTAGGTGTTCGTATGGTTCAGGTCCACCTTGTTGCCGGCCAACCGGTGTATCGGAAGCCCGGTTACATAGCTAAAGGCAGAACCCGCCTCGGCATGAAATCCATGGGTACGCGGAGGTTTTTGCCAATTGAGTGGATTGACCGTGTCGGCATCCGGCTGTCCGCCAAACATCCAGTCTTCCGGCAGATCTCGATCCACGCCCCCTGCCCAAGGCAAATAATCCGAGTTGTCACCCGCATACATGAGCAATCCAAGCGTGACTTGGCGCATGTTGCTCTTGCACTTCGCCGAACGCGCGCCTTCTTTTGCCTTGGAGAGCGCTGGCAAAAGCAAGCTCGCCAAAATCGCGATGATGGCAATAACGACCAAAAGCTCGATCAGAGTGAATCCCGGACTTTGATGGTTGGTGGGCCCTTCGGTTTGCATGGGCTCCTGAATTGATGACGCCAGAAGTTTCAAAATGCAAGCCGCGAAAAACAAAAGTTATACTCAGATGGGACCGGAATTCATGGGCTTCCTGCTTCAAGGATTGACGCTTGGCAGAGCCTCAATAATATGGCTCAACGTTTTCCAGAGATTATGAGTAAATACAACGAACCTGTCTCGGCCAACATCACTTCAGTTCTTCGAGAAGTGCGCGTGTTTCCGCCGATAAAAGATTTTTCCAAGCGCGCTCACATCAAGTCGCTATCTCACTACCGCAAGCTTTACAACGAATCGATCAAATCGCCGGAAAAGTTTTGGGGTCAGCAAGCGAAGAATGAGCTGGTCTGGTTCAAGCCTTGGAAAAAGGTGCTGCAATGGAAGGAACCGTTCGCCAAGTGGTTTGTCGGCGGCCAGCTCAATGTCAGTGTCAACTGTCTGGACAAGCATCTGGATACGCCCGTGGCGAATCGGGCTGCGATCATTTGGGAAGGGGAGCCCGCCGCCTCTGGCAAACCTGGCGAGGAGCGCACTCTGACGTATCGGCAATTGCACCGCGAGGTTTGCCTTTTTGCAAATGTGCTGAAGCGGAACGGAATTAAGAAAGGTGATCGCGTTATCATTTATTTACCGATGGTCCCCGAGGCGGCGATCGCGATGCTGGCTTGCTCGCGCATTGGAGCTGTGCATTCGGTCGTGTTTGGCGGATACAGCGCGCAATCTGTTGCGGATCGCATTTTCGATTCGCAAGCCAAGATGGTCATTACGGCGGATGGCGGGTTCCGACGCGGCGCCTGCGTCCAATTGAAGAAAAATGTGGACGACGCACTCGTCTTGAAGGATGCCCAGGGAAATCTGCTCGCCAAGACAATCGAGAAAGTCATCGTGCTTCGTCGGGCGTGCAATGACATCCACATTCAAGAAGGACGCGATGTCTGGTGGCATCGGGAGATCGAATATGTCGATGCCGAATGTCCCGCCGCGAAATTGGACAGCGAGCATCCGCTATTTATTCTTTATACGAGCGGTTCCACGGGCAAACCGAAAGGCATCCTGCACACCACGGGGGGCTATCTGCTCGGAGCTAAGATGACCACCAAGTACGTCTTCGATTTGCAGGAAACAGACGTTTATTGGTGCACAGCCGATGTCGGTTGGGTGACGGGCCACAGTTATGTTGTTTATGGCCCTCTCGCCAATGGAGCCACCAGCTTGATGTATGAGGGCGCGCCGAATTTTCCCGAGCCGGATCGTTTCTGGCGCATCATAGAAAAGTATAGTGTTAGCGTCCTTTACACCGCGCCGACGGCCATTCGCGCGTTCATGAAGTGGGGTGTCGAGTGGCCTAAGAAACACGACTTAAGTTCGCTGCGAGTGTTGGGAACCGTGGGCGAGCCGATCAATCCCGAAGCCTGGATTTGGTACCACGAAGTCATCGGCGGCAAGCGTTGTCCGATTGTCGATACATGGTGGCAAACAGAAACCGGCGGGATCATGATCACGCCGTTGCCTGGGGCCACACCGACCAAACCGGGCTCGGCGACTCTGCCTTTCTTTGGCGTGTTGCCGGAGGTGGTGGACAATAACGGCGATCCTGTTCCACGCAATACGGGGGGCAAATTGGTTATTCGCAAGCCATGGCCCGGGATGTTGCGCGGCATTTGGGGAGATCAGCAGCGTTACAAGGAAGTTTATTGGAGCGAGGTCAAAGGGAGTTATTTCACCGGTGATGGCTGTCGGCAGGACAAGGATGGCTATTTCTGGATCGTGGGCCGAATCGATGATGTGTTGAACGTGGCCGGCCACCGGATCGGAACCGCGGAAGTGGAAAGCGCTCTGGTCAGCAATCAGAAGGTGGCGGAGGCGGCAGTCGTCGGTCGCCCCGATGCGCTGAAGGGTCAGGCGCTCGTCGCATTTGTGACCTTGAAGACCGGTGTGCCCGCGCTTCCAGAGCTCCGCGAGGAACTCCGCAACCATGTGGCCAAGGAGATTGGCCCGGTGGCAAAGCCGGATGACATTCGTTTTGCCGAAGCTCTGCCAAAGACGCGCTCCGGAAAAATCATGCGGCGTTTGCTCAAGCAAATTGCCAGCGGCATTGAAATCAAGGGTGACACAACCACGCTGGAAGATTTGAGTGTACTTGCGCGGTTAAGCCAGATTGAAGAGTAGCATCTCAGGGTCGTTCGAGGCCAACGCGGCGCTCTGAAAAGTCCCGAAGAGCAAGTGATCCCCGTCACTTCGAAGGTTCCCCGCTGTTTTCAGTGGAATAGGCCCACAGCGGATGAAGACCTTTTTGTTCATCCCGCCAGGCTGACTAGAGTTTGGACCTATTGGCTGCCTTCGTCTCCCAGAGGGAGATGTGAGTCGCAAACCTCATCGGCTACAGCAGCACACGGCCGGAAAATGTCCAAGCTCCAGGCGCCCCTCCGGAGTGAGTTTTCCAGCCCGGACACGGAAATGGTTCCACTGAAAACAGCGGCAAACCACTTCGAATGCTGGAAAACCGATCAGAGGTTGCCATATATGGTTCTTGTCTCTCGAAAGCGGGTTACAGTATTTTTACTTCCATGAATTCAATGAACGGAAAATCCATTGCGATCATTTTGAGTCTGCTGGTCATGCCCCTCGTTAACATCAACGCTGCCCAAGCTCAACCGACGAAGTCGAACGAAGATGAATCCAAAGTGCCGAGCTACACTCTGCCAGATCCGCTGACGACGTCCGATGGGGCCAAGGTCACGAGCGGCAAGGCTTGGCGCGACACACGTCGGCCAGAGATTATTAACCTGTTCGAAACGCATGTCTATGGCCGCAGTCCTGGGCGCCCACCGCAGATGACTTTCGAAGTGACTTCGCTGGATAAAAAAGCTCTGGGCGGCAAGGCGACACGGAAGGAGGTATCCGTTTATTTCACCGGCAAAAAAGAGGGGCCGAAAATGGATATGCTCATTTACGTTCCGAACGGCACGTCGAAACCAGCGCCCGTTTTTCTCGGGTTGAACTTTGACGGCAACCATGCGGTCCACTCTGATCCCGGGATCAAGCTTGCGACCCTCTGGACGCGCCCTGCCAAGGAGAAGCCACTCGTGAGCAGTCAAGCGCCCGGGGAATCACGAGGCAAGAGCGCGAGTCGGTGGGCGGTCGAGAAGATGATCGAGCGCGGGTACGGCTTGGCCACGATTTATTACGGCGATATCGAGCCTGACTTTTTTCCCGAGGGATACAAGGTCGGCGTGCGCTCAGTGATGGATGCAGCTTCCGGCAGCTCGCAGTCGGCCGACGATCAGTGGGGCGCGATTGGCGCATGGGCTTGGGGACTTGGCCGAGCGATGGATTACTTCGAGACGGACACTATGATTGATTCGAAGCACGTCACAGTGATGGGGCATTCGCGGTTGGGGAAGACCGCGCTGTGGGCTGGGGCGCGGGATGAGCGATTTGCCATGGTCATCTCGAACGACTCGGGCGAAGGCGGGGCGGCGCTGAGCCGGCGTTGGTTCGGCGAAACAGTTGAACGGATCAATACATCCTTTCCACATTGGTTTTGCGGCAACTACAAGAAATACAACACCGACGTTAATGCCCTGCCGGTGGATCAACACATGTTGATTGCGTTGATTGCGCCGCGGCCAGCCTACGTGGCCAGCGCTCAGGAAGATCTCTGGGCCGATCCTCGCGGCGAGTTTCTTTCGGCTAAACATGCCGAGCCAGTCTATAGGCTGCTTGGCAAGGACGGCTTGGGTGCCGATGAAATGCCGAGCGCCAATCAGCCCGTTGGTAAAACCATTGGCTACCACATCCGAACCGGCAAACACGATGTGACTGACTACGACTGGGAACAGTATCTAAACTTCGCTGACAAGCACTTTAAACACGCAAAACTGCAATGAATCAAATGGACTTGTTCGATTTGTCGGGTGAGGTCGCCGTCGTCATCGGAGCTACCGGTGTTTTGGGCGGCGCTTTGGCGGAAGGCTTGGCGCAAGCCGGCGCTCGCGTCGCTGTCTTGGGCCGCAATGCAGATCGTGGCGAAGCGCGCGTCAAAGCAATGAGTGAAAAAGGAGGTCAGGCTTGTTTTGTTTCGGCCGACGCGATGCAACGCGACAGCCTGCGGTCTGCGCACCAAGAGATCCAAAGGCGCTTTGGTCCGCCGACGATTCTGGTGAACGCAGCAGGAGGCAACGACCCCAAAGTGACCGTCACCGCAGAGCGTCCGTTCGAGCAGATCGGGATCGATGATTGGCGTGCTAATTTCGATCTTAACCTGGTGGGTGGAGTTCTGCTGCCGTGTCAGGAATTTGGGCCGGGCATGGGCGAGCGCGGGAAAGGCGGGATCATCAATATCGCGAGTGTTTCAGCGCATATTCCTTTGTCGCGCGTTGTGGCTTATTCGGCGGCAAAAGCGGCTGTGCTCAGTTTGACTCAGTTCCTTGCGCGGGAATGGGCGCGGAAAGGAGTGCGAGTGAACTCGATCACGCCCGGGTTTTTTCCGGCAGAACAGAACCGACACCTGCTTTTTAATCCAGACGGCACGCCCACGGCGCGAGCGCAATCTATTTTCGGACACACTCCCATGGGCCGATTCGGTGAGGCTCACGAGCTGATTGGGGCGGCCCTGTTCCTGGCGAGCCCGAAGGCCAGCAGTTTTGTGACGGGCACAGACATCCGGGTGGATGGCGGCTTTTTGACCCAAACCATTTGAGTTCAAATTATGGTTTCCAAACTTGCCCGGGCCGGAGCTGGTTTGACGCCACAGCAGGTGGCAGAGGTTGTTGCGCGAGCGTGCCCGCCTAAGGATTACCGTGGCAAACGAATTCTGTTGATCGTGCCCGACGGCACGCGCACCGCTCCGGTCGGGCTTCTCTTCCAGACGCTGCATCGGCAGATTGCTGAATCGACCAAAGCGTTTGATGTGCTCATCGCTTTAGGCACGCATCAGCCGATGAGCGAGGCCGCAATTTGTCAGCGGCTGGATATTTCCGAGGCGGACCGGCAGCAGGAGTATCGTCGGGTCCGCTTCTTTAACCATGCCTGGAATGATCCAACCGCGCTCAAGAAGATCGGCAGCATCCCAGCCGATGAGATCCGGAATCTCTCGGACGGCTTGTTCTCCATGGAGGTTGCGGTCGAGGTGAATCGACTGGTTTTCGAATATGACCAAATTGTCATTATCGGCCCCGTCTTTCCCCACGAGGTCGTCGGTTTTTCCGGCGGGAACAAGTATCTTTTTCCCGGTGTCGCTGGGCCGGAGATTTTGAATTTTTTCCATTGGCTCGGAGCGGTTGTCACCAACCCGAAGATTATCGGGAACAAGTGGACACCCGTTCGCAAGGTGGTGGACCGAGCTGGCGCTCTGGTTCAAACCCCAAAGCTCTGTTTCTGCATGGTCGTCACTCCAGGAAAGGACTTGGCCGGTCTCTTTGCCGGCACGCCGGAGAATGCTTGGGACAGTGCGAGCGAGCTTTCTCGTGAGATACACATCGCCTACAAGGAAAAGCCATTTCATACGATCCTCTCGTGCGCGCCGAGGATGTATGACGAGCTTTGGACCGGCGGCAAGTGCATGTATAAGTTGGAGCCCGTGCTGGCGGACGGGGGCGAATTGATCATCTTCGCGCCGCACATCGAAGAAGTCTGCGTGGCGCATGGCAAAGTCCTCCACGAAATTGGATATCATTGTCGCGACTACTTCCTCAAACAATGGGAGAAGTTCAAGGATTATCCTTGGGGAGTGTTGGCCCATTCGACCCACGTCTATGGGCAGGGGGTTTATGAAGGCGGCGTGGAAATTCCGCGAGCGCGGGTCACGCTCGCTACGGGCATATCGCCTGAGGTCTGCCGACGAATTAACCTAGGCTATCGCGACCCTAAGGAGATTCATCCCGGGGATTACGCCAACCGTGAAGACGAAGGAGTCTTGCTGGTGCCGAAGGCGGGCGAAATGCTCTTTCAGCTTCAGAATCCACCGACGTGGGCTGCCGCGCCCGTGAATCACCAGTGATTCGGGTTCCCCGCTGTTTTCAATGGAATAGGTCCACAGCGGATGAAGACCTTCTTTTCATCCCGCCGGGCTGACTGGAGTTTGGACCTATTGGCTGCCTTCGTCTCCCGGAGGGAGATTCGAGAATAGCCCAGCAGTTCACTGCTGGGTTCGAATGAGCCATCGCATAAGTCCCGCAGGGACGGCCGAATCCCCCAATGTCCTACGTCAGCTCCTTTTCTCGCTGTCTGTGCAGGACAAAGGATCGCCCGAGAATGGCTCAACCGTCCCTTCGGGACTTTGGGTATTTGCTACGCGATCCCACCCTTGAAAGGGTGGGCTATTCTCAAATCTCCCTCCGGGAGATAGGTGTGGGCTATTCTCGAATCTCCCCTCCGGGAGATGTCAGTCGGAAATAGCTCATCGGATACAACAGCACACGGTCGGAAAATGTCCAATCGCTACGCACCCCTCGGGAGTGAGTTCTCCTGTCCGGACACGGAAATGATTCCACTCAAAACAACGGAGAACCTTCTGGTTTTAGGCAGCGGCTACAACCACCCCTTGAGCTTGACCAGATCTTTCTTCATGAGATTGACCATCTCGCGGCCGGTTCCAAGTGGATACTCGTGATGCTGCACGATTGGTCCGCTAAAATTCGATATATTCAGCAGTTGAAAAAAACTCTTGCTCACCATTCCCTCGCCCAGCGGGCACCACTCTGCTTTCCACGAAGCCCCTGTTTTCTTCCAGAAGAAATCTTTGACATAGACAGACCGCAGAAACGGTTGGATCAGCCGGAAGTTGGTCGGCCACGCTTCGCCTCCTTCCAGGGTGGCGTGTCCGATATCAAAGCAGATTCCAAAATACTTCGGGTCAAAATCCTTGAGCAGCTCATACATGTCCCACACGGCCGCGCCAACGGAATCGATCCCTGAGTGGTTCTCGTAAAGCGCGCAGAGGCCCAGTTCTTTGTTCATGGCATGCAGTTCGCGCAGCTCGGCCTTGATTTCATTCAATTGGCCAGGGATGGGTTTGACGCGATCGTACCTTAAGTGCGCTAAACGATAGAACTTTATCCCGAGCTTGCTCACAGCCCGAAGAACCTTCTCGGTCAATGGGTCTTTCGTGTTGCGAACGTCTGTCACCGCGATGACGAGCTCCCGATTTCTCCGTCGAAGGGCTTCCACCATTCTCGGCAAATCCTCTTCGACACGTTCCGGAAGCACTTGGCCCTTTTGTCGGACTGGGCATTCGGTGCCATCCCATCCTACTTCAGCGACAACATCCGCGGTTTCGTCGAAGGTCAGTTTTTGAAACGGCTTGGTGAATCCGATGATCTTGCTGCGGGTCCCAGTTTGAGCCGCGCCCAGCGCGGAATCGGGATTGCTGAGCTTGATCGCGGTTGCTCCGACAGTCATCCGCGCGAGAAAGTCGCGGCGTGAAAAGGAATGTTCGTGTTTCATAGGGTTTCAAAATGTGAACAGGAGTATCACGTTCCACCGTAGCGGCAAAAAGGCGCGAAGGGCACCAAAATTTTCTGACGGAAGAGTCGGCGGGACGGGCGAAGGTAAGTCCGGGCTTTCCGAGCTGAGTCTCGCGACGGCTGCGACGGTGGCGACGGCTGCAAAGGCTGCGAAGCAACGTTCAGACCTTTTTCCGTCGCCTCCGTCGCTCCCGTCGCGAGACATTTCCATCATGCAATCCGAGATGAACTTCAGATCCTGGCAGCTTCGTTCTCGCTTCAGGGTTGGGAGAGCGTTTAGATTCTAAACAAACCGATGTTTGAACTTATCAAAACCGACATTGCTTCGAAAGCTCGTCTCGGGCGACTGACCACCGCGCGCGGGCCGATTGATACTCCAGTCTTTATGCCGGTCGGCACCCAGGGCAGCGTCAAAGCACTCGATCCGCGGGAATTGCGGGAAATGGGAACTCAGGTGATTCTCGGAAACACCTATCATTTGAGCATTCGGCCCGGCTTGGACATCATCCGACAGGCGGGCGGCCTGCATCGATTTATCAATTGGCCGCTGCCGATGCTGACGGACAGTGGCGGATTCCAGGTCTTCAGCCTCGCCAAAATCCGAAAGGTCAAACCTCACGGTGTGGAATTTCGATCTCACCTGGATGGTTCATTGCTCTTCCTGGGCCCGAAGGAAGCCATGGAAATTCAACGATTCCTCGGCTCGGACATAGCAATGGTCTTTGATGAATGCCCGGCTCATGGATGCTCTCAAAAGGAGGCTCGCGAAGCCGTTGAGCGAACCGTGCGATGGGCCCAAGAATGCAGGGAACAACCTCGAGCCCCAGGCCAGTATGTCTTCGGCATCGTTCAAGGAGGCTGCGATCCAGCGTTGCGCGAAGAATGCGCCAGGGCCATCGTCGGGTTCGGGTTCGACGGTTATGCGATCGGGGGCGTCAGCGTTGGCGAACCCGAGTCGGAAATGATGAAAGCCGTCGAATACGCCGAGCCGTTTTTGCCGGCGCATCAGCCGCGATATGCGATGGGGCTCGGCACACCGGCCCAAATGGTGGAGTTGGTGGCGCGCGGCGTCGATATGTTCGATTGCGTTTTGCCAACCCGAGTGGCTCGCAATGGAACTGCTTTTACGGCCAAGGGGACAGTCAGCATCAAGGCCGGTTTCAACAAGGCGGATTGGAGGCCGATCGAGGAAGGTTGCGACTGTTTTGCGTGCCGGAATTTTTCGCGGGCTTACCTTCGGCACCTTTTGAATGTGAATGAGATTCTAGGCTTGCGGATGCTCAGCGTTCACAATTCTTACATGTATTTGAAAGTAATGGCGGACATTCGCGAACACTTGGCTGCTGGGACATTTGCCGAGTTCCGGCGTGAATTCGTCGCGAATTACATCCCGTCGCAAAGAGTCCTCTCGGCTCGCCAATCAAGCGGTGCCGCGGAGGAGAAAAGCTGAAGGATTAGAGAGAAGGTCGAAAGAAGCCAGAACACCTGGCGACACCAAGACACTTTAGCGGCCCAAACAGACTAGCCACCCAGGGAATCCTCATGAAAGCTCGTCGAGGTGAACCAATTTTGGAAGTGGTTTTCCCAGTTGACGATTTGGACGAACCACTCGTAAGCTGTGGACGCGAACCACGCAGGGGCGTGAACCGCATCACCAGGACAATTTATGCCAGATGGATATTGCGTTAAGTGCAAAGCAAAGAAAGAAATTGCCGATGCCGTCGAAGAATTGATGAAAAACGGCCGCAAGGCCATTAAGGGCAAATGCCCGACCTGTGGTGTGGTGATGTTCAAAATCCTTGGTGGCAAGGCATCCCCTGCTCCGGTCGCCCCTCAGACACCGCCCTCTTCTCCCGCTTGATTTAGCTTTAGCATTATGTCGCAAGAACTCGCTTATGTCATTATCACGCCATATTCCCTCTATAAGTCCCGCACCGGTGGAATTCTGGCTCGTTTAATCACTCGCACTGGCCTCGATTTGGCGGCCGCGCGCATGTTCGCGCCGAGCGCGAAGTTAGTGAAAGAATACTCGGACGCCATTGTTTCCGCCAATGATCCGCAAGAGGGCCGCATTCAAGATTTGATTTACAATTACATCATTCAGCAATTCTCGCCCGATCCTAAGACGGGGAGACACCGGCGAGTAATGATGCTTCTCTTCCGAGGCGACGATGCTGTGCGTAAAATACGGGCTGTCGTCGGAAACATCAGTGCCCACCGCCGCGGAGGCGAGACGATCCGTGATACCTACGGTGATCTGATTCTCGATGAACACGATCAAATCCGGTATTTCGAACCAGCGGTCCTGGCCGCACCGAACGCTGAAGAAGCCGCGACAAAGCTCAAGTTGTGGACAAGCTATTCCGACACGGATGGAGGCATAGTTGAAAACACAATTATCTATCCACCGGGAGAACATCCGGAGCGAACTTTGGTCCTGATCAAACCGGACAACTTCCGCTTTGCCACCGGGCGCCCCGGCAATGTCATCGATTTCTTCTCTCGCACTGGTCTTTACATTGTCGGAATCAAAGTCCATCGCATGAGCGTCGCCGAGGCAACGGAATTTTACGGACCAGTTCGCGAGGTCTTGCGCACTAAGTTGACCGACGTCGTTGCTTCGAGAGCCAGGGCTTTGATCGAAAAGGAGTTGGGTTTTCTCGTGCCACCGGCGGAGGAAAAACAATTGGGCCAAATTTTAGGTCCGCTCTTCGGTGACAATCAATTCGATAACATCGTTAAATTCATGGCGGGCCGCACGCCGGGTGAAGCTGAGGGGACGTTAAAAAACGAGCCTGGCACCGAAAAGTGCATCGCCTTGGTCTATGAGGGGCCTGACGCAGTGCGAAAAATCCGCGACGTGCTCGGGCCCACGGATCCTTCCAAAGCGCCCCCTGGTTCAATCCGACGGGAATTCGGACAAACCATCATGGTCAATGCCGCCCACGCCAGCGACTCGGCGGAGAATGCCGAGCGCGAAATTCGAATCGTCAATGTGGCACAAAATACTTTCCGCAAAGTGGTAGAAGACTTTTGCGTGAAAGTTTAGCACGACCGCCAGCAACCCCGTGGGTATGCACCAGTCACTCAGCTCGATCTTCAACGGTGGTTCGAGCTATGGTTTGGTGGCGTTGGGCTCGTTCACTCGCCACAGACTCGGAGTAGCCTTCAATTTTTGGAGAAGCTTCGAGTCCGCAGCGGGGAAATCGTATTGAGCCAGCTCCTCTCTTTCTACCCAAGCGAACGCGCTACAGCCCAATGCTCGGGGTTCATGTTGCCGCCAAATGCATTTTAAGAACTTGAGATGCACGGTTTTTTCAGGATAGGCATGCGTCATCGCATCGAAGACTTCTCCAACATCAACATCAATTCCGAGTTCTTCCTTTAACTCGCGCTCGATACACATCTTGAAGGACTCACCCGGCTCCCTCTTTCCTCCGGGAAACTCCCACAATCCCCCAAGGTGATCGTTGGGCCGACGTTGTGTGATCAGAAGCTTCCCCGCACGAAACACCAACCCAGCGGCGACCTCGATGATGTGGCGATCTTTGGCTTTCAATCTAGACCCGATGGATCGATCGGTGGTCTGGAGAAACTTTCGTTACCATCCAAATGCGTCGGGTCGAACCACGTCATCGGCCAATGCTCTTGTAAATGAAACCTAACCTCTCCATTTCCTCGAGGTCGAAGAGGTTTCTCCCATCAAACATGATCGGGTGCGTCATCACTTTCCGGACACGTTCCAGATCCAGCTTTTTGAACTCTGGCCACTCGGTCGCCACCACGAGTGCATCGCAACCTTCGGCGACGCTGTTCATGTCGGCGACGTAAGTGACATTTTGAAGCAGGGACTTGGCCTTCTCCATCGCTTTTGGATCATAGACACGGAGAATCGCGCCTTCTTTCTGCAAACGCTGGCACAGCTCAATCGCGGGAGACATTCGGACGTCGTCTGTATTTTGTTTGAAGGCCAAGCCTAGAACGCCAATTTTTTTGTCCTTGAGCACCCAGAGCGTGTCCACAATTTTTTTAAAAAAACGGTCCATTTGCCGGGCATTGATGCATTGCACTTCCTTTAGCAAAGCGAAGTCGTAGCCGAGCTTTTCCGAAATTTTGATAAATGCGCTCAGATCCTTTGGGAAGCAACTCCCTCCAAATCCGAGTGAGGAGTCCAGAAACGCTCGACCAATCCGATGATCCATGCCGATGCCATTAGCGACTTCCTGAACGTTGGCTCCTGAAGCCTCACACAGGACAGAAATCGCGTTGATGTATGAAATCTTCAATGCCAGGAAGGAATTCGCCGCGTGCTTGATCAATTCTGCCGAGTTGATGTCCGTGACAATTATCGGACAATTAAAAGGCGCGTACATCTCGCGCATTGCGGTCACCGGACGCTGCGATCGCACCCCCACCACCACTCGATCTGGCTTCAGAAAATCTCCGACCGCAAACCCTTCGCGAAGGAATTCCGGGTTGCTCACGACATCGAATTCCACCTGAGACTTGCAATATCGCCGAATAGTCTCCACCACTTTATCGCCGGTCTTCACAGGCACAGTGCTTTTATCGACCACTATTTTGTAACTCGTCATCACGCTAGCGATATCTCGAGCGACCCCTTCCATAAAACTCAAATCAACCGAACCGTCGGGGAGTGGTGGCGTCGGGACTGCAATGAAAATGATGTCACTTTTCTCCACGCCTTCTCGGGTCGATGTGGTGAAAGTGAGCCCTCCCGATGCGACGTTCTTTTGAATCAACTCCTCCAATCCGGGCTCGTAAATTGGAACTCCGCCTTGCTGCAACAATTTTACCTTCTCATCGTCGCAATCAACGCAGATGACTTTGTGGCCAACCTCGGCAAAGCAGGTTCCGGTGACGAGGCCGACGTAGCCTGTTCCAATGATTGAGACTTTCATAAATCGCACACTGATTGGGTTCGCCTCAAATTTCCCATATTGGAACTCACTTTTAAATGACCGATTTCTATCGGCCGTGGTGACTTCGATTCACGAGTCAGAAACCGGCCATCCACCAGTCCAGCGAGAGCCCGACCAAACAACGACTCAACCCAACGGGCTACGTGGTAAGTTCCATCGACTGCGGCCAAGGCAAATCTGAATGTCCGACTCGTGAAGAAGCGAGTTAAGGCTTAGCCGCAGGTGGGCTGGTCGCCGACACGGGAGCATTGGTTCCGGGAACCACCAAAGTATTCGCTGTCGGTTTGGGAGAAACGTCAGGCGCCAACATTGCTGGCTGGTTAGTGACAGAGGATGCCGCAGCGCTCGTTTTAGCGAGCTCAGGATATTTTGTGAAAAGATGCTCCTTTCGCATCATGGCTTCAGTTGCTTTGGTGCTCGCCGAGTTGGTACGGGACATATCCTCGTAAGTCTTGAGCGCCAATTCAGGCTGCTTCTTGGCTTCATAAATGCGAGCAGTAGCGAATCTGGCGTCATTTACTAACGAAGCTCGGGGGTACTGCGTGACCACATTCTGATAAGCGCTCAGCGCATCATCCAATTTGCCTTGAGCCTCCAGCGCAGCAGCTCGTCCATAAGCAGAGGTCGCGGCCAACGGGCTGCCCGAGTTTTCTTTTAGGAATTGCTCAAATTTCGCCTGAGCTTCTGGATACTTGCTCTCTGTGAACAGAGTTCCAGCCCCCAGCAGCAAAGCGCGCTCAGCCGCGTCGGTGTGAGGATACTCATCGGCAACTTTCAAGTAATCCGAAGCCGACGACGGAGCTGCCTTCTCAGCGGGATTCGCGGAGGAATGCAGCTTCAGCAAAGCATCGCTAGCAGCTAGCTCGGTTTCGTGGGCTTTCCACCGGTAAATCGAAATTCCAAAGCCAGCAACTATTGCCACCAGGAACGCGATCAGTAATCGTTTCTTATTTTCTTCCAGCCAGGCTAAAAACTCATAAAACCCGGAGGAGCCAGTTGTTTCGGAACTCATATATTCCGAAAAATCATCGTTTTGCACACCAAAAAGGCAAGCCTGAAATCAAACTCCAAAATGAAATCAGCTTTCCGCTTGCCAAAATATGGCCTCATTTCTACCGTGACGGCATGGACCAATTGTCGCAGTACATTCCAGTGTTGATACTTGGTTTGGTCGCGATCGCCTTTGCCGCCGGCACTCTGATTGCCTCGGTTTTCCTCGGCAAACGGGCCAAACGTAACCGGATTAAAGACACGCCGTATGAATGCGGGATGCTTCCGATCGGAGAAGGAAGCACTCGTTTATCGGTTAAGTTTTACCTGGTGGCGATGCTCTTCATACTTTTCGATATCGAAGTTGTTTTTCTTTACCCTTGGGCTGTCATTTACAAGGAAATGCTTCGCGATAACGCCAATCTCATATTCGGCTCGATGATTACTTTCCTCGGCATCCTGTTTGTCGGGTACATCTACGCGGTGAAGAAACGGGCTTTCGATTGGAAGACTTGAGCGTGATTCGTGAGCCTTCCTGCGTGAAAGAATCGTAAGACTTCAGGATCACGGATTACGCGATCAGGAACCACTATGATCAAATTTGGCACTTCGGGATGGCGCGGCCTTATTGCCCGGGATTTTACATTCGCCAACGTCCGCTTGGCGGCTGAAGGTATCGCCCTTTATCTCGAATCAGAACTCAAAAACCCTGAGTCCAAAATATTTAAGCTAAAGCCAGTCGTGATTTTGGGTCACGACACTCGGTTTCTGGGCCGCGAATTTACCTTGGCTGCCGCCGAGGTGCTAGCCAGCCATGGCTTCATTCCCCTGCTCTGCCAGCGCGACGCTCCGACGCCGGTGATCGCTCATACGATCCGACTCCACAAGGCCGTAGGGGGCATCAACATGACGGCCAGCCATAACCCGGCGGAGTATCAAGGTTTAAAGTTTTCCACCAGCAACGGTGCCGCAGCTCCTCCCGAAGTCACTCAGCAAATCGAAGAAAATATCGTCCGGCTCGTCGCCGCAAACTGGAATTTTGAAAGCTCAGCGACACACGCATTCTCTTGCAAAATGATCGACCCGCAAGCCGCCTATTTCAGACAACTGCGGAAACTGGTTGATTTCAACATCATCAAGCAAGCCAAACTCAAGATCGCTATCGAGCTGATGTACGGCACCGGCCGTGGTTACCTTGACACTCTATTGGCGGAAGCGGGAGCCAAGCTAACAGTTTTTCATGACCAGCCCAATCCGCTCTTTGGAGGGCATCATCCGGAACCTAACTCCGATGGCATGGCCGAAGTGCGCGCCTGTATTTTGAGTGGCAGAGCGAAGCTCGGGCTTGGCTTAGATGGCGATGCTGATCGCTTCGGAATCGTGGACAAGGATGGCACATGGCTGACTCCGAACCAGATCCTGGCCCTGACTCTCTATCATCTGAAAAAGAATCGTGGATGGACTGGCGCAGCCGTTCGAACCGTCCCGACCAGCCATCAAGTGGACGCGGTGGCGGCGCTCCTGGGCGTGAAAATCCACGAAACCCCAGTCGGCTTCAAATACATTGGAGCGTTAATGGAAAGCGAACCGATCATCGTTGGTGGCGAAGAGTCAGGCGGACTGAGCGTGAAAGGACACGTTCCAGAAAAGGATGGCATTCTGGCTTGCCTGCTGATGGCTGAGCTAGTGGCGACGGAGCGCAAGTCCCTTGGACAAATATTAAAGCAACTGGAGAAACAGACCGGCGAATTTCACACCGAACGAATCAACGTAGCCATCGCGCCGGACAAAAAAGCAGCTCTGTTGCAGAAACTCGCGGGGGGTCTGGACATGATTGGGCCGTTCAAAGTCGTAAAGTTCATCACCACGGACGGATATAAGTTCTTACTGCCAGCCCAGGAATGGGTGGCCTTTCGCGCGAGCGGAACTGAACCGCTCATCCGTTGCTACATCGAAGCCAAATCCACATCTCAACTCGGTCGGCTCCGAACGGCTTGCCGCAAGCTTTTACAAGGCTAGAAACCGTCCCATGGAAAAAGCGATTTTCGGAAAGAGCAGCGAAGGAGAAAGCGTCGAAATTTATACTCTGATCAACAGGAACGGGATTAAAGCCAAGGTGATGACTTACGGCGCGCTGCTCACGGAACTACACGTTCCTGACCGGAACGGGACATTGGCCGACGTGGTCCTGGGTTTCGACAGTTTGGAAAGTTATCTCAAAGGCCATCCTCATTTCGGTTGCACCACAGGTCGATTCGCAAATCGCATTGCCAACGGCAAATTCACCTTGAACGGCAAGGACTTTACCCTCGCGGTGAACAACGGTCCCAACCACCTTCATGGTGGCATCAAGGGGATTGACAAACGCGTTTGGAAAGCCGCGCAGGTCGAACACGCGAAAGGCCAAGCGGTGAGATTCAGCTATCTCAGTCCCGATGGCGAAGAAGGTTATCCAGGCAACCTCCACATCGATGTGACTTACGTTCTGACCGATCGGGACCAATTGCAGATTGATTACGAGGCAACGACTGACAAACCAACGCCCCTCAATTTAACCAATCACTCGTACTTCAACCTCGCTGGCGCTGGCCAGGGCGACATCCTCAATCATGAGCTGGAGATCAATGCCAGCCATTACACTCCCGTCGATGCCACCAGTATTCCTACGGGTGAAATTAGCGCGGTGGCGGGGACAGTGATGGACTTCACCAAGCCGGCGCGCATTGGCGCACGATTCAACCAACTCACGAATCATCCCACCGGTTACGATCACAATTATGTTTTGAACAAATCGCCAGCGGGTGATTTGAACTTCGCAGCCGGATGTTACGAGCCAGCCAGCGGACGAGTTTTGAGGGTCTTGACGACCGAGCCGGGAATTCAACTCTACACAGCGAATTACCTCGATGGAAGCCTCTCGGGCAAAGGTGGCAAGGTCTATCACAAGAACTCCGCATTCTGTTTGGAATGCCAGCACTTTCCCGACTCCGTCAACCAGCCCGGTTTTCCATCTGTGATCCTAAATCCTGGCCAGACGTACACTCAGACGACGGTTCACGAGTTTTCCACGCGGTCATCATGAGGTTTGCTCTCGACTCCGACGAATGCCCGAGACGCCACTATCCCTGCCGCCGCTGACGCCGAGCACGCTCTATCTTGTCGCAACACCGATTGGCAATCTCGAAGACATCACGTTGCGGGCGCTTCGAACTTTGAAAGAGTGCGATGTCGTGGCTGCGGAAGACACGCGCCACACAGGCCAACTGTTGAAGCATTACGGCATCACGAAGCCTCTGATCAGCTATTTTCGGTTTAACGAAGCCAAGAGGAGCGCAGAAATTGTCGGGCGTTTGCAGCGCGGAGAAAAGGTCGCTTTGGTGACCGATGCTGGCAGTCCTGGGATTAGCGACCCCGGTGAACGCGTTGTGCGCACCGCCATCCAGGCAGGCTTTCGGGTCGAGTCTATCCCTGGGCCGTGCGCGCTCGTCGCGGCCCTGACAGCCAGTGGCTCGCCAACGGATGAGTTTCATTTCGCCGGCTTTCTTCCCCATAAATCTGCTGCTCGCCGAAAAGCGTTGGAGAAATTGAAGGCTTTTTCAGGAACGCTCGTATTATATGAATCGCCTTTTCGCATCGAGAAACTGCTCGTTGAGCTGTCCGACATTTTCCCTCAATCCCGAGTCGTATTGGCCAGGGAGTTGACGAAGCGGTTCGAGGAGTTCTTGCGCGGCTCACCCACGGAGCTCCTGGCTTTGCAACAGAACAGGGTCTTAAAAGGCGAGTTCGTTGTGATGATTTCAGAGGAAAAGCCGGCGAAAACCATCTGAGGTTGAGCAGCTTCCTAATTGGAAATCGACGACATCGTCTCATCGTGCTGGGATTTCATTATCCGTGGTTCTTGCCAGTGAGCTTTAAAGCCTTTGGCACAATCCTGGGTGGCCAATTTCGTCTTGCTTTCCCTAGGCTTAAGCCTATTGTTCGGATATCCGTTTGCGACGAATGAGTGATTCGGAAATTGTCAATTGATGCTTTTTAAGCGGTGATAATTGAAACCTAACGACGGGAACGTTCACCCAAAGCAGAGCTGAGCGGATAACCAAACAACCCACTATGGCAACAAAGTTATTTGTTGGAAACCTCACGTTCGACTCCACTGAAAACGATCTTCAAGATTACTTTTCACAAGCTGGAACTGTCGTTACAGTTAACATCATGCAAGACCGGGAGACCGGCCGATCCCGTGGTTTTGCTTTTATAGAAATGAGCTCGCAAGCCGAAGCTGACAAAGCGGTCGAAATGTTCCATCAAAAGGATTTTCAAGGGCGTGCCTTGACCGTGAATGAAGCTCGGCCACGCGAAGAACGAGCGCCCGGCGGTGGCGGTGGCGGTGGCTACGGCGGTGGCCGTGATCGACGCGGAGGCGGAGGCGGAGGAGGTGGTGGTGGCGGAGGAGGCGGTGGCGGTGGCTATCGTGGTCGCCGATAATTCTTACCTAAGATGGTTTCCAAACCGCCGATTTCATACGGCGGTTTTTTATTTCGACGAACTTGCCCGGGTTGAGAATTCCCGAGGGGTCAAGAGCTATTTTTATCGTCTCGTGGAGCTGGCGCAATTCCGGGGAAGCAGCCATTGGCCACCACCGCTTTTTGGCCAAGCCGATCCCGTGTTCGCCGGTGATGACACCGCCCAAGGCCAGGACTCCCTGAAAGAGTTCATCCAACGCTACTTCACATCGTTTCATCGCGCCAGGTTGCGAAGAGTCCACCATAATATTGACATGAATGTTCCCGTCTCCGGCATGGCCGAAACACGCGACCGGGAACCCATGTTTTTTCTGGAGCTGCCCGGCGAAACGGAATAACTCTTCCAATCGGCCGCGTGGCACGACGATATCCTCATTCAACTTCGTCAATCCAGTATCCCGGAGCGCAAAGGAGAATTCTCGCCGGAGTTGCCAAAAAGCTTCGCATTGGTCGTGTCCATAGGCTCGCTTGATAAAAAGGGGGCGAGCGGAGCGGACCAGAGACTCCAGTTGTTTAACCTCCGACCTGACAGACTTTTCTTGGCCGTCCAATTCTACAAAAATATGGGCGTAACAATTAGCAAGCATGGCGCTGCCGGTGCGCTTGTGAGCAGCAGCCAGCGTAAATGCATCAGCTAATTCCAAGGCGCACGGCAAAAAGCCACCAGCGAAGATACTCCGAATGGCCCGCGTCGCCTCCTTCATCGAAGCAAATCCGACCGATAGACAAGCCCGATAGGGTGGCAGCGGCAGCAACTTCAAAGTCGCTTCAGTCACGACACCCAGCAACCCTTCAGAGCCGACAAATAAACGCGTAAGATCGAAGCCCGTTTTGTTTTTGTGCGTCCGGCTTCCCAACCGAACGATCGATCCGTCAGCCAGGACCACCTCCAAACCCAAAATATAATCGCGCGTCACGCCATATTTCAGACACCGTGGGCCACCCGCGTTGGTCGCGATGTTCCCGCCGATCGTGCAGTTAGCTCGGCTGGCTGGATCGGGAGGATAATAAAGCCCCTGCTTCTCCACAGCGTCTTGAAGAGTCTGTGTTAACACACCCGGCTGGACCACAGCTACGAAATCGCCCGAGTTGATCTCTTTGATGCGATTCATTCGCGCCAGTGACAGCACGATGCCTCCTTGCGACGGAACGCAGCCTCCCACGTAGCCGTAACCAGCGCCACGGGCTGTGACTGGTATTTGATGGTTGACCGCGAAGCGCAAGATCGACGCGACGGCTTGCGAAGTGCAAGGCAGAGCGACAGCCTCTGGCAAATGTGCCGCAAACCACTTATCGCCTGCGTGGGCGGCGAGAGCCGCCTCATCCAAGAGAAGTTCCCCTGGCGCCAACTCTTTTTTCAGATCAGAGAGCCAAGGGGGTTTAGAACATTTCATTCGGGAGAGTCCTCAGCCGAATGGATCAATGCTCGAGCATCTTCCACTTGATCGTCCGGAACCTGAACGAGGACGCCTCCATTGGACATCGAGTAACCTTCCATGCTGAGCGCGGAAAGTTCATGGGCAACATGGGCTTGGAAACCAGCCGCCTCCAGTCTGGATCGAATGAGCTGAGCCTCCGCAGGATTAAAAGTTTGAAATGCCGTGACGAGCTTCATGACAGAACATAAGGCCATACAGCGAAAAATTCAAGACGGCACTGAAGCCTTCACGTTGGCGAAAACGATCACGCCCGCGCCTGTTTGCAACAAGCTCTGCACCTGCACTTCAATCTGTTGTCCAACCAGAGTGTTGGCTTGATTCACCACAACCATGGTGCCGTCGTTGAGATAGCCGACTCCTTGGCCTTTGTCCTTGCCTTCCCGAACGACGCGTAAGCTGAGAATTTCGCCAGGAAGGATGACGGATTTGAGAGCGCTGGCCAGTTGGCTGATGTTAACGTAGCTGACCGATTGGAGCTCAGCAATCTTGCCAAGATTGAAATCGTTCGTGAATAACTTGGCGCCCAGCCCATGGGCCAACCGAACCAGCTTGGCATCCACGCTGATTTCTTCGGCAAAATCGCCCTCGTGGATTTTCACTTCATTGCGTTGCAAGCGCTGAATTCTGCTCAACGTTTCCAAGCCGCGACGTCCCCGGACTCGGTGAATAGGATCATCCGAGTCAGCGATCTGCTGAAGCTCTTTCAAAACGAACCGCGGAATAACAATGATGCCTTCAAGAAAATTAGCCTCAACCAAATCAGCGACGCGACCGTCAATGACGGCGCTCGTATCCATCACCAGCAGGTTATCGGGCTTCTTCTGGGGAGCCAGGCGAACGTACGGAATGATCAATGAAAAATCCTCTTTGTTACTCCGCATGGCGAGGACCATGCCGATATAACCGAACCCGACAAACAAGCAGAGGCGGATCAGCCAGCGCGCCGGTTTTTCCTCGGCGTACTCAAACAAGCCGGAACGATCCACCATCCAAGCCATCACGCTCCCGAGCATGAGACCGAACGTCGCGGCAGAGAATGCTCGCAGGGAAAAACCCTTCAACATTTCGTCGATTGCGATGAGAAGCCCTCCAAGGCCAAAGCCGATCACGACACCGTAGTATCCATTCTCGATGAGGGAGGGTTGCACCTGGCTGACGGAATATCCTCCCACTACGCACAAGAGCAGAAAGAGAATGCGAATTACCCATAAGGACATAAGGTTATTGGTGAGGGTTTTTTCCCGGATAGACGGGGCGGGATTGAACGTCCGTTCGTTTGACTTTTGGTTTCCACAACAGGCCAAACTTATTCAAATTGCTGCTTAGCAAACCCAGGTTGTTGACGGTGTTCATGAAATCCCGCTCGAGTTGTTCGTTTTTTAACAGACTGCCCGCGAGACCTTCGCCGGATTGCAGACCGGTGACGAGTTTATCCACTTGGTGGGTTGCCGATTCAATGCTTTTTATCGCGCTCGAAACACCGGGCCGATTGGTTGAGACGATCAGGTGCATCTCCTTGGCGACGCCGCTCATCTCCTCAGAGAAAACGACGAGGTTACTGACCGAACTACTCAGAGGGTAGCTATTGGTTTTCACGAACTCATCCAGTCCATTCAACGTCATTAAGGCTTGCTCCGACATCAGGCGGAAATTAATCAGAGTGGCAGTGAGGTTGGTCAACGTATGCTCGGCAAAAAGGCTGCTGTCGATCCGGCTCACGGCGTCAGTCACTTTCTTCGCTGTGTCATCCACTCGCCGGAGCAAACCAACTGCGGAGCGGGCGACCTCCTGGAGATCGAATGGTGCTTCGCTAGGCACGACCTCTCCATCTTTTAAAGGAGGCTCGGCGTTCTTGGTCGGGTCAATCGAGACATAGCGATCTCCCAGAAAGCCTGCCTGTTTGATGGAGAAAATTGCGTCGCGGTGGATTGGATATTTTTTTTGAATTTTCAGCACGATCGTCACGCTTCTTCCGCCAGGCTCGAGATCGATGGTTTCCACGCTTCCGACCGGAACACCGGCCATCAGCACTAGAGCCCCCTCGATAACGCCACTTGCATTCTCCGTTTTCATGAAGAGGGTAGTCGCCTTGCCAAAGAGCGATGAGCGCTTGCTAAATCGGATCACCAAGCCCGCGAGCAGTATGGAAGAGATCAAAACAAACAAGCCAACTTTCCATTCCAAACGCGATTTGTTCATATCAGGATGTGTTCTCTCGGATCGGAAATGCCGTTGACAAACCGATGGACAATCGGGTCGGCCGACTGAAAAATCTCGGCTGGAGTCCCCGAGCAATAGATGCGCCCCTGGTGGAGCATCAGAATCCGCTGACCCACCCGCTGAGTGCTCCGCATATCATGGGTCACTACCACAGATGTCACCTTCAAACGCTCGCAGACCCGAAGGATCAGTTGATCGATGCTGTCGGCCACGATCGGGTCCAATCCAGTCGTCGGCTCGTCGTAAAGAACAATCTCCGGCCGGTAGATGATCGCTCGTGCCAAGCCAACACGTTTGCGCATGCCGCCCGACAGCTCGGCCGGTTTCTTATCCTGAGTGCCTGGAAGATCGACCATTTCCAACGTCTCATCGATCCTCCGCGCTATCTCTTTCTCGGTGAGTTTCCTCTCGCGGCGGAGGAGAAAGGAAACATTCTCGGCTACGGTCATCGAGTCAAAGAGAGCCGCGCTTTGAAACAACATCCCGAACTTTCGGCGGACTTGAATCAACTGGCGCTCGTTCATGAGAGCTATGTTTTCACCGTCGATCCAAACAGCTCCCGAGTCCGGCATCAGCAGGCCAATAACATGCTTCAGCAAAATACTTTTCCCACCGCCGCTCCGGCCAATAATAACGATGGATTCAGCTTTCTCGATCGTGAAACTCACCCCATCGAGCACTCGATGCGATCCGAAGCTCTTTCGCAAATCCCGGGCTTCGATCATGAGAACACCCGGGTAAGGAATAATGTGAGGAAGAAGTTACTGATTAAGATAGCAATGGAAGAAAAGACGACCGCCTCCGTGGTCGCCCGGCCGACGCCCTCAGCCCCTTCGCTGCAGTTCATCCCTTTGTAGCAACTGAGAAGCGCGACAAGCGCCCCAAAAATCAGGGCCTTGGTGAAACCGATCACGACATCCACCGCGTCGCTATACTTGATCATGTTCGCCCAGGAGTAACTGGCGTCGATATTGAGCAGGTGAACTGCCACCCAATAACCGGCTCCAATACCGATCACGATGGCTTCAACGGTGAGCAGAGGGAGCGCGACGATAGTTGCGACCAACCGGGGCACCACTAAATAGTCCACTGGATGAGTGGCCAGCGTTCGCAAGGCATCAATCTGCTCAGTAACCCGCATCGTCCCTAGCTCCGCAGCAATGGCTGCACCCACGCGGCCAGCCACCATCAGCGCTGTCAGCACCGGCCCGAGCTCGCTGCACATCGATACACTCACCACGGCGAGTGTCGCCGTATCCATCTTAACCTTATGGAACTGGAAGTATGCCTGGGCGCACAGCACCATTCCGGTGAACGCGCCCGTAATCAAAACGACGGATTGAGATTTGACGCCAATGAAATGAAGCTGATGAACTAGGTCGCGCCAATTGAGTCTTTGAGTTACCAAGGAACGAGCAGTTTCGCCTAATAAAAGAGCTATCCGCCCGGTTTCCTCCAGCCCTTCGGACAACCATTTTTTGGCCGAGGCGGTCATTTCTTAGAAGCCATTGGCCTTTCAAAATATGTGATGAGCCCGTCGCTAATTGACAAAACGATCTCCCGAAAAAGAGATCGTTTTGCAAATTTTTCTACTCGATAGAGGAGGTTAACTCGACAGGGCTCCTTCCGCCGCAGTTTGGTTGAAGACCAACTTGTCCTGCTCAACCGTGACTTGGATCGGGTTATTGTCGTGCAGTTTGCCCTTCAATATTTCCTCGGCTAGCGGATCTTCCAAATAGCGCTCCACGGCACGACGCATTGGCCGCGCGCCATAGGTCGGATCAAAACCTTTCTCCACCAGATAATCCTTGGCCTTTTCATCCAACTGAATCTGGATGTTTCTGCCTTTGAGACGTTGGATCACTTTCAAAACCTCCAACTCGAGAATCTCAATTAGGTCCACCTTGGTCAGAGATCGGAAAACGATGACATCATCCAGTCGATTCAGGAATTCCGGCCGGAACACTTTCTTGGATGCGTCCAAGATTTTTTCCTTCATCTTTTCGTAGCTCCCCTCGTCCGAAGATTTCGTAAAACCTATCGAGACCTGCTTGTTCACCGTTTCCGCGCCGACATTAGATGTCAAAAGTACGATGGTGTTCCGGAAATCTATCACCCGCCCCACGTTGTCAGTCAATCTGCCATCCTCCAAAATTTGGAGGAGCATATTCATCACATCCGGATGCGCCTTTTCGATCTCGTCAAATAGGATCACTGAATATGGCTTGCGGCGCACCTGCTCCGTCAACTGTCCACCGTCTTCATACCCGACATATCCGGGTGGCGAACCAACCAAGCGCGATACCGTAAATTTCTCCATATACTCACTCATATCCAACTGAATGAGCGACTTGGCATCGCCGAACATGTTTTCCGCCAGCGTCTTTGCCAGGAGAGTTTTGCCCACCCCTGTCGGCCCGAACAACGCAAACGTTCCTATCGGTCGTTTCGGATCTTTCAAATCCGCCCGTGAGCGACGCAGCGCCTTACAAAGGGCCGTGACTGCTTCCCTCTGGCCAACCACATTTCGGCTCAACTCCTCTTCCATCGCCAACAGCTTTTGCGCTTCCCCTTGTTCCATCCGCTTCAGCGGAATGCCAGTCCACTTGGCAACTATGTGCAGAATGTCTTCTTCATCGACACGCACTCGCTTCTCTTCCCGAGTCGTTCTCCAGGCATTCAGGATGGACTCCATCTTCTCTTTCGCCTGCTTCTCTTTGTCGCGCATCGATGCCGCCCCCTCAAAATCCTGCTCTTTAATCGCACGTTCCTTGCGAGCCTTGATCTCTTCAATCTCGCCTTCGAGATTCTTGATATCCGGTGGGCGAGTCATGGCCCCAATCCGAGCACGCGAGCCGGCTTCATCCATCACATCAATAGCCTTGTCTGGAAGGTAGCGGCCTGTCAGATAGCGATCCGAAAGCTTAACGGCCGACTCGAGCGCGAGATCCGTAAAATCCACTTTGTGGTGGTCTTCGTATTTCTGTCGCAGCCCCTTGAGGATCAAAATGGCTTCATCCACCGACGGAGCCTCGACCTTGACACTCTGGAAGCGTCGTTCCAAGGCAGCGTCTTTCTCGATGTATTTGCGGTACTCGTTAAGCGTTGTGGCACCGATGCATTGCATTTCACCGCGGCTGAGTGCGGGCTTGATGATATTTGACGCATCCATCGTTCCCTCTGCTGACCCAGCCCCGACGATCGTATGCAGCTCATCAATGAACAGGATGATGTTTTTTGCTCGCCGGATTTCATCCATCACCGCCTTGATGCGTTCTTCAAATTGACCGCGGTATTTTGTCCCAGCAACCATCAAGGCTAGGTCGAGCGTGATGACTTTCTTATCGCGCAGCAATTCAGGGACATTTCCGCGCGCAATTTCCTGAGCCAACCCCTCGACGATCGCCGTCTTACCAACCCCAGCTTCACCTAATAGCACTGGATTGTTCTTCGTTCGCCGACAAAGGATTTGGATAACTCGTTCAATCTCATTCTTACGCCCGATCACAGGATCCATCTCACCTTTGCGGGCGATTTCAGTGAGGTCCCGACCGAAGGCTTTCAAAGCCGGCGTCTTGATTTCGCCTTTCTTATCCGGAGCCTTTTCATTGGGCTCATTCGGCGATGTTTCCTCGGCGCTATTGAAATTAGGATCCAACTCTTTGAGAATCTCCTGGCGGGTCTGCTCGATATCGACGTCCATGTTCTTCAAGACACGGGCCGCCACCCCATCACCTTCGCGCAAAAGCCCCAAAAGAATATGTTCAGTCCCGACGTAAGTATGGTTGAGAGCCTTGGCCTCCTTCGCCGCGAGCGACAACACCTTTTTCACTCTGGGAGTGTACGGGATATTGCCAATCATCTTTTGGTCAGGACCAGTGCCGACCAATTTCTCGACTTCCATCCGAACAGTTTCCAGATCCAACCCAATCTTCTGGAGGACATTTACGGCCACTCCCTGGCCCAACTTAATTAAGCCAAGCAAGAGGTGCTCCGTGCCCACAAAATTGTGGTTGAACCGGTCAGCTTCTTTGCGCGCCAAGGCCAGCACTTGCTGGGCTCTTGGCGTAAAATTATTCATGGCTTCATCGCTCATAATCAGTGTGTGTGAAGATGCTAGGACTCGTTTGGTTTGTCCAGCTTCGGACCGGCCGGATTTGATGGGACAGGATGGGGACGGCTCACGTGCCGCAGACGTTCCCGCAACATATCGGCCCTTAACAGATCACGCTCTTCCGCGGAAAGCTTCTCGGAATAACCCTTCTGCAAATGAGCTGGCTGCGTGATTAGAAATAATTCATCGACCAACGACCTCTCCACTCCGGGGAAGAGTCCAATATCCACTCCGAGCCGGAGCAAAGAGAGCAGGTTCATAGTTTCCTTCGAGGATATACTATGAGCATTCGCCAATATCCCGTACCCGCGGCCAATCTGGTTGAAAACCACTTTGGGCTTGTTCTCGAGCAGCGAAGCACGGGCATTTTCTTCGTGCTCGATGAGCTGAGCCAAAACTTTGTTCAGCCTCTCCACGATATCGGTCTCCATCTCTCCGAGCGTCATTTGGTTTGAAACCTGGAAGACATTCCCTAAAGCCTCGGTTCCCTCTCCATATAAGCCTCGCACCGCGAGACCAAGCTTATTCACGGCTTGAATGATCTGATTAATCTGCTCGCTCAAGACTAACGCCGGCAAGTGAAGCATGGCGCTGACTCGAATCCCTGTTCCCAGATTCGTCGGACAAGCAGTCAAATAGCCTAGGACAGGAGAAAAAGCATACTCAACCTTCTTCTCCAACACCGAATCCACCTGATCGATCGCCTGCCAAGCTTCCTTTATTTGGAGCCCGGGCCTCAGAGATTGCATCCGGAGATGATCCTCCTCGTTGATCATCACGCAGAGGGACTCCTCCTTATTCAGGACTAGGCCGCTCCCTGCGTTCTTGGCGGCATGCTCGCGGCTCACCAGATGCCGCTCCACCAGAATCTGCTTGTCCAAAGCTGTTAGATTATCCATCGACTCAGAAAAAGCTCCGTTCATTTGTCGGAGACCTTCCACTGCGGGACGAATCGCTTCGAGAGCTTTAATCCGCTCCGGCTTTTTCGCCCAACCAGGAAATGCCATTCCTCTCACATTACGCGCCAGCCGCACTCGGCTCGAAAGAACGATCCGGTCATGAGGACCCGAACGCTTGCTGGCCTCAGCCGGAGAAGTTAGAAATTCATGGATACCCATAACTCAGCTTGTGGCCAATTCGGTGATTTTGTCTTTGACCTGGTTTATTTCATCCCGCACATGGGCCGCAGTCTCAAAATCTTCATCGTGAACTGCCTTGTCCAATTTAGTCTGCAACGATTTCAGTTTGTCGGCGAAGTCTTGGGTCTGCTTAAACATTTGCGGCACCTTGCCCACATGCTTGATTCCCTTATGCATCGTCTTGAGCAAACTCTCCAGCCCTTCCGCAAAGGTAATATAACAATCCGCGCAACCGAGCCGACCCGCTTTCTTGAAGTCCGCTTGAGTAAAACCACAGCGTGGACACTTGATCTCGATGCCCGCCATGGCTTGCTCCATTTCTTGGGCGGCTCCTAAACCCAACAAGAGGTCCGCTAATGAAAAACCGGTCGGATCATCCACCCCTTTAGCCTTCGAGCAAGACTCGCAGAGATCGACTTTCTTGGTCTTGCCCTCCACCATTTGCGTGAGATGGACGGTGGCCACGTTTTGTTTACAAATATCGCAAAGCATATCTTCCAATCCGTATATCGGCTTCTTACCGGTCTAAGTCAAGAGAGCGTGTCAATTTGTTAATCGCTAAAAGGTCCTCGCGTCTCGACCTGAGCTCCGAGCCATTCAGGCTCCAACAAATCGAAAGCTAGACGACTCCGTGGAAATGATATTCTCCGGCGCTATGCCAAGCGAAAGAGTCGCCGGGTCATCAGCCTATCCAAGGCACGCCCGCCCCGCCACTCTAAGGACCGTAAATCGGCTCTCCCGATATCTTGGTTAAGGCATGATACTTTTGAACCAAGCTCTTGGTTACTGGGCCTGGATTGCCTGATCCGATGACGCGTCCGTCGATCTTCACTACCGGAATCAATTCCGCACCTGTTCCCGTCAAAAAACATTCGTCGGCATTAAACAAATCATACCGAGTCAGGTTCGACTCAGCAACGCTCATGCCAGCCGCCTTGCCCATCTCGATCACCACTCCACGCGTAATACCATACAGCGCTCCTGCCGTCAGAGGTGGGGTGATGAGCTGATCTCCTTTTAGTATAAAGAGATTGTCCCCAGTACATTCCGCGACGAATCCCTCGGAGTTGAGCATCACCGCCTCTTCGCAACCTCCGTTGTTCGCTTCGATTTTCGCCAGAATATTGTTCAAATAGTTCAACGACTTAATGGCCGGATTCAGCGCGCTGTGCAGATTTCGCACTGTCGGGACAGTAATTATTTCCAACCCGCGCTGGTAATACTCCGGAGGGTAAAGCTGAATTTTGCCAGCAATAACGATGATGGATGGGCGTTTACATGTATTCGGATTTAAACCCAGAGTTCCCACACCCCGCGTTACCACGAGCCGAATGTAGCCATCCCGGATCTTGTTGCGCCGACATGTTGCCACCACTGTTTGCATGACTTCAGCATGCTCCATTGGGATCGTCAGGAGAATCGCCTTCGCTGAACAAAACAAGCGGTCAATATGCTCCCTCAGTTTGAAAACTCGCCCGTTGTAAGCGCGAATGCCCTCGAAAATGCCGTCACCATAAAGCAGGCCATGATCGAACACAGATATCTTGGCCTTCCCTTCTTCGTAGTATTTTCCGTCGATGTAAATTTTCATGCCAAAAACCGCTTCAGACTAAGGCAATTCCTCAATGCTGCGCAACAATTAAGGGCACCACTACAGCAATTCTCAGTATGGCCGCGGATAACACCAAGCACCGGCTGAAGGCGGAACTACGTACGCTCCGGCTTATCCGCCGCCCGCCGCCCGGCATCCGACGCGCCTTAATCTCAACTTGAAAGCAATTTGGAATTGGTTACCCCGGAGTTACGAATTTATTCTAGGAGCGCCTTCGCTTTGGCCAAGGCTTCGTCGAGTTTGCTCGCATCCTTGCCGCCGCCGCGAGCGTTGTCGGGCTTGCCGCCGCCTTTGCCTCCGACAATCGGAGCGATTGTCTGGATGATTTTGCCCGCCTGGACTCTCGACGTGAACTCCGCGGCAACCACGGCTACGAGTGCAACTGCGCCGCTATTAGCTCCGCCCAGAACGATCACACCTTTGAACTGCGACTTCAGTGCATCAGCCACCGCCTGGAGATAATCTCCGTCCGCGGTGCCAAGGTTCTCGACAATTGCGCGCAACTGCCCCTGCGCAGGCGCAGCCTGACTTCCAATAACCTGCGCTCTCGCCAGCAACCCGCGCGCAGTATTCGCCGCCTCTTTCTGCTGCATTGTCTTGAGTTGCTTCTCCAATTCCTTTTGATGCGCGAGCAATGCCTCGATCTTTTTCTCGATCTCGCCCACCGGCGCGCTGACCTTGCTCGCGACCGATTTGATCAGTTGCGACTCTTCATCGGCTTTGTGGTAAGCCTCCAGGCCAGCGACAGCTTCGATACGACGGACACCCGCGGCGATGCCGGACTCGCTGACGATCCGGAACAAACCAATCTCGCCTGTCGCACGCGTGTGCGTCCCGCCGCAGAGTTCCATCGAATAACCGTTCAGCTCCCCTGCCCCTCCCCCGATCTGGACGACACGGACGACATCTCCGTATTTGTCGCCGAAGAATTGCAGCACATCTTTGCGACCCTTGATATCGGCGTAAGGAAGCTCGCTCCAGCTCACAGACACGTTTTCGAGAATGCGTTCGTTCACGAGTCTCTCGATGTCAGCGACCTGCTGCGGTGTGAGCGGCGCGCTGTTAAAATCAAAAGTGAGTTTCTCGGGACCGACGTAGGAACCCTTCTGCGTTGCCTCTTTGCTCGCCACTTCGTGCAGCGCCCAATGAAACAGATGTGTTACAGTGTGGTGACGCTGAATACCCGCACGGCGCGGGGCATCGACCGAGAGCCTGATCGTGGAGCCGATGCCTGGCGCATCCGCTATTGGAGATTCCGGATTTGAGGTTTCGGATGAGAGGAGATGAAGCCAGGTGTTACCGCTCTTCTGTGTGTTGACGACTCGCCAGAGCTGGCCACCGCCGCTCAGTTCACCCGTATCGCCGACCTGACCGCCCATCTCGGCATAGAAGGCCGATGTCTCGAGAACCACCGCCATCTTATCCTTCACGCTAACGACTTCGATGACCTTCGCTCCCGTCTCCAGCGTTTCGTACCCGATGAACTTTGTGGGGGTCGTGTTTTCAATCTGCGAGAGCGAAATGACTTCCTTCTTCTGAGCGGCGCGGGCGCGCGCGCGCTGCTGTTCCATCAACTTTTCGAAGCCTTCCTTGTCCACGGTCAAACCGCGTTCGCGCGCCATCAACTCGGTTAGGTCGAGGGGGAAACCCTGTTCGTCATAAAGGCGGAATGCGAAAGCACCCGAGATCTGGGGAGGGCGGCCGATGAGCTTCGGAGCCTCCTCGTTGAACAACTCGAGCCCCCGGTCCAACGTCCTGTTAAATGTCTCTTCCTCGGTGCGGATGACGCCCTGCACATGCTTTTTCTTGGCGCGGATTTCTGGGAAGACGTCGCCCATCATGTCGGCGAGCACGTCCACCAGCTTATAGAAAAACGGCTCATGGAACCCGAGCGAACGGCCGTAGCGAACGGCGCGGCGCAGGATGCGACGCAAAACGTAATTCCGGTCGTTGTTACCCGGCTGGATGCCGTCAGCAATCGCAAAACTCAACGTTCGGATGTGGTCGGCGATGACGCGGAATGCCACGTCCGTCTTTTCCTGTTCGGTGTCCCCGGTGCTACCGGTTTTCGGGAGAGTTGAACCGTATTTCTTGCCGCTCAGCTTCTCAATCTCATCGAAGATCGAGTGGAAGATGTCGGTTTCGTAATTGGAAATCTTCGCGTTCGCGAAGTCCGCGAAACCCTTCGTTCCTTGCATGATCGACGTGACACGCTCGAAGCCCATGCCAGTATCCACGTGCTTCGCGGGCAGCGGCGAGAACGTGCCATCTGGATTTGCAGCGAACTGGATGAACACTAGATTCCAAATCTCGATGCAGCGGGCGTCGCCTTTGTTGACGAGTGCGCCTTTGGTGTCGCCCTGCGGCGTGAGGTCCACGTGGATTTCGCTGCACGGGCCGCACGGCCCGGTGTCGCCCATCATCCAGAAATTATCCTTCTTATTGCCATAGACGATATGGACTGCTGGATCGAGACCTGCGGCGCGGAATTTCTCAGCCCAAATGTCCCACGCTTCCTGATCAAGCTCGCTGGGATCACCTTTGCTTTTGTCTGGATTATAAACCGTCGCGTAAAGGCGGTTCTTCGGAAACTTCCAGACTACTGTGATGAGCTCCCACGCCCAATCGATCGCGTCGCGCTTGAAGTAATCGCCGAAGCTCCAGTTGCCCAGCATCTCGAAAAAGGTGTGGTGATAAGTGTCGAGACCGACATCTTCGAGGTCGTTGTGCTTGCCGCCGGCGCGGATGCATTTTTGGGTGTCGGCCGCGCGGGTGTCCAGCCCCGGGACCGCTCCGGCCCATTTGCTCACGTCCGGCTTCCTTTGATTCAGAAAGATCGGAACAAACTGGTTCATGCCGGCGTTGGTGAAAAGGAGTCCGGGCGAATCAGGCATGAGACTCGAAGACGGCACAATGGTGTGCTGCTTCGACTTGAAGAAGTCGAGAAACGACTGACGTATTTCCGCACTGGTCATAGCAACAAATTAGTTTAACAGCAAAAGAGCGCAAAATTCCTGACAACCGCTGACGCTATCAAGACAACGACAAACGGAACGACGAGCATAGGCAAAACGCCACCGGTAAGGAAAGTGGAAGTTTCAGTGAGTGAGCTGCGCGAGCACCTCGCGACGGATGCGTCGGGAGCAAATTGCTCGAAACGGCCGTCGCGCGGCTTCCGTCGCCTCCTTCGCTTCCGTCGCGAGACCACCCTTCCCATGGATGTGAGGCTAGCACTCATGCTTGTGCCTGTTGAATGGATTCTCCCGATTCAACACACCGATCAATAGTTACGCCGCGAGCCGCCTTCGCGAGCGGGGGACGGAATTGCTGGGTCGGTATTTTCTCGCGAATTCTAAGGGAACAATCCTCGGAGTCTTTTGGCTTCTTGGACGCGCTTGACCCCCAGACTCAACGCCGCCAAACGCATCGAAGTCTTCTGCTTTCGGCTCAAGCTCAGTGTTTGGATAAATGCCCCCTCCAAGATGCGGAACAACTTGTCGGTCACCTCGGTCTCTGTCCAAAAGAAGCTTTGCAAGTCCTGCACCCACTCGAAGTAAGAAACCACAACCCCGCCCGCATTGCAGAGGATGTCGGGAATAACAAAAATATCAGGCCTCTGCTCCAGAATGACGTCGGCCTCCGGAGTCGTCGGACCGTTGGCAGCTTCAGCCAGAATCCGGCACTGGATGCGGCCCGCGTTCGCCTCGGTGATTTGTCGTTCCAATGCAGCGGGAATCAAGATATCGCACGGGGTGATCAGCAATTGTTCGTTTGAAATCGGTTCGGCTTCGGAAAAGCCAACGACTGTCCTCGTTCGCTCCACATGTTCGTCCAATCGGCGTAGGTCGAGCCCTTTCTGGTTAAACACTCCACCGTTCACATCGCTGATGGCGATGACCTTCACGCCATATTTCTCCAAGGAGTAGGCCGCGACTGAACCTACATTGCCAAACCCCTGAACCACCGCCGTAGCTTGGGCCGACGGCATCGCGATTGTATCCATGGCTCGGTTGATCAGATAGCTGACTCCGCGCCCGGTAGCCTCGCGTCGGCCTAACGATCCTCCCAATCCGACAGGTTTGCCCGTGACGATGCTAGGCACGGTATAACCCATATGCACTGAATAGGAGTCCATCATCCACGCCATCGTCTGCTCATTTGTCCCGACATCAGGAGCCATGATATCGACTTGGGGACCGATAAATGGGATCATTTCCTGAGTGTAACGCCGCGTCAGGCGTTCGAGTTCCACGCATGACATCGCTCGCGGATCGCAAGCAATCCCACCTTTCGCACCACCATAAGGAAGGCCCGTCAACGCGCACTTCCAACTCATCCACATCGCCAGCGCCGCTACTTCGCCCAGTGTCACGTCGGGATGGTAACGGAGTCCTCCCTTTGTCGGCCCCAAGGTCAGATGATGTTGGACCCGGTAGCCCGAAAAGACTTCAAGCGCTCCGTCATCGCGGAGAATCGGCAATGCCACGGTCAAGGAACGTTTCGGATATTTGAGCCGAGCGCGCTCAATTTCGGGAATCTGCAAGTGATCGGCCACCAAATCAAATTGCTGGCAAGCCATTCGGAACGTTGGATGGTCGTAGATTTGCACGTGGCAAAGCTACTCAAGGCAACAGCGAAATTAAATGATTTTGGCAAAGATGAAAACGCCGTGTGTGAAGAATGAAGCGTGAAGCGTGTGAAGTAAGTACGGCTATATTCTCGCCTATCACGCATCACATCCCGCGTTTCCGTCTTTCCCACGACGGAGTTCACCCCTAAATTGGGACTAATGCCTGAAACACTGGTCGTCAACGAGATTTACCTTAGCTTGCAGGGCGAAAGCACCTTTGCGGGACTCCCGTGTGTTTTCGTTCGGCTGACCGCTTGCGATCTGCGCTGCTCTTACTGCGACACTGCTTACGCGTTTACGGAAGGGAAGAAAGCCAATTTGAGCGATATTCGATCTCGGATTGCAAAGCTGGCGGAACCATTTCAGGAGAGACCACCCCGGACTTCGCTCGCGCAGGGCGACTCTGAACCCACCCCTACCTCTACCAGGAGGGGAACAGACAAAGCTCCCCTCCTGGGAGGGGTAGGGGTGGGTCGGTTCATGGGCAGGGGGAGCCAAATTCGCCTGCCCCTAGTCGAGCTAACCGGCGGCGAACCGCTGCTCCAAGAGAACTCCCTGCCACTCATGAAATCGCTGTGCGACGAAGGCTTTGTGGTGTTGATCGAAACCAGCGGCGCGCATGACATCTCTCGAATTGATCCCCGCGTCCATCGCATCATGGATTTGAAATGCCCGAGCAGCGGTGAAATGGAGCGCAATTTGTTGGCGAATTTGAAACATTTGAAGAATACCGATGAAGTGAAGTTCGTCATCGGCACCCAGGAAGATTATAGCTGGGCCAAAGAACAGATCGCTCAACATCGACTTTCGACTGTATGCCATCTCCTCTTCTCGTGGGTCGCACCACTCACCTCCGAGCAGCAGGCCAAGTCCCTGAAGAAGGTTCCAGCAGGCCAAACGCAGATGTCGCGAAAAGAGCTGGCGGAACGAATCATTGGCGATGCCTTGCCTGTTCGATTCCAAGTTCAGATCCACAAAGTCATCTGGGCTCCGGAGGCACGGGGCGTTTGACGGGGAAATCTTGAGAGACAAACGAGGCACTTTGTGAATTCGATAGCACGAACCACCCTTGAGCGCCTTCGCCGATACGAGTCTCAGAATGTCACTTTCATGGAGCCAGACGGTTCCTGGCCAATCGTGTGGGATAAAGCCCAAGGGGTCCACGTTTGGGATCCGGCGGGGAAAAGGTATTTAGATCTGACTGCGGCTTTCGGTGTCGCCGCCGCGGGCCATGCGAACCCGCGAGTGGTGAAAGCTGGCCAACGGCAAATGAGCAAGTTGCTCCACGCCATGGGCGACGTGCATCCCCATGCGTTGAAAGCCACCTTAGCCGGTGAGCTCAGCCGAATTACGTTTGAACGTTGGAGTCTCAGCGCGCCGTCTTCACGCGCCGCCCATCGCACCTCACTCATCAAGGGTAAAACCATCTTCTGCAACTCCGGTTTTGAGGCTGTGGAGGCCGCGCTCAAGACGGCGCTCCTCGCCACGGGCAAAAGCGGGATCATTGCTTTCCACGGAGCCTACCATGGCCTCGGTTATGGCGCGCTTAACGTAACTCACCGGGATCACTTTAGGTCCCCTTTCCGGGCCCAGCTTGGCGAGTTCGGTCACTTCGTTCTTTTTCCGAGCCAGTCGGCACAGTTGGATGATGTGGAAAAAGCGGTCAAGAAACTATTCAGGCAAAAACAGGTTGGAGCTATACTGGTGGAACCGATCCAGGCGCGGGGAGGGATTAATATTCCGCCTCCGGGCTTTCTTCCGTTGGTTCGTAAACTCTGCGATCAGTTTGAAGCGTTGTTAATTCTCGATGAGATCTACACAGGCTTTGGGCGCACTGGAAAGTGGTTTGCCTGCGAGCATGACCAAACCGTTCCGGACCTTATCTGCCTCGGAAAAGCGATCACCGGAGGATTCCCTTTGTCAGCGTGTGTCGGCCGCGGCGAAGTTATGGACAGGGCTTGGCCCAGATCGACCGGCGAAGCAATCCACACCAGCACCTACCTGGGACATCCTGTCGGCTGCGCTATGGCGCTAGCTCAAATCGAAGAAATACGGGAGCGGAAATTAGTCGCTCGAAGCGCGTCTTTGGGTCGAGAGTTCTTGCAAGAGCTTCAAGCTCTCGAAAATTCTTCTCATTTGCAATTTATGGCGCGCGGAATTGGTTTGATGAGTGGACTTGAGCTCCGTTTCCTCAATGGAGAACCCGCCGCAGAGATCACGTTACGAGTTGTAAAAGCAATGCTGCATCGCGGCTACATTCTTTTGCCCGAAGGGGAGAATGCCAATGTAATCGGGTTCACGCCGCCGCTGACTATTTCAGAGAGGCAATTGCGACATATGTTACGCAATTTAAACGAAGTGCTTGCAGACCGGCGGCTGGCCTGAAATGCCTGATCGACCTCAGCCAATAAGGGACGGCTTATCCCTCAAGGAGCGATGCTTAATCTCGTTCCGCAATAAAATCAGATAATACCCCGGTCGCTTCTGGCTCAGATGACTCGACGCCTGGCGAAAGTCCAAACGGTCAACTCCCGTTCCGTTTTGAGAAATGACCAGTCTCCGACCGTGACGGGAGGCAACTTCGCTGCATAGATTCTCATTTCCGAATGTCATAGCTTCAATCAGTCGAAGCAGATTTTAGGCCGACTGACACAAACTCAACCAAAACTCCAGTCCGCGTACCCAAACTCGTGGCGAAGCGTAGCATGGCGAAGCTAATAAGTTCATCCCGAGTGGAGATCGGAGGAAGCCGTCGCATTCTCGGCGGGGTGAGGTTCACTGGGTTCTTGATTGATCTTGGAGATAAAGTGTGGTTGCCGGATCGCAAGCCAGTTACAGTGACAGAGTAGCGAATCCCGATCCGATGAAATTGACAGAGATGAAGCAAATCTTGACGGCTGGCCAGATTCACCTGACCAAGTCGCTGGGGCAGAATTTTCTCCATGACCACAATCAACTCGGTCGGATCGTCGATGCGGCCCAGGTCCAAGATAACGACCAAGTGCTCGAGATAGGGCCTGGATTGGGACCATTGACAAAATTCCTACTGGACGCAGGAGCAAAGGTCTTCGCTATCGAAAAAGATCGCCGCCTTTACGAGTTTCTTAGAGAGCACCTCGGCGATAACCCGAAGCTAAGACTCCTGCATGCCGACGCCTTAAAGCATTTGAGAGAACAGCCAACCGATTGGTCGGAATGGAAACTCGTCGCCAACCTGCCTTACTCGGTCGCTTCAACCGTTCTGGTCGAACTCGCGAAATCTCAGAGCTGTCCCAGTCGATTGGTCGCCACCTTGCAAATCGAAGTTGCACAACGTCTTATGGCTTCCGCAGCCCATGGCGACTATGGGATTCTGACTTTACTGATGCAGGTTCGCTACGAAGCGGGGGAATGGTTTAAGATCCCTGCCTCATGTTTCTTTCCTGTCCCCGACGTTGACTCCGCCTGCGTGGTGTTCGTCCGCAGAAAGACGCCTCTCTTGGGACGCAGCCAATCTCTAATTTTTGAGAAAATCGTCAAGCGCGGGTTTTCGCAACGCCGCAAAATGTTGATGAAACTATTGAAGCAGGATTGGCCGGCAGAGGTGTTGGAACGAGTCTTCCAAGAGCTTGGGCTGTCTCCCACAATACGCGCCGAACGAGTGACCTTGGAACAATTCGTTCAACTCACGCAAGCTTTGGATTCTTAGAGCTAAGTTTATGACAAGCGAAGAGATTTTTGATGTGGTTAATGAACGGGACGAAGTTATCGACCAACGGACGCGCCGAGAGGTTCATCAACTGGGTCTCCGACACCGCGCTGTGCATGTTCTTGTCTTCAACTCACGCGGTGAATTATTTCTCCAGAAACGTTCGCTAAGAAAGGACTGCTTCCCTGGAGCATGGGATTCGTCGGCGTCGGGCCATGTTGATCACGGAGAAAGTTATGACACGTGCGCCGTTCGAGAACTGGAGGAAGAACTCGGTCTTATATTGTCCAACGTCCCAACTCGGCTCTTCAAGATCGATTCATGTCCAGAAACTGGACATGAATTTGTTTGGATTTACCGGTGTCAGGCTGAAGGCCCATTTACACTTCAAGCCGAAGAAATCGAGCGAGGTGATTGGTTTACTTGTGACTACATTTCCGACTGGATGAAGGAACGTCCCAAAGAATTTGCAGAAGCCTTGTTGCTGATATGGCAACGATTATGACCGGAATTAGAGAAAGCTTGAGTCAATAAAACAAAAACCACTTAGAGAAGCCCTAAGCTCCAAAAGTGGCTTGCGACCAAACCATCAAGGGAAGAAGGTTGGAAACCACTTCCCTCGACGCATAACTTGTTACAAATGCTCGAATCAAACCGAGCAAGGGACACCCAAGCAACTGAGTGTCAATTGGAGTTCGCCTTAACGACGACCACCGCCACCGCCGCCACCACGATAGCCGCCGCCGCCGCCACCACCACCACCACCGCCACCGCCGCGATAACCACCACCGCCACCACCACCGCCTCCGGAACGTTCTTCGCGCGGGCGCGCCTCATTTACGGTCAAGGCCCGTCCTTTAAAATCCTTGCCGCTGAACATGGAAATCGCCTTGGATGTGTCTGCCTCAGTCGCCATTTCAACGAAACCAAAACCACGTGAACGGCCAGTAGCCCGATCTTGCATGATGTTGACTGAGTTGACGGAACCGGCCTGCGCGAATAGGTCCTGCAGGTCATTTTCGGTTACATCAAAGGATAGATTCCCAACGAATAACTTTGTGCCCATAACTATTTTTCTGCCGTTTTACTCTGCTGAAGATGAACGTTCCCAAGAAGTGGGTTTCAAAATTGCACTGCTCCAACAAGCACGATGGACAATTTTCCGCATCACGACGCATTACTAAAAACGAGCCGTGGGCATTGAAAACCTTAAATGATTCCATTGGAAGTGAAAAATCCAAAAATAATCGGAGACCAATGGTCGTGATTTTCGAAGGATTTGTGGATCCGAAGAACCGTTGCGACGGGAGTGACTGCCTTGCTGAAGAGAGGCTGGAGCGATCTTTATGAGCCATTACCACGGATTCATCGTCACCAATGCTTGGACCGAGAACCGGGTCATCGCGGTGGAAACCTGTACGAACTTGACCCAGCTATTACTTCCCCGGCGGGCGGGCAGATCCTGGAAGTTTACGCTGTCGCCATTTTCCTCAACGTCGCTTTAACTGTTTCCAACAGCTTCAAACCTGACTCTCGTTGCGGCTGGTCATTGATTAAAGTTTCGGCCTCTTGGAGAGCGTCGATCATAGAATCGAGAAGGCGTTCATCCTTGCCTACCTTCCTAAGAGCTGACTGCATCAACATCGATGCTCCAGTGATAAAAAGGCCCTGCCCTTTGATTTCCAAAACCTCCAATGATTTCTTGATTGCAAATTCTCTGCCGTGCCACTGGAAGGTTACCACGCCACTTTTCTCTTTAAGCTGTAGGTTCGTGATGGATTTGGGTTGGGGAAGATTCTGTCGGATGTATTGGGCCAGTTCGTCGAAGTTTTGAATCATAGTAGAGAGAAACGGTTGTGCTTTTTGCCAAAAGCTGTTTGTGGACACACCTGATTTTCAACGCTCACGGGCCAAAGATTATCACAGGAAAATCGTCATGGCTCCAAAGAAGTGTTGTCTGTGAGCGACATCTCTTGTCTATGAGCGACATGTTGGACCAAAATCCTAAGAAAGTGATTTTCTAGCCCTGATCATGTCGAGACTCCCTTTTCATGGGATGCTTCTTCTTTGCGAAAAGTAGGATACCAATCCTCGAATTAGAATCGTCGCCCGCTTCACCATTCGATGCGCTGTCACGAACATGTCCCGAATCAGAAATCTTTCGGTCTCAAGTTTTGGACGAGTGAAGAAATCCTTCTCGAACCGCTGCGTCGGCGTGAGAAAACGCTTGAACACCTGCTCTCAGCCCGACAAGCTCTGTGCATCGCCAGAATTAAATTCGCTTAACCGAATTACCACCATGAGAGCTCAGCAAAACTTTACTCAACCCAGTCCGACCTACAGTCCATCGCATGGTCAATTGCACCGAAGAAGTTTCATCAAGCTGGCTGTCGGCGCAGCGGTGACTGGCGCAATCTGGAAGCCCTTGAAGTCGCGAGCCGCGACGAAGCTCGATCCGTTGCCGCCCGGCATCAAGGTCTCGCTTCAGATTTCCGGCGAGGCGAGTGACGAGGACTTGCGGTTTGCCCAGCAGCTCGGCGTCGGATACGTCAACATTCCGACCGGCGGCGAAAAGGCGACCCTTGAGAATTTCGTTCGTCTGAAACAAAGAGTGGATGCGGCGGGCCTTAAGGTTTGGAACATTGGCAATAGCAATGTCCACAACATGCCGGAAGTGACATTGAACCTTCCTGGACGCGACCAAAAGATCGAGGAGTACAAAAACTATCTCCGGAACTTGGCCAAAGCCGGCATCTTCTACACAACTTACGCTCACATGGGGAATGGAATCTGGAGTAGCGAACGAGAGAACACACGCGGGGGAGCATCGGCGCGCGCCTTCGACCAGAGCAAGAATCCGAAGGGCTATTGGGGCGGCAAAGTCTTTGAAGGGCCACTCTCCCACGGCCGCAAGTACAGCAAAGAAGAGCTTTGGGAAAACTACACCTACTTTATCAAGCAGGTGGTGCCGGTGGCAGAGGAGCTCGGTATGCGCATCGGCATTCACCCCGATGATCCGCCAGTGCCTGAGTTAGCAGGAGTTCCTCGCTGCATCTTTGGAAACTTCGACGGCTACGCGCGGGCATTGGAAATTGCGAGCAGCCCAAATATCGGGGTCTGTCTCTGCGCAGGAACGTGGATGGAAGGTGGCAAAGGCATGGGCAAGGACGTGTTCGAAGCAGCCCGCGCATTCGCCAAGATGGACAAGCTCTGGAAGATTCACTTCCGCAACGTCAGCGCGCCTATTCCTCATTTCGTTGAGACATTTGTGGACAACGGCTACACCGACATGCACAAGCTCATGAAGACGCTTTTTGAAGTGGACTTCCGAGGCGCGGTGATTGCCGACCACGTGCCAGGAATGGTTGGAGGCGCACGCACCGGCTGGGCCTACAGCATTGGTTACATAAAGGCTTTACTCACCGCAGTCAGCTCGCAAAAGGAGTAATCACCCCGGCAGTTCAACATATCCCGGTATCGACGAGCGCGAGGTGAACTCACGGCATCACGCGTTTCGGCTGTTAACTCTCCTGTCTTAACACGCCATGCTTCCGATCGCTGAACGTGAATTGCGGGTCGCAGCGCGCATGCCCCGGACCTACCGATCGCGACTGGCGATTGCGAGCATCGGTGTTTTCATATTTGCCTGGATGATGGGGCTTCTATGGTGGGGCCGGAGCAGGATGACAGGCTCGGACCTTTTCCAAATTTTGACATGGATCGCGTTCATCTATTGCCTGTTTAGCGGCGCGATTCTAACCGCCGATTCCTTGAGTTCAGAAAAGAGAGAAGGGACGCTCGGGTTGCTCTTTTTGACGGATCTAAAAGGCTACGACATCGTTCTAGGTAAACTGGTGGCGAACTCGTTGAACTGTTTCTTTGGATTGCTCGCCATGTTTCCGGTATTGGCCATTCCGCTGATCATGGGGGGAGTGCAACTGACGGAATTTGCGAGGGTCCTTCTCAGTCTCAGCAACACGCTGCTCTTCTCGATTTCCCTCGGGTTGCTCGTTTCGACGTTCAGCAAACATTCGATCCGAGCGACCAGTCTCGCCCTGCTCTTGCTGGCTCTCACGGGGTTTGGACTTGCGGGTTTGGCTGAATTGATGCGAGTCCAATATCACAGACCTGCGTGGGGACATGCTCTCGATATGGTGAGCCCCTTTTACACACACACGCAGGCCTTCGAGAACGCCTCGTGGAGTGGCTCAAATTCGTTTTGGTGGTCGTTGCTAACCACTCACGCCATCGCGTTGATCTCCCTGGCGCTGGCCTGCGCGACTTTGCCGAGAATCTGGCAAGAGAAGCCGGATGGAAAAAAGGCCTCTGGATGGCGGGAGCGATGGCACCGGTGGAAGTTCGGCGCCGCTGAAACACGCTCGGCTTTCCGAACCCGGCTCCTCGATTTCAACCCCGTTTTCTGGTTAGGCGCGCGGGAGCGAATCGGCGTGGTCAGTTCGCTTCTCTTGATTCTTGGTTTCGCCAGTCTTGGCCTATGGGTGGGATGGCAGGTGGGGCCGTATTTCGGCGGAACACAACAACCGCTGGGAGGGTTTGTTTTCGTCTGGTTTTGGACGACAAGCTGCCTTCACGTCATCCTTCTGTTCCGTATTGCGACGCTCGCGACGCACCGATTTGCCGAGGATCGACCCAGCGGCGCGCTCGAATTGTTGCTCTCCACTCCCTTGAGCGTCAGTCAGATTTTGCGGGGGCAGTGGCTCGCTCTGATGCGGCAGATGTGGGGGCCGATGTGTGCCGTCGCCCTGGCCCATGGACTGTTTATCTGGGGTCTCATCGAACTCTTCGTAGTGGACCGGATGATGAGCGGCACAACGGCGGCCGGGGTCATAACAGCGATTCTAAAGTACGGTCTCGGCGGACAGCCGGGCCTGGATTGGCATTTAGTGTTCGTCCTGATCATTGTTCTTTGCACGGGGGTCCTGTTGGCGGTGCACTGGATGACACTTCCCTGGCTCGGAATGTGGATGGGCGTTAAGGCGGCACGAGCCCGAAATGCACCCTGGGCAACGCTTGCGCTCGCGTTGATCCCTCCTTGGCCGGTTTTCATCACGTTTGTCATGGCGATGGATTATCTCAGCTTTTTCTGGACTGAGTTTGAAATGTTGTACCTTTGCCTGGGAGTTGGGTGTGGACTAAGCCTGGTGAACAATCTGATTCTCACGATTTGGGCTCGACGGAGACTGCGCCGCGACTTCCGCCTTGCGGTAACCGATCGGTTTGAATTCTTGAAGAGCAAATGGTCATGGGCTCGACGCCGCCGCCTTTTGCTGCGGTTTACTTTAGGTGCTGCGGCTCTGTATGCGCTCATTGCCTTCTGGCGCTTCGAAGAGAACTGGCGAGGCCACCGCGCCTGGATGCAATTCAAACGCGACCTCGGGGCCGAAGGTGAGACACTCGAACCAAAATCACTCGCTCCGGCTCCTGTTCCGGTGGAGCAAAACTTCGTTGCCTCTCCGATTTTCTCCCTTTTGTTCAAAAGCCAAAAGTCGATCAGCCTGGACGGCCAGCAATGGATGGCGTGGCAGAACCGACATGAAAGCCTAGGAAGCTGGCAAAGCCAAAAACCGGCCGACCTCAAGGCGTCGCAGAAACATTTCAGAAACCTCGCGCAATTTCCCCGATCCCCTCAAACGAACGAACCATCCGTTGATGTGCTGCTCGCCTTGAGCAAGTTCGATTCCGAGCTCGCTGAAATCCACGAAGCAAGCCGACGACCTTACTCGCAATTTCCAGTCGGCCATCCCCGAAGCCCGCTCGCGCCGTACTCACATGAATCTGTCTTCCGAGGCCTCGGTGAAGTCCTCCAACTTCGAGCCGTCGCGTATTTGGCACAAGACAGGACCGCGGAGGCGATCGAGGACATGCGGCTAATCGTAAGGCTCTCCGATGCCGTAAACTCTGTGCCGCTGACAGAATCGCAAAGCGCGCGAAGTGCCCTCCTCTCCTCAGCGATACAAGTTGCCTGGGAAGGTTTGACGGCGGGTCGATGGTCAGCAGATCAGATCGCGACCATTCAGGGGTTTGTGGAGCCGTTGAACGTGCTCGCGGACTATCCGAAAATGATGCACAACGAAATGATTCAGCAGATCGCGGCTTGGGATTATTGGCGATCGATCATTACTGGAGAAGTCCAGGCTCAGGATGGTTCTCTAGACCGTCGGATCGAGTGGCTCAGCCCATTTTACCCGGCGGGTTGGACGTACTACCATCAGATCAAAGCCTTTCAGCTCTACCGAGACGTAATGCTGCCGGTGGTTGATGTCGCTCAAGGCAAGGTTTTGTTGCACAAGGCGGAAGCAGTTTTGGGGGCCTTAGAACGAAGCGACGCTCTCTTGAACAACATATCAAACCGTTACCGACTGGGGTCTGCCGGAATCGAGTTCGCTCAGCTTCAAATCTGGTTGAACCAAGCTGCGCTCGCCTGCGCGCTGGAGCGATACCGCCTCTCGCGTGGCAAATATCCCGAAACGCTCGACTCGCTGGTTCCGGAATACCTTAGCAAACTACCGCGCAGCGTCATCACGGGAGCACCTATCGAATATCGCCGGACAGATCAGGGCCAAT
>CAMAWP010000011.1 GCA_945861765.1 Akkermansia muciniphila | reverse complement strand
TCAAATCCAGGGGCAATCTTCAGGGAACGTCCCCCGGACAAACCCAAGACATAGGGAACTCCGGGGGCCAGCTCCGGTTCCAGGTGGATCGCAATGAACTTCGGAGACGCTACGACCTTGGGGGCTCTCCGGCTTTGCGCATGCTGGCCGAGGCGCTTCCGCCAGCGCATCAGCGTCGAGTAACACAGATGGTGCTTCTGGGCGAACGCCAGCAGCGAAAGCCCGCTGCGGCGATACCGCTTGAGAAGGGTAGTTTTCTCCCGGGCACTGCGGCGGCCGAGGACCAGTCGGTTTTGCGTGGATGTTCTTTTCACCCCACCAGCCTGCCACAGTCACCCTCCATGCGGTAAGACGGCGCCGCCGGACGGTTACGAAGAATTGACGCTAATCGAAATCAGTCTGGCAAATCGGTTGAACCGTGGAATTTCAGTCGCTTGATTTCCAATTCCGTTGAATTGGAAACAGGTTCAATCAGAAAAACGAGCCTCTTGAGTGGATTGCGATTTGTTGCAAACCAATTCATCAGTTTGCCGACTTTCGGTCGAAGCTCTTTGGGGGGCGGAGTCATAATTCCAGCGCCAACTGGCCCGCTCGCACTTTGTGGATCAACCTCAGACGTGCGCCAGTTGCTTTGCATCTCACCTATGAAATCATCGAAACCATCCAGCATCAGTCGTCGCAAGCACTCGAAATCCACCGCTGCCGAGGCCCGCTACAAGGCGAATTTGGAGAACGGCGCCGCTGAGTCCACCAAGGCCGCGCTGAAGCCCACGCGGCATGCGTTGGAGAGCGTCCTCGTTTACAGCAAGCCGGCCTGGTATGCTCATGCCACCACTTCGGCGACGAACCATTGGTTCTTCCACTTTGGCTGGGACAACGGCGTGAACATCGACCAGACGGACGACCCGCTGAAGTTCAATCTCGATGACCTCAGCCGCTACCAAGTGCTCGTGCTCAACAGCACCACCAACTTCGGCGAGGATCTCACCCAGGAGCAGCGCGAGGCTCTTATGACTTGGTTTCGGCAGGGGCGTGGCATTGTCGCCGTCCACGCGGCGGCGGTGCATCATGGCGTCTGGGATTGGTATGCGTCGCTGGTCGGCTGCGATTTTGTGGCCGATTCGGATCGCATGCCTGCGCGCCTGGTGGTTGATCCCGCCGCAACTGAACATCCAGCGGTCAAGCGCCACGCACCCGAACTGTGGATCAACGAAGAATGGCTGTGCTTTGATCGCGCGGTCACTGGCCAGCCCGGCGTGAACGTGCTCCTGCGGTTGGATGAGTCCACGTTCCAGCCAGTGCGTGACAAGTTCCTCGAGATGAATGCAAAACCGATGGGCGCGGATCACCCTGCCGCATGGACGCGCGAGACGGAGGGCGGGCGGTTCTTTTACACAGCCATCGGCCACGATTGCCGGGTGCTGAACACCGAGTTCGGAAGGCGGCACATGCTCGAGGCGTTGCGTTGGGCGGCCTTTGAGACGGAGTAAGGCCTGGTCGAGAGTTGGCTTCGAGTCTTTGGCCACCGATGAACTCTCGACTGCCCGTAAACGGCTTGGCGAGGCTGATCTGCTTGCCGGTCGAGTCCTTGATCTTGAAATCGGGCGCGAGCTGGCCGACGACGAGCGGGGCGGCAGGCTCAGAAATCCTGACCCATAGGCGAGCTTTTTGACGCGTGTGGAATTTGGCTGGCCCTCTCCCTCACCCCAGCCCTCTCCCGCTGGGAGAGGGAGTCTTTCAGCTAATCGCCGCACTAATGGAAGATGCCGGTTTTGTCCAAAGCGGACATCGATTCTCCCTCGCCCAGCGGGAGAGGGCTGGGGTGAGGGAGACCGCTAGCCCTCGGAAAGAGTTCACCCAATTTCCACGATGTCAGGATTTCTGAGGCTGCTGGGCCGGTTCATCGGCAGTGAACACGAGCAGCCAAGCGACGACGGCGAGCAGGGAAAGTTTTGCAAATGTCTTCATGGCAAGCACGGGTTCAAATGCTTAACAGAGGGTTTTTGATTTGATCGCATCGAACCGTTTATGACCCGTTTACGATACGCAGATCGTTCAGATCGCGAACGAAAGTGCAAAACCATTGACCGTCGTCAAGTTCGAGGGTTGGCGAAAACCGAATGCTGGAAGCGTTCAATTCTGCGAGAGGCGTTAGGGCGTGCTCGAATGCTGGCCGCAGGGTTGAGCACGCAAGTATGAACCCAGAAAGGCAAAAAGCCGCTCAGGCCAGGGCAGATCGCATTGCTGCCTTTCGCGCTGAACTAGCCCAACTCGAACAAGAACGCGGGTTGGAACTCACGCGGGGCAGCGGTCAGGCCTCGAAGCACACCTCGAGAAAGTATTGACGGATCTGACACGGCAATTCGGGGTTGACGTTTCGGAATCTGCCAAGCGCATCTCCTGTGAAGGGGTCAGTCAATAGTTAGTTTCGTTTCGTGCTTTCTTGGTCTCGCAAAGCCAGTGAAGTAGATGCTGAAAGGGGTCAGTCCCGAATGGCGCTTAGATTAGACCTAAAACTTTCTTGCCGAGCTTCTTGCGTCGAGGGGGATTTGGCACGGTGGCGAAGAGTACTTGGCGGGAGAGCCGCTGCATTTGGCGGAGAGTATCCTGCACTTGCCGCCAGTTCTGGATGGCTTGGCGCAACCATTCAAATTGTTCACGTGACAAGGCGACACTGAGGGTTTTGCCGCGCACCTTGCGCGTCCACTGGTAGCAGGGGCCTCCGGCGCCCGGGCCGCGATCCTGGGCGTAGCCTTCGCTGATCCAGCCCACCTTGGCCAGAGACTCCCGGAGCGTTTGATATTCGGCTTCCCACTGGGGCAGCGAGGCGGCGGAGGATTTTTTATTTTTCATGAATAGAGAGTGTAACATGTTCGTCAATAGGGCGGTAGTGATACCGCCCTTATACTTATGCACACTCCTTTCTTCCCCCAGTTGCGTCCGCGCCTGGCCGCCCTGGGTGCTCGCGTCCAACACCTCCGCACCCAAAGCCTCCTGCAACTCGAAGTGCTCTTCGGACACCTGATTCCCCCCTGGCTTTTGTCCCAGGCCGATGAGGGAGCCAACAGCCGTGATCGGGTTTTCTCCCTGCGCCGCACCTTCTGGGGGTTTCTCTACCAAGTGCTCACGCCGGGCTGCCCCTGCCGTGAAATCGTGCGTCAAATCCAAGCCTTCTTTTGTCTTCACGAAATGCGCTCCGTCGATGAAGGCACCAGCGCCTACTGCCAGGCCCGGGGCCGCCTGCCCCTGGATAGCCTCCAGCGCCTGCGCCACGCCGTGGCCGCCCAGGCCGAAAAACTCGAGCCCTACGCCCAGCAGCGCTGGTTTGGCCTCTCGCCCAAAGTCATCGACGGCACGACCGTCACGGGGCCCGACACACCCAAAAACCAGCGCGCTTATCCCCAGACCAGCTCTCAAAAACCCGGCTGTGGCTTTCCCCTGCTCAAACTGGTGGGCATTTTCAGCCTGGCCAGCGGCGTCCTGCTCGATTACGCCAAAGGCAACAAACACCAGCATGAGCTGGCTCTGCTCCACAAACTCCTGGACCATTTCAAGCCCAAGGATCTGGCCTTGGCTGACCGCGGCTTCAGTTGTTATACCCTCATCGCTCTGCTGGTGAAGCGGGAGGTCCACAGTCTCTTTCGCCTGCATCAAGGGCGCTCGGCTGACTTGCGCAAAGGCCAGCGCCTGGGCAAAAACGACCGTCTCATGACTTGGCGCAAGCCCAAGCAAAAACCGCGTTATCTGCCCCAATACCTTTGGAAACTCGTCCCCAAGGAACTCTCGGTGCGCGTGCTGCGCTTTACTCTCAAGGTGCGGGGTTTCCGTTCCAAATCGGTCACCATGGTGACGACACTGCTGGATGCCAAAGCTTACCCGGCTCAGGAATTAGCCCGCCTGTATGCGCGGCGCTGGCGGATCGAACTGTGGTTCCGGCACATCAAGACCAGCATGGGCATGGAAAGCCTGCGCTGCCAAAGTCCCAAGATGATGCACAAGGAATTGGAAATGTTCTGGATCGCCTACAACTTGAACCGGGCTTTGATCGCCGAGGCCGGCGCCATTTACGATGTGCCGATCGAGCGCATGAGCTTCAAAGGCACGGTCGATGCCGCCAGGCAGTACAGCATCGCGATTGCTCAAGCGCGCTCGAAAAAGAAGCAACGGCAACTCGTGGCCCATTTGCTGGAAGTTCTGGCCTTGGATCGGGTGCCCGAACGGCCCGGCCGCGTCGAACCTCGCGCGCTCAAAGGCCGGCCAAAACCCTTTGCTCTACTCACTAAACACCGGCGGCGTTTCAAGGACATTCCTCATCGAAATCGCTATAAGAAAAGTAACCCCAAGAAAACAATGACCTAAACTAAGCGCCATTCGGGTCAGTCCCACCCTTTAATAGATAGCTGTCAAAGGGTGGGTGACCCCTTTCCGGCCAGATGGAGGACGAGGATGCCCGCCGTCAATCCCGGTGAAATCTGGCCGGTGGACTTCGGCCTCGCCGCCAAAATTCGACCGGCCTTGCTGCCCACCGGCAATCCGGATGTCGAAGAACTCGATCTGGTCATGGTTCTCATGCACACGGCTTCGTTGCGCGACGTGTGACGGTGCGCACGGAGTGACGCGCCCTACCAACCACAGGGTGGATTCTTCAACGCAAAGTCGCCAAAGTGCGGAGACTCAAAGAGCTTTCCTGTTTTCCTTGCGCCTTGGCGTCTTTTCGCCTGCGCTCGCGGAGTTGCCATTTTGCGTTGAACCACAAACACGGACTTTGCAAATGGGCATCGGTTGGCTATCTTGCCGCCATGAGCACAGTTGCGGAAATCAAAACGGCAATCAAACAACTTCCCGAACGCGAGCAGTGGAAGCTGGCAGAATGGATTCAGGAAACCTTGGCGTCGTTTGACACCTTGGACGCGGACGGCGCAAAAGGACGCGAGCCGGTGTCAGCGGTCATGTCCGTTGTGCGCCGGGTGAAAAGGGAACGGCGTGAAGCCTATCGCCGTTCTTGATTCTTCAGTGGTCGTGGCCGGCATTGGCTGGCGCGGCGGCGAGGCGCGCGCCGTGTTGCGCTGGCTGGCTTTGCGTGGCTTTGTCTCGGCGCGAACATCATGGCTGACGGCGGAATGGGTTGAAACGGTGGAGCGCGTGGCGCGCGAAGAAAAACGCTGGCAAAATAAAAACTGGCGAGCCTGGCTGGATTGGCTCAACCACGCGTCGGTCTTCTTTGAGGAAATTCCCATTCGCGTTACCGTGCGCCGCGATCCCAAGGATGATCCCGTCGTCATGGCGGCTGTCGTAGCCCGCGCTCATTTCATTGTGGCGTATGATCCCGACCTTCTGGACCTGGAGAAGCCATACGGAATTGCCTGCGTGACGCCACGCGCATTTCTTTCCTCGGTTCGTAGAAGCCGTTCCGCCGGCTAAGCGCGCTCGACTTTCGCGAACCATCCTTTGACGGCGAGAAGCCATCGCACTCATGCACGAGGCGTTGCGTTGGGCGGCCTTTGAGACGGAGTAAGGCCTGGTCGAGAGATGGCTTCGAGTCTTTGGCCACCGATGAACTCTCGACTGCCCGTAAACGGCTTGGCGAGGCTGATCTGCTTGCCGGTCGAGTCCTTGACCCTGAAATCGGGCGCGAGCTGGCCGACGACGAGCGGGGCGGCAGGCTGCTGGGCCGGTTCATCGGCAGTGAACACGAGCAGCCAAGCGGCGACGGCGAGCAGGGAAAGTTTTGCAAATGTCTTCATGGCAAGCACGGGGTCAAATGCTTAACAGAGGGTTTTTGATTTGATCGCATCGAACCGTTTTTGACCCGTTTACGATACGCAGGTCGTTCAGATCGCGAACGAAAGTGCGAAACCCTTGACCGTCGTCAAGTTCGAGGGTTGGCGAAAACCGAATGCTGGAAGCGTTCAATTCTGCGAGAGATGTTAGGGCGTGCTCGAATGCTGGCCGCAGGGTTGAGCACGCAAGTATGAACCCGCAAAGGCAAAAAGCCGCTCAGGCCAGGGCAGATCGCATTGCTGCCTTTCGCGCTGAACTAGCCCAACTCGAACAAGAGCGCGGGTTGGAACTCACGCCGGGGCAGCGGTCCGGCCTCGAAGCCCACCTCGAGAGAGTATTGACTGATCTGACACGGCAATTCGGGGTTGACGTTTCGGAATCTGCCAAACGCATCTCCTGGGGTATGCGGCTGGCGACCCTGCTTGGCGGCGCCGCTTTGGGCGCGGCGGTAGTTCTGTTTCTGCACCGCATCTGGGGCGTGCTCTCGCCCGTTGCGTATCCGCTGATTCTGACCGCCGGTCCATTGGCGCTCCTGGCAGCGGCCGAGTTCACGGCTCGTCGCCGTGTGGACCGTTACTACCTGTCCTTGCTGGCGTTGGCGGCGGGCGTGGGATTTGCGCTCGAGTTGAACGCCCTGGGGAGCACGCTTAACCGGATACCGTCTCCGCACGTGCTGCTGGCTTGTGCTGCGCTGGCGCTGCTCGTGGCTTATGCCTTGCGGAACTCGTTTGCTTCTCGGGGCCGGTCTGGTCGTGCTGTGCGCTTACACCGCCGCGTTGTGGATGACCCGGACCGGCGGATATTGGGTGACACTTCCCGAGCGGGCGGAGTATTTGATTCCGTCGGCCACGGTCCTTTACGCAGTGCCTTGGCTGAAGCCGCAGCGGGAGCCGCACGATTTCGATTTCGTTTACCGTTTTAGCGGTGCGGCGATGCTGTTGCCCGGCCTCCTGAGCTTGTCGAAGAATGTTGATCCCTGTTGCTCCGGCGTTCCCGGTCGAGCCCTGGAACCAATCTGTCAGCTCGCGGGTCTGGGGCTGAGCGCGGGCGTGGTGTTCCATGGTCTTCGGCTGGGGCGTGGTGGTTTGGTGAACCTGGGCGCGGTTGGGTTTGTCGTTTTCCTTTTTGTCCGGCTCCATGCGTGGTGGTGGCATTGGATGCCGAAATACCTTTTCTTCCTCGTCCTTGGAGCGATTGCATTCCTGTTGCTGCTGGTGTTCCGGCGCATGCGCACGCAGCTATCCGAAAGGGCGTCCAAATGAAACGTGGCTGGCTCCTGGCCGCGGCGGCGGTGGTCGTGGCGGCGAACGGCTGGGTGGTCTTCACGGCACGATTGAACCGGGCTGACGCCACTGGGGGTGCCGTGGAGTTGACCGAGCGGGAGCTGGGTTTGCCCCCGATGATCGGTGACAGCACCGCGCTGCTGCTCGAACTGAATTGGAATGTGGTGTCGCGCGCCGGGCACGAGCAGCGCGCACCCGACTGGTTGGGAGTGGAGAAATTAAGCGAGTTGGGATTTGATTGTCATGTGCCGGCCACCAGTCCGGACGCGCGGGGCCACTATTCGTCGTTGCCCGCAAGGCTGGTGTATCTGGCGCTCGAATACGATGGTGAGGCAGCGAAGAAGGCGGGTGCCGTCAACTCCACCAAGACGAGGCTTTACGTGGTGGATGCCGGAAGAGAGGCGCGGCTCTTGCGCGAGCGGTATCCCGACGGCCAGCGTTACGTCATTACGCGTGGAGTTGTGCGCATCCGTCTTGAGGAGCGCAGCCTCCAGGATGGCGCACCGCTCGCGGAGCCGCGCGTCAGCGGGTGGATCGGAAGCGTGGTTCCGGGCCAGATTTTTATCCCTCAACCTCATAGCCAACTGCTGCAGCCATTGCGCCTGCGCGATGCGGAGTCGAGTGAAAAACCTGCCGGCGAACCCCGCTTCGTGGCGACTGTTCGATGGGGAGCGCGATACGAGCCTTGGGTGCAAAGCGTCCGGCTTCTGCCTGGAGCCGAGTCAGGGTCAAAGGGCCGTTAGCCGCGTGGTTCCTCACTGGCTCTACCGATGGCGTCGTTCATCAAATCCGATTTCCACCTAAATATGGGAGACTTTGGAATTGGCGAAACTGCTGGCTCGCGTTGGCGAAAACCGCGGCAGGAGCGCAGGGCAGCGCGATGACAGCAGTTCTCATTGTGCCTTGCGACCGTCTGAAGGCGGGACTCCGAACCCTGTAAATTGCCGTCCAAAGGCGTTCGGAGTCCCGGCTTTAGCCGGCTCATGGCACCACCCGCGGTCATAATGAATTGCTGGCGCGATGGCCAACCTGTGTTTTACGCGAGAATCCCCGTCACCACATTGCCAAACACATCGGTCAACCGATGGTCGCGGCCCGCGTAACGGTAGGTGAGCCTCTCGTGGTCGAATCCCAGCAGATGGAGAATCGTCGCGTGCAGGTCGTGCATGTGGACGCGGTCCTGCACCACCTGGTAGCCGTAGTCGTCGGTCGTCCCAAAGGTCAGGCCGCCGCGCACGCCACCGCCAGCCAGCCACGCGCAAAAGCTCTCGGGCTGATGCTCGCGCCCGTGTTTCTCCAGCGGTTGCGTGCCGCTGAGATCCTGACTCCATGGCGTGCGGCCGAACTCGCCGCTCCACACGACGAGCGTGTCATCCAGCATGCCGCGCTGCTTGAGGTCCGCCACCAGTGCCACCGTGGGCCGGTCGGTCTGGGCGCACATTTTGGGCAACCCGTCGCGGATGTTTCCGTGATGATCCCAGCCATCCATGGTCACCTGAATGAACCGCACGCCGGCCTCGGCGAACCGCCGCGCCAGCAGGCACGCGCGCGCGTTCTTGTCGGTCGGCTCCTTGCCGACGCCGTAAAGATCCAGTGTCGCCTGGGACTCGCGCGTGAGATCCACGAGCTTGGGCGTCTCGGCTTGCATCCGGAAGGCCAGCTCGAAGGATTCGATGACCCCTTCCATCTGCGCGTCGCCGCCAATTCGTCGCAGCAGTCCGCCGTTCATGGATTGAAGCATGTCCAGCCTTCGCCGTTGTTCGACATCCGATACAGCGGGATCACTGAGATATTGGATCGGCAAATCCTTCGGACCGCTCGGCTTCGCGTTGACGCGAGTTCCTTGATGGATCGCCGGGAGAAACGCCGCGCCGTGATTCCGCACATCCCCAGGGGCATTGATGGTGATGAAGCTCGGAAGATTTTGATTTTCGGTGCCGAGACCGTAGCTCACCCAAGCACCCATCGACGGCCGCAACGAAAGGAACGCGCCTGTGTGCAACTGGAGCGTGGCCTGGTCATGCGAGCGATTGTCTGCCGTCAGGCCGCGCAACAGGCAGATGTCATCGGCGACCGCCGCGAGGTGCGGCAGCAAATCGGACATGACCATGCCGCATTGACCACGCGGTGCGAACGGAGACATCGGGCCGAGCGACATTGAGTTTTCGAGACCGACGGTCACTTCGCGCCCAAGAATCGGAATGTTCGGCTTCTTCCCCTCTTCGGCCTTGAGCCGCGGCTTGTAATCGAACAGGTCGTGCTGCGACGGCCCGCCAGCCATGAAAAGAAAAATCACGCGCTTGGCCCGCGCAGGGAAATGCGGCGCGCGCGGCGCGAAGGGATTCGCGTCAGCCAGAGCGCGCTCGGTCAGCAAGGCATTCAACGCGAGCGAACCGAAGCCGCAGGCGGTTGCTTGGAGGAATTTCCGGCGCGAGAAGCCGGGACGAGGAGACAGGGAGAGAGAGAGAATCGGAGATGGAGTGCTCATTTGAGTATTCATGATTGTGGGTTGGTTATCGACTCAAGTTCAGGCCATTGGATGTTCAATCTGCCGTTTGAGGTCATCGGTGAGGAACTCCCATAAATGCGGATGCGTCTCGATCAACCGGGCTATATCGCCAAGATCTTTGATGCGTTTGCTTTGTCGTCGCGCTGAATCGCTCCAAGCCTTGATCTTGCCTTTAAGAGTGTCCTCCAGCGACGCAACTCGAAGTAGAATGCCATGCACATCGGCCGGAACAGCTCTGGCCGGGAAGTCACGGTAGAAATCTTCCGTGCTCAGTTGAAGACTGATTTTGGAATGTCCCTTGAAGTTGATAGACCACTGGAATCGTTCGGGTCGGAATCCGGCTTCGGTGAGAATCTGCACGACCCGCTCGATGGCCTCGGTGGCGACAACAAAATCAACATCCTGAGTCACCATCGGTTCAGCCGCCCAATGATTGACTGCGACACCTCCGATAGCGCACCACGGAATGTCCGCTCTCTCCAGGCAATAGACCAGACGCATGACATCATCGGTGCCGCCGAGCGTCTGCCAGTCATAAAATTTTTTCGCTGTCATGGCGACATTCAGTAAGTTCTGGGAGCGTTGCCGTCCAATCTCATAACCGTGCCGGGCGGCTAAGCAAGCGCCAAGCCCAAAAACTCAGAGCGGCGGCGGCAATGGTGAGGAGCACAAACACAGGGTCGGCTGCGAGATGCGGGCCCTCCGCGAGGGCACGCCAGATATGTGCCAGAACGATCAAGCCAAAGACCGTGCCAGTGGTGATGAGGTAAGCCTTCAAGGGAATCGTCTTTCGGTTGGGATCATGATTCAACGCACAAGCCGTCTAAGAGACTGTTTTGAAAATCGATTCGCTTGTGGAAGCCGAGGTAACGAGATCCTGATTCTCGATGAAATCTGCCGCCTTCACCCGGAGAAAAGTGAGTCTCCTCACGTCGTCTCCTACTTTTAAAACAGGCTCCAACATGGTGATCAGCATTTCTCAGGCGTCAGCGTCGTTCTGTTGCGCAGCGGGTTTCATGGTGTCTCTCCATCTCGCCTACAGTCGGAAAAGAAATTCATTCGACGACAGCATCGCGTGGCAATACGCGGCCCACGCAGCGCGCTGCTTTTCCCCAGCAACATCTGACGGCGCGCCGATGAAGCGTTCGGCTTCATTCACTTCAGCCTCCGTGACAGGACGGTTCAGCGCGCGGAGATAAAGCTTCTCCAAACGTTCGCGGTCAGTGGCGCCCTGCTGCTTCCACAGCCAGTCGGCGAGCTTGGCCGCGTGCGATTTGATGAACCCGCTGTTCATCAGGAACAGCGCCTGCGTGGCCGCGCTCGTGGACGGACGCTGGCTCGTCATTTCCGTAGGCGGCACAAAGTCGAAGAGGTTGCGGAGCTCAGCGGGCCCAGGCTGTGCCCGAGAGCGGACTACCGGCAGGTAGATGGTGCGCTGGCGGTGCTGCTCGTCGGGGAACTTGCTCGTCCTGAAACTCACGGGATTCACGTCTTTCGGGTCGAGGCCGCCGACATTCTCGGGCAGGTGCAGCGCCAGCGCCGGCCCCCCCGCGCAAGATTGCAGTTCGCCGCTGGCGGCGAGCACGGCGTCGCGGAGCGACTCGGCGTCGAGACGGCGGCGGTTCATGCGCCACAATAGACGATTGTCCGGATCGCGCGCGGAGGCGGCTGAGTCGTGCGCGCTGCTCATGCCATAGGCGCGGCTGAGGACGATTTCGCGGATGAGTTTTTTCTGCGACCAACCGTTGCGGATGAATTCGCTCGCGAGCCAATCCAGTAATTCCGGGTGGGTGGGTCGCTCGCCGCGCGTGCCAAAGTAGTCCACCGAGCGGACCAGTCCCTCGCCGAAAAGTTTCTGCCAGATGCGATTGACCGTGACGCGAGCGGGCAGAGGATTGGCGGCGCTGGCGAGCCAGTCGGCGAGTTGCACGCGCCCACTGGCGCCGGGCGGAATCTGCGGCCACGGCGCGCGACTCACGACGCGAATGAACCCGCGCGGCACGGTGTCGCCCGGCGCGCGCGCGTTACCGCGAATGTTTACGCGCCCATCAGCAGGCTTGGAGGAGTCGCGGACACAATAGGCGAACGCGGCTTTCGGTTCGATGTAGGCGAGGTGCAGCAGCCTCGCGTCGAGACCGGCGATTTTTTTGTCCAGTTCGGCTTTGATCGCTTTCGAGTCGGCGGGCTTGGCGTCCTTCGCGCCGCCAGTGGAGGTTGGCGCGCGGACAGAGTCGTTTGCCTGGGCGAGGAGGCGCGGTTCGGTGGACTCGGCCTTCTTCGTGGCATTGGTGAGTTGTTGATTCACCGCGGCGAGCTGATTGGTAAGTTCCGAGCGCTCGGCCTTTACCTTCGCCACGATTTCCGCGTGGGCGCGCAACGACCGTTCGCGCTCGACGCCTTGCGCAGGCGTGTCGGGAAGTTCTGACGTGAGGATGGAACTCCATACGCCGCGCTCCGTGACATACTCCGCCTCCGAACTGCCGAAGATTCCCGCGAGGCCATAATAATCGTTGAGATGAATGGGGTCGAACTTGTGGTCGTGACAGCGGACGCATCCAAGGGTCTGGCCGAGGAAGGCCGTGCCAACCTTCTGAATTTGGTGGTCCACGATGTCCGCGCGGAGCTGCAGTTTATCGGCCGTAACGATGTGAATCTCGCCGAGCAAAAGAAAGCCCGTCGCCGTGAGAGCGTCCTGCCGCGCCTCGATTGTGGCCACGGGCAGCAGGTCGCCGGCGATCTGGTCGCGCATGAACTGGTCGAACGGTTTGTCGGCGTTCCAGGCGCGGATGACATAGTCACGGTAACGCCAGGCGTGCGGCGCGGGCACGTCGTTCACCGTGCCAAGTTGATCAGCGTAGCCCACCAGATCGAGCCAATGCCGCGCCCACCGCTCACCGAACGCCACCGAGGCGAGCAAGCGGTCCACCGCGCGCTCGCGCGCCAGCGGCGAAGAATCGCTGGCGAACGCCGCAATCTCCTCCACCGTCGGCGGCAAACCCGTGAGGTCAAAGGTCACGCGCCGCAACCACGTGTGCCGGTCGGCATCCACAACGGGCTTCAGTTGATTCGCCTCCAATTGCGCCAGCACGAAATGGTCGATCGCGCCCCGCGGCCAATCCGTATTCTTGACCGGCGGGGGTTTCGATTGGGCGATGGGTTGAAACGCCCAGTGTTTCCGTCCCTCCTCCAGAGACATGCCCACTGTTCGTTTTGGGAAGAAGGCGAGATTTCCCGGGCCGATCTCAGCGCGGGCAACCGCCGGCCAGGCGAAGGCCAATACGACGAGCGCAACCACCCCTGCTTTTCGCGCGCAGCCATGGCGACCGCTTAGTGGAAGCTCACGGGAGATCGGGTTCATCAACGGCAACTTTACGCTTCTGTGAGAGCGGAGCCAAGCGTTCTTTCACTGGAATTCGTGAAGCTCCGCGTGCGTTTTGGTGAGCGTTTGCTGCCCTGAGACCACCGTTCACGCGATGATCTTCCCAAGCACCTTGCCGCCGATGTCGGTGAGTTTTCGAATTCGGCCGCCGTAGAGATAGGTCAGGCGCTCGTCGTCCAGGCCCATCAAGCGAGGCGCTGAAAAGTGAGCGCGACTGTCTGCTCCGGCTTGGGCTCTGGCAGGTCGCCCGCGCCCATGATCTCCTCGATCTCGTCGCCGGCAATCTGTTCGAGGATGAAACGGTCGTAGGGTTTGTCCTGGTTGAAAGCGTCGATGACGTAATCCCGGTAGCGCCACGCCTGGGGCAGATCGGGATCGCCTTCGTAGCCGGCGGTGCCGGCGTAGCGAGCGAGGTCGAGCCAGAACCGCGCCCAGCGTTCCCCGTAGCGCGAGTCCCCCAGCAGTCGATCCACCAGATTCTCATAAGCCTTGGGGTCGGAATCGTTCACAAAGGCATCGACTTCGGCGGGCGACGGCGGCAAACCAATCAAATCAAAGTAAAGCCTGCGGACGAGGGTGCGAGGTGCAGCCGCGGGCGCGAGGGTGAGACGCTTTTCCTCAAGCCTGGCGAGGATGAACGCATCGACGGCGTTGCGGACGCGGTCGGCGTGGCGGACTTGCGGCGGGGGAACGTCCGCAGGCGGTGTGAACGGCCACCCCGCGCGAGGTTGCACCGGCGGTGACTGCGCCAGCAAGACACTGGCGAGGCCGCAGCCTGCGAAGATGCCGAAAAAGATCCGATTCATGACCACCGGCCCTGAGCTGCAGGGTCAGTGATTTTTACCGAACCTGCGTTCTGATTCCAATGACAATTGCCCAAAGTTTTCATCGCGCGGCGCCACGATTTCCAAGGCTTTCGTGGTTCTGCCCGCGCCAAGCAATGTGCCCAGGCGCGCTTTGCGGAGCGCTCTAGTTCTTTACGAGTTGATCTCTTCTTTGCTACTCTCAGCACGCTTCACTCTATGAAACCGTTTCTCTCATTTGGGTTGTGGTTGATCATTGCAATTGTCGCGGCATGGAATGGACGCGCGGCGCCGATTGAAATTGGCGCGCGCCGGGAGTTGTTTGTCGATCGGTTGTTGATCGAAACTCTGAACGGCGCCGAGTTACGCTTGCAGCATCCCCAGCCAGCGGGCGTGGCTCTGCGCCTGGATCGCCCGTGGGAAGGCATCGTCAGCGGCTACGTCACGGTGCTGCGCGATGGCGAGCGTTTTCTGATGTATTACCGCGGGCGTCCTTCGACTTCGCGGGGCGACGCCACGGCGGAAGCCCGTGAGGTCACCTGTGTCGCCGAGAGCCTCGACGGGATCACCTGGAGCCGTCCCAACCTGGGCCTGTTCGAGGTGGCCGGCACGCGCGACAACAATGTCTTCCTGGTCGAACCCAAGAATGTGACGCACAACTTCTGCCCGTTCCTCGACACGCGTCCCGGGGTGGCGCGTGAGGAACGGTTCAAGGCGGTCGGGGGAACGGGGAGTGATGGGTTGTTCGGATTCATTTCCAGCGATGGCCTCCGGTGGAAGCCCTCCAAAGACCGGGCGCTGATCAAGAAGGGGAATTTCGACTCGCAGAATATCGTGTTCTGGTCGGCACACGAACAGCGTTACCTCTGCTACTTTCGCACCGGGCGCAAAGGGGTGCGCTGGGTGTCGCGCGCGACCTCCGCGGATTTTCTGGAGTGGAGCGAACCGTTGGAGATGGAGTTTGGCGACGCACCGCCGGAGCACATCTACATCAACCAAACTCAACCTTACTTCCGGGCGCCGCACCTCTATTTGAGTCTGGCGGCGCGTTTCAATCCAGGCCGGCGCGCTCTGACGGAGGAACAAGTGCGGACGCTCGACCTGGATCATCCCCGCAATTATGGCGAGCTGAAGCAGGACGATTCCGATGCGGTGCTGTTGAGCAGCCGGGGCGGGAATCGTTACGACCGCACCTTCCTCGAGAGTTTCATTCGTCCCGGACTGGACCCGCGCAACTGGGTTGCCCGCGCGAACTATCCAGCGTTGGGCTTGGTGCAAACTTCCGACTCGGAACTTTCGCTCTACGTCGTGCGGCATTATGGCCAGCCATCCATCCACATCGAACGCATGATCCTGCGCCTGGATGGCTTCGCCTCACTGCACGCTCCCTCCGCCGGCGGCGAAATGGTGACCAAGCCGGTCGTTTTCGACGGCTCCGAGCTGGAGCTGAACATGGCCACGGGCGCGACTGGCTTCGTGCGCGTGGAACTACATGATGCCGCTGGCAAGCCGCTGCCCGGCTATTCCCTCGCCGATTGCCCGGAGATCATCGGCGACCAAATCGAACGCGTGGTGCGCTGGCGCCAGGGAACGGACGTGCGCGCGCTCGCCGGTCGTTCCGTTCGAATGCGCTTCGCGATGAAGGATGCGGACCTTTACTCGTTCCGGTTTCGCGCCGCGGGAACAACGAAGGCTCGTGCCGCCGAAGCAGGCCGATCCTTTGTGACGGTGTGTGCGGACGGCGGCGCGGGTGCTTACGAGGCGTTTCCCGATGTGTGCCGGCTGGCCGATGGCCGCCTGCAATGTCTCTTCTACGCTTCCTACACCCATGTCGGCGTTCCCAATTCCCAGTGGCCGCGCGGCGGGCGCATCAGCGTTTGCCGGTCGAGCGATGAGGGACGGACCTGGACGCCAGCCGAGACACTTTTCGACAGTCCAGCCGATGACCGGGATCCGTCGATCACTCAGTTGAAGGATGGACGGTTGATTTGTTCATTCTTCACGTCTCGAGGCGCACAAATGATTGAAGCCCGTACGCCCACCGGTCCCTGGAGCGAGCCGCGTGTCCTGGCCGAAGGGCTTGGAGTCAGCTCGCCGGTGCGCGAACTGTCCGACGGCATTCTGATTCTCGGAGCTTACTTCGAGAAGGACGGCACCGCCTACGGCACGACCGTTCGCAGCACTGATGGTGGCAAGTCGTGGGAACCCCCGGTCACGATTGATAATGCGGGGGCGTATCTCGACGCGGAGACGGATGTGATCGAGTTGAAGGACGGGACGCTGTTCGCCGCGTTGCGCGGCGGCCAGGGAGCGCCGATGCATTCGAGCCGGTCCAACGATCGCGGCCGTTCATGGCATCGCTCCGAGCCGATGAGTTTTGTGGGACATTGTCCGTACCTGCACCGCACGGTGGACGGCGCGCTCGTGCTCGCTTATCGACAGCCGGTGAAGGGTCCTACTTACGGCACGGCGTTGCGCGTCAGCCAGGACGAAGCGAAGACGTGGAGTGACGCCGTGAGCGTGGACAGTGTCATCGGAGCCTATCCATCGCTGATCAATCTGAAGGACGGCTCGGTGTTGATCGTGTACTACGAGGAGGGGACAGGTTCCAACATCCGGGCGCGCCGATTTCGCATTTCAGGGAAGGACGTAACGTGGCAACCGATGCAGGACTGAACGCACAAGTAAATGAAAACAACCTGCTCTCGATTCCGCGCGCATGGAAATTTCCCGCGGCACGCCTTCACTTTAATTGAACTCTTGGTGGTGATTGCGATCATAGCCATCCTGGCCGGGATGTTGTTGCCCGCGCTGAGCAAGGCCAAAACGAAGGCCGAGGGCATCAAGTGTCTGAGCAACTTGAAGCAGCTTCAGCTCGCCTGGCAAATGTACGCGGACGACAACGATGGCAGGGTCATCCCGAATTTGTGGGCCGGCTCAGTCGATATTCGGAAAGTGGAAAGAAACTGGGTCGCGGGCCGGCTGGATTTCAACGGCGCCAATGCCGACAACACCAACACGGTGCTGCTCTCCGGCTCGCCCCTCTACGCCTACACCAGCTCGATCGACGTTTACAAATGTCCGGCTGACAAGACGGGCGTGCTCACGGCGGGCGGGCGGCGGCCCCGCACGCGGAGTCTTTCGATGAATTGCTGGGTGGGCGATGTCGAGCGGCGCGCCTGGGGCGGCCAGTTGCAGTACCGCTCGATTGTCAAGCTCTCGGACTTCATCGATCCCGCGCCCGCCGGCACCTTTGTCTTCATCGACGAACACGAGGACAGCATTGACGACGGCTGGTTCGCGGTGGACATGGGGGATCGCGGGGCGGCCACCATCATCGCCAACTATCCCGCCAGCTATCACAACGGCTCCGGCGGGCTTTCTTTCGCTGACGGCCACGCGGAGATCCACAAGTGGCTCGACGCGCGCACGCGGATCAAGGTCACGCACACTTACATTCCCCTGAATATTTCGTCGCCCAACAATAAAGACATCGCGTGGCTGCAAGCGCGCACCACGGGGCTGCTGAAGTGATGCCATTCACAAGGGCGTTTTTGTCGTCTAAACGTTTCCGAATCCGCGGACACTGCGTTTCGGTTTGGATGAGCTGCGCGCGGCCGAACACCAAACGTTGGCCGGCCTGTTGAAAAGCCCGACCAGCAGCTCCCAAGGACGACCCACCACGAGTTCCGCTGTCCGATTGACACACTTATTTCGCTCCGGTGATGATGGGATTGTCCGTTCGCTGCTGCCGCCACCCGGGGTGTGCCTCCGTGAACAGCCGGATCGGGGACGTACACCGTGCTCCAGCCACTCCATCCGTCGGAATAGTTGCGAACGTTTTGATAGCCCAGCAGCCAGGCGTAAAAGAACGCGAGACTCGAGCGCCAGCCGCCGCCGCAGTAAAAAATCACTTCGCGGTCAAACGACCCTGTCTGCTTCGTCGCGACCATTCCCCGTTCCCGCCAGAGGGCATCGACCTCGGCTGGATCACGCAGGCGTCCATCGCGCCGGGTATAAAGCGCCGAGCGGTCGTCCGCATTGCCGATGGCAATCGAGGTCGGAATGCGTCCTTTGCAATCGAGGTATTGGTAGCCGCTCTTGTTGCCTTTGAATTCCGCCTCGCTCCGAGCGTCGGCGAGCCACAGCCGCTGGCTTTCGAGGTTGGACCTGACGTAGCCGGTCGTCGCCAGCAGGTTGGAATTCACCCGCGCTTCGAAGGCGACGGGGACCGGCGTTTGCAATACCGTTTCCCGTGGATACCCCAAGGCTTCCCACATTTCAAAGCCGCCATCGAGCAACCGCACGTCCGCCACGCCCGCGTATTTTAGCACCCACCACACCCGTGCCGCCGCGACCAGTTGCTGGCCGTAAACGATGACGGTCGTCTGAGGCGTGATGCCATGTTGACCAATCACTTGCTGGAGTTCTCTTTCCGGTCGCAACTTCCACCGGGGAAAACCGTTTTCCAACTCATCGGTATTGAGGTGAATCGCCCCGGGAATGTGACCCCGCCGATAGTCTTCCGCCTTGTCGATGTTGGCCCAGCTCGCTTCAAGAATGACGAAGTGGTTGTTGCGATAAGTGGGCGTCCGGGGCGATTGGAGGTTCGGTTGGTGAAAGTCGATTAACGCCTTGACCCACACCGCCGAGACCAGGCCTTCGTAGTTCGGCGCTTTGGCGGCGGGGAAGAAAGGCGGCACTTCGGTTCGGCCTTTTTGACATCCGGTGGCGGACCCGAACGCCAGCGCCGCGGTTAGAGCGAAGACTGGAAAGTAATTTCGTCTCTTCACAATTTCAGCCATCTCCATTCACTCAAACCAGTATGAGAACAAGGCGGCACGACGCGCCGTGAGCCTGAGGCGAACCTTCGAACCGCCATTCGGTGGCGGGCTGGTCCAACTCATCCTGCCCTGGAGTTGATTCCCAGAGATCGGTTGGGTTTCACACAAAACTTGCCCGTTCCCATCGAGTAGCGCGGCTTGAACGAATCCGCGAGACGCATCCGCATTCAGACGAAGTTCGCCCGGCGGCCACTTGAAGAGTTGGGTCGTGACGCTGCCCTGCTGGTCACCCGCGTCCAGCGAGATGAAGCCGTCACGCCGCAGCACGGCCAGGCAAATCGCCCCCTGATCGGCTTCCGGCCCGTGCTGCGCTGTCGGGCCACCATATTTTTTGAGGCCCGTGTAGTAGAACCAGAGTTCATCGCCCCGCACAACGGGGGAGGATGGCCCGATGATGGTGGCCAGATCATACGCGCCCGAACCTGCCGGCGAGAGGTCCAGGAATGGGCGGCGATCGCCGAGCCGCTGCCAGTGGCGCAGATCGCGGCTACAGGCGAGTTGGACGTGATGAAAGCCGGCCCAATCGCCGCTCTTGCGATAAGCGGCCATTTGCTCCTTCGAAACGTCCCAGTCCGCGAATCCAGGCCAATCGCCCGGCACCTGGCCTGTCTTGTGATAGACGGAGGGCAGTCCCATGTACATTCCCTCGTAGCGAAAGACGCCCATGTTGTAGATGTCCACATGGTAGTCCTTGGGGAAATTAAAAATGGGCGGATCGAGACCGGGATTGGCGTAGTGCCGTGCGATGTTCGTTCGTCCCAGCATCTGGTCCAGATCGTCCGCATGAAAAATCAGTTCCTGCTTGGTCCACTGTTCAAAATTCGTGCTGGTCGAGAGATAAACCGAGCGCCCGTTGGGACCGCCATGTTTGAGCGTGGCGATGAAGGTGTGCGTCTGCCCGTCGTAGCTCAAGTTGGATTCATCGCTGCTCGGGAGAGGCGGCACGTTCAGTTTGCGCCAGTGAATGCCGTCCGGACTGGTGATCGGCTCCCGCCCGAAGCAGTGCGCAAAGCCTTTGAAGCGCCGCGAGGAATCCGGATCGTCGGGATCATACACGACGTTCTCCATCGCGTTGGCCGGCCATTCCAGCGTGGGATCGAGAGTGACGATGTTATTCTCCAGGGAGCCATCCAGGGCGCGCTGGCGCAAGGAAGGCTTGCGCCAATGCAACCCGTCTTCGCTCTCAGCGTAAGTCGTCCCTGAATGTGTGGCGGAGGTGATCATCCAAAGTTTGAACACGCCGGCCTTTGGGTCCCAGGCGGGAGCGCTCCGTGTCTGCAGAACTGTCTCACCCCGCTCTCGGTTGGGACGGATCACCGCCCCTTTCTTCACAGGCTGATGCAGGGTCCGTCAACCGGTCCAGGCTGGCAATGCCAAAGTCGTCGAGGAACAGTTGTCGTTGCCCGATCTGAATTTCCATGACAGCCGGCGTGTTGGTGGCGGCATGGAGAAGCGCCGAAACTCCAGCCGGGCCAAAAAAAGCACTGCCGGCGACGAGGGCGACCGATAACCATCGCCGGCTCTTGGAGGCTGTTGTCCCAGGAGTGCGATCCGACGGTTTCATGACTTTCGTTGGAAAGCAGCACATGATGAATTTTCAGAGCCGTCCCAGGTCCGTGGACACTCCGCCGTGTCGGTTCACCGCTTGAAGAGCCAGTGCGTCTCGCCCCCGCCCGGCGATGCCACATCCACAGCTTCCAATCGGCCTAACTTTCCTCCGAGGACAGATCCGTCCGTGAAAAGAGTGGCGCCATAGAAGCGGGGATCGGGTTTGGTTCCTTCGATCACCGCCTGCGTATAGTAGCCCGGACCGGTCCCGGTGGCCACGATCGCGCCGGACCGGAATCCCATGTTGATGTGATTGATCCGAGTTATCTTCTCGCCCTCGTTGATATAGAAGATATCCGCCATCAGAGCGGTGCGAGGCTTGTCCGCTTTGTCCAGCCATTCGTCGGTCGTCCGCAGGAGGTATTGGCGATTCTTCCCGTAGGCTTTGCCGTAGAAGCCAACGTACCCGCCGAAGATGTAGCCCTTTTGCACCGGAATCGGCACGGCGCCGGGATCGAACCGTGGAGGCTGGGACGGGCAAAACCAGGCGCGAAATTCCCCGATGTAACTCTGGAGCCCGACACGCATGTCATAGGGGGGACCTCCATAGGCGCCCCGCGTATCCGCCAACATCTGCGTCACAGGGTGGCCTGTGAAACCGCCGAACGTGCCCGCTTCGAAACACGGCATCGGGTAACGTCCGGAATCACTTTCATACATCGTCAGCGCCAGGCCGCACTGACGCAAATTCGACAAGCACGCGGCGCGCTTGGCGTTCTCTTTCGCCCGGCCCAGCACCGGGAGGAGCATGGCCGCGAGAATGGCGATGATGGCGATGACCACCAGAAGTTCAATCAGTGTAAAAGCCGCCGCCGCCGAACGACGCGGACGGAAGGTCATAGAATCAAATGGGGTCTTCATGGAATGGACGCAGGCAGAATCATTTGTTGCTTGTAGTCGAATCCACAGATGTTGACAACTATCTCGCGGAGGCCGCAAGGGAGCGCGGGACGAAATTCCTCCAAGATGAAATCGGGCCAGCGGACGGTGCCTCCCGGGAAGAGCGGAGACACCAGCCGTTCAAGCTGAGCGTTCATACTCGGACCGAAGCGGCGCTGGATTACACGCAAGCCGTCGGCGGTTTTCTCGGATCCCGGCAGGCGGAGAGCGTGTTGACCGAGCGACCCAACTCGGCAAAGCCAACATGCTTGGCACAACTCGAATCATCCGATAAGGTCGTTTTGTTCCAGGATTGAAAGGTTTCGCCATGACAAAAACGTTGTTCACGTCTGTTCGGATTCTCGATTGCACCGGCGCCGACCCTTCCCGGGGGAAGTCTTGGTCGAAGGGAATCGCATCGTCGAAGTTGTGCGCTTTCCGGCGCGGGCCACGCCTGACGAAGCTGCGGTGGTCGATGGCCGGGGCGCCACGTTGATGCCCGGCCTGGTCGAGTCGCACGCGCACCTGAGCATCGATAACGCCGATGACCTCGCGAAGATCGGCATGGTTCCGCCTGAGGAAACCACGCTCATCGCGGTCCGGAATGCGAAGCTCTACCTCGACTGCGGGATCACGAGCTGTATCAGCGCTGCTTCGGCCAAGCCACGAACGGATGTCGTCATCCGCAACGCCATCCAGAAGGGCGAGATTCCCGGACCACGCCTGCTGGCGGCCAGTCCATGGCTCACGGTTACCGGCGGACTCGGCGACATGCGCACGCAGCACATGCCACATATGACCTCGATGGCCATCACCCTCGATGGGCCGGAGCAATTTCGGCGCGTGACACGTGAGCTCATCCGCGAGGGAGTGGACATCATCAAGCTCGTGATTTCAGGCGACACGTTTGTCCCACATGCACCGTCGCACAGCACCGTGATGAGCGAGTCGGAGGTCGCCGCCGCTGCCGAAGTCGTGCAGGCGCATGGCAAACGGATGAGCGCTCACGCGCGAAGCGCCGGCTCGGTCAAGCTGGCGGTGAAGTACGGCGTGAAAGTGATCTATCACGCGAACTTTGCCGACGAAGAGGCGATCGACTTGCTGGAAGCCAGCAAAGACTGGGTATTTGTGAGTCCCAACCTCGGCTTCACAGCTACGGCCGCCTACAACGGTTCGAAATGGTTCACCGAACAGCAGGTTCAGGAGTTCGGATTCCGCGATGAATTGGCTGCGGCCGCTCGCGGGCTGAAAGAATTGAGGAAACGAGGCATTCGAATCCTTGGAGGTGGTGATTACGGATTCTTTGTGACGCCGCACGGCGAAAATGCCCGCGACATCCAGCACCTCATCCGTTATTGCGATTTCACCCCGATGGAAGCGATCCTGAGCATGACCAAGCATGGCGGTGCCGCCATGGATCTGCCGAACGAATTGGGACAGATTCAACCCGGCTTCCTGGCCGACCTGCTTTTGGTCGCAGGCGATCCGTTGGCGGATCCGAACGTATTACTCGACCGGAGCAAACTGCTGGCCGTCGTCAAGAACGGAGAGTTTCATCGCAGATCGGTCTAACCACCAAGCGTTGGAGCTCAGTCATCGAGACTCATGAACACCCAAGACGTGAAACTCGCCGCCGATTGGATCTGGCGCGCCTGGATTGAGGAACGCCGGATCGACTCGATTCCGAAGGAATTTCGGCCCAAGAACCGCGCGGAGGGCTACGAAGTGCAACGTCAATTGGCCGATGGCTCGGGCCAAAGAACGCTGGGGTGGAAAATTGCGGCGACCAGCCAGGCAGGACAGGCCCACCTGCGCGTTGACGGACCACTGGCCGGACGACTGCTCGCTGATCGCGTCCATCCTGACGGCGCGTCGATTCGATTGGGAAACAATGGGATGCGCGTCGCCGAAGCCGAGTTCGCCTTTCGCCTTCGGCATGATTTGCCTCCGCAGCAGCAACCCTATGAGCTCAACGAAGTCGTGGATGCCATCGACACGCTGCATCCTGCGATCGAAATTCCGAACTCGCGTTACCACGACTTTTGTGTGGTCGGCGACGTACAGCTCATTGCCGACGACGCTTGCGCCTTCCAGTTTGTGCTCGGCAAACCGGTGAACGATTGGCGGCGCCTCGACCTTGCCGCGCACGTGGTCCGGGTCCAGCTCGATGGGAGTCCGATTCGTGACGGGAGGGGTGCCAATGTTCTGGGCGATCCAAGACTCGCGATGCACTGGATCGCGAATGAACTCCGAATCCACGGCCCGGGTTTGAAATCGGGAGATATTGTTACAACGGGGACGACGGTCGTCCCGATCGCGATCGAACCCGGCAGCCGAGTATTGGCCGATTTCGGTTGTCTTGGCACAGTGACGACTGCGTTGGTGTGAATCGCTACGACCACTGAAATCACTGCGGCGCGAACTAGTTCGGATACTAAATTGGCGACAAATGGCGCCGCAGTTGGGAAGCCCGAGAAGCGCGCTTGACGCCCGCTCACGCCGGCAGAAAGTCACCAGAAATGAACCCGGCGCAAAAGCAATTCTCCCTCAACCGCACCGCTTCCAGAAAGCGTCTTAGTCTCGCCGTCGAACGGAGCATGGCCATACGCTGCTTCCCGGCTCTCCTTCTCGCACTCCTGGCGTGGTTCACGACCGCTGTGCTGGCCTGTGGTCTTGCCAACGACCCGCCGAGCCGCGCCGCCGGCGTGATCGAACGCAAGGTGGGGAAGGACGTGCCCAGCTTCATGCACTGTGCGTTGGTCTTCCTAGCGGCCCTCGCGGTCAGGAGCCAAGCAGCTCCGCCAGCCGCCCCGCAAGGAATCGTGACTGCCAACTAGAGGATTTGAAGCACGACAATCGCAGTGCCGCCTAACTTTGCCGTATGCAGGGCGGCTCGAGTGCGCAACAAAAGGACTTGTTGAATCGAGCGCGGGAATCTGCTAACTAATCCTGCCAACAACGCTTCAAAGCTTGTTGGCGTCGCGCCCAACCCGAGATTTCGTGAGGCGCGCAAATAACCGAAATGAGTCATAGCACAACGATACCTGGATTCAGGTCCTGGCGAAGGCCTCACAGTGCCAGTGTCGGTTCTCGACCAATCCGGGTGGCATGGGTGGGGATCTGTCTAGCCTTGCTGGCCGGCCTCCTCGATCTGTCAGCGCAAAATCCGCCGGAGGCGCCCAAAACCGGGCGGAGCCCAGGCAAGAGCGACTGGGCGTTCAAGCCAATTGCCAATCCCGCCGTTCCCGAGGTGAAACAAGCCGGCCTGGTCTTGACACCCATCGATGCATTTTATCTTTGCCAAGCAAGATGCCGAAGGCATCGAGCCAGCGCCTCTGGCCACCCGCCGTGCGTTCCTCCGCCGCGCAACTTTCGATGTGACCGGTCTGCCTCCCACGCCTGAAGAGATCGAAGCTTTCCTGACCGACAATTCGCCGCAGGCCAACGAAAGCGTGGTGGATCGCTTGCTCGATTCGCCGCACTACGGCGAGCGATGGGCGCGGCATTGGCTCGATGTCGTCCGCTTTGCCGAGACCGACGGTTTTGCCATTGATGAAGAACGTCCGACGCTCTGGCGCTACCGGGATTATGTTGTCCGCGTGTTCCATGAGGACCGGCCATTTGACCGCTTCATTCGCGAGCAACTGGCAGGCGATGAAATGGAAGCCGGGAGCGAGGGAATCGTCGCCACCGGCTTTTACCGGCTCGGTCCCTGGGAGGCCGACAATATGGTGCCGGAAAACAAACAGCAGGACTACCTCAACGAGATCACCGACGCGGTGGGGTCCGTCTTCCTGGGTCTCACGGTGGGCTGTGCCCGGTGTCACGATCATAAGTATGACCCGGTTTCCATCGAGGATTATTACAGCCTGCAGGCGTTTCTCGCCCCATTGAAGCGCGCGGAGCCCGCCGCCAAATTTATCGAGGCGGAAAAACGCGGTGAGTTCCACGCGCAATACGCCAAAGCCGAGGAAGAAATGCTCCGGCGACAGCGCGCCTTGTCCAAGTTTAGAAATTCCCTCAGACCGAAGGTCGCGTCCATTCTTAAGAAGCCAGCCACCGACGTGGACGACAAGCAATTCGATGAAGCCTTTGGCAAGGATCCCTCCTACACCAAGGACGAAATAGATCAATTCAACAAGCTGAAGATGGCGGTGGGTGAGTTCAAAGGCCCTGCGCGTTTCAAAGCCGTGGCCTGCGCGGTAGCCAATCCCTCGGACGAGGAACCGGTCCCGGAGACTCGCGTGCTCAAGGGCGGGAGCGTGACTTCTCCACTACAAAAAGTGACGCCGGCGTTCCTCTCCGCTGTCCCGGCGTGGTCGGCGGAATGTTTCGAAGAACAGCCCAAACTGAAATCTGCGCCCGCCGGACGGCGCAAGGTTCTGGCTCAATGGATCGCCAGCCCGAAGAACCCGCTGACCGCCCGTGTGCTGGTCAACCGGATCTGGCAGTACCACTTTGGTGCAGGGATTGTCGCCACGGCCAATGATTTTGGCGTAAACGGGTCCGGCCCGAGCCACCCCGAATTGCTCGATTACCTGGCGACGCGCTTGATCGAAAACGGCTGGCGGCTCAAGCCTCTGCACCGGATGCTGCTCTTGTCGCGAACTTACCAGCTTTCCTCCCGCCATCCTTCACACGATGCGTGCGCCAAAATTGATCCCGACAATCGGCTGCTGTGGCGCGCTCATTTCCGACGGCTCGAGGGCGAAGTGCTTCGGGATTCGATGCTGGCCGTGAGCGGCCGATTACTGCTCGTCCCGGGCGGCCCCGGCTTTTTTGAAGAACTGCCCCCGGAAATGGGGCGAGATTTCTCCATGTTTAAATGGGACCCTTCCGAAGAAGACCAGCGCCGCCGCCGCAGCCTCTACCAGTTTCAACGCCGCAATCTGATAGTCCCAATGATGGAATCCTTTGACGCAGCCGACATGTCCACTTCGTGCCCCCGCCGGAGCGCTTCGGTGACCACTCCGCAGGTCTTCACTCTTTTTAACAGCAATTTTGCCTACGAAACGAGCCGGCATTTTGCCCGGCGCGTGCAGCGCGAAGCCGGTCCGGTTCCGCGCCGTCAGGTGGAATGGGTCTTCAGCTTTGCCTTCGGAAGAAAGCCAACCACGTCGGAACTCGATGCGGGCGCCCGCTTCCTCGAGAAACAGTCCGGCGCGGAAACAGCCGACAGCGAACCCTCGAAGGCGCTGGCGGACTTTTGCCTGGTGGCCTTGAACGCCAATGAATTTCTGTATTTGGAATAATGCGAATCTCGTCCTTCAACTCGCAACCGATGCCATCGCCAGACCAAACCGAAGCACAACGAGATGGGTCGCGGAGATTTGGCGCGGCAAAAATCTGAGTTAACTATCATGAAAACGCACAGTCTTTCGAATGCCGGTCCCCTTCCGGAAGCCAGCCTCCTCGACCGGCGCGGGTTCATTTACCAACTTGGCTCTGGCGTCGGCTCCGTGGCCTTGAGCTGGTTGCTGAATCAGGATCGAGCCGCCGCCGCCGAAGTGCTGGGGACTAAACCTACCCTCAATCCGCTGCTGGCCAAACAGCCGCATTTTCCGGCGCGGGCCAAGTCCTGCATTTTTCTCATGATGGAGGGCGGGCCCAGCCACATGGACACGTTTGATCCCAAACCCAAGCTGAAGGAACTGGTTGGAAAAACTTTCAAGCGGGACGACAAGCAAAAGTCGAATCAGAACAATGGCGACCGTTTTTTCACGGCCTCCCCGTTCGAATTTCAGCGCTATGGCCGGTGCGGGAGGGACGTCAGCGAACTGTTCAACAACATGGCGACCTGCGTGGATGACCTCGCCTTCGTTCGTTCGGTCTATGCCGAGAGCGACAATCATCCGGCCGCCCTGTTCCAGTTCCTGACCGGGAATGCCTTCCAAGGAAGCCCCTCGATCGGTTCCTGGGTGGTATATGGCCTTGGATCGGTGAACCAGAATCTCCCCGCCTTTGTGGTGCTGCGGGACGGACAACCTTTTGGCGGCACGGCTACGTGGGGCAACGCCTTTCTTCCCACCTGTTACCAGGGAACCCAATTGCGTAGCGGCGCCATTCCCATCCTCGACCTGCAACCGCCCGAGGAGGTCGGCCGTGAGCGCCAGCGTGGCAGTCTTGATCTGTTGCAGATGTTCAACTGCGAACACCGCCAGCGGAATCCCACCCATCCGGATCTGGAGGCACGCATGGCGAGTTACGAACTCGCATTCCGGATGCAATCCGAGGTGCCGGGCACGCTCTCCATCGAGGGCGAACCGGAGTCGATCCGTAAACTTTACGGCTTGGATCAGGAAAAGACCAAAGCCTTCGGAACGCGCTGTCTCCTGGCCCGCCGCCTGGTGGAGCGCGGCGTGCGCTTCGTGCAGTTGTGGTCGGGGGGATGGGATTCGCACGATGAGATTCTCAAGGGCCATCGCGCCGCGGCCGAGAAGGTGGATGTTCCCATCGCCGGACTGATTCAGGATCTCAAGCAACGCGGGTTGTTGGACGAAACCCTGGTGGTTTGGGGCGGCGAGTTTGGCCGCACTCCCGACACCAACGAGGGCAACCACAAGAAAAACAAGCCCGGCCGGGACCACAATCCCGGGGCCATGACCATGTGGTTCGCCGGAGGCGGCATCGCCGGCGGAACGCTCATCGGCACAACGGACGAGATCGGTAACAAGGCAGCCGAACAGCGGCAAAGTCTGAAAGAGGTTCACGCCACCTTGCTGCACTTGCTCGGCCTCGACCAATCGAAGCTCACGTTCTACCATGCCGGTCGTTTCAAACAATTAACCGATACGGGCGGGACGGTCATCCGCGAGATCCTCGCCTGATAGATAGGCATAGCCCAGGTCATAGAACTTGACTTGCAGATCATCCGCGCGGCCATTGAGGTCAATAGCCGCCAGCAACTCACGCTCTTGGATAAAGTCCGCCAGTATTTCGGAGATGACATATCCGGACGAACGTTCGGATGCCTTGGATTATCCTTCAAAGCGCATACCAGCGACATCCGGGAATCTCCAGCCATGGTTAATGTTCAGCAACTGCTCGCGTCTGGCGCGAACGTCAATGTTTATGATCCTGCGGCTCAGGAAAGCGCTAAGCAAGTGTTAGGCTTGCGGGTGAGTTACTGTAAATCCGTTTACGCAGCGTGTGATGGTGTTGACGGAGTTTTGATTTGATTCTCACGGATTGGCCTGAGTTTGCTGCCGTGGATTGGAAATGGATTGGCAAACGAATGAGAGGCCGTGTCGTGTTTGACGGACGGAACATCCTCGTCCCGAAAACCGCTTCGGATGCGGGGTTTCACTATTTCAGCATCGGAAGGTCACCGGTCGAACCGGTTGAGGCAGTGGACTTCGGCAACTCTGATGCACTCTTGCCTGAAGCCCGGATGGACGATGTGAAAACTGCATGACCTGTTGGTTGCCAGAGTCCGACAGAGCCGCTGAACCCGCTTCGACATGCATCGATTCTCAGTGCTAGCCATGAATGGCCACGCTGCTGACGGTCGCTTTGAATTGCTGATAGAGCCTCTGACAGTTCCGGCGTGCTCGAAGGATGGCTTGCGAGCGAACTACACTCCCTTTGAATGAATCCTTCGGCAGCGGCATAGCGGGATTCTCTGACGGAATCGCTGCTTCTTCTTTGGGGTGAAACCAAGAAGTAACTAAAGAAAGAAGTGCGCTGAAAGGATTACCATCATCGGATTGTTTGTCCAGCGATTGCACTCCCTCATCCTCCACCATTTCCTCGATCAGTCTGACCAACTTCTGAAAATCCTCGGTGTCGTTCGAGCCTGAGAAAGTCATCAGATCAGCGAGCGCATCCTGGTCCAATTGGGAGGACAGGGCCTTCAATTCGTCTCTACGCAGTCCATAACTCGTGAAAGTGATGTCGGCTCGCCCGGTATAACCAAAACCTCCTGACCGATGCTTCTCCGGCACGGCTCGAAACGCGACTTCGATAACCACGACACTAACATATTGGAGGCAATCAGAACTGCCAAAGCTTTTGGGCAAGACGCCCTGCTGAATGGCCTCAGGCAATGGATAGGTCTCCTCACCCGTAAGAATTAACTCGATCAACGCGGTATTAAAACCCGAGATGGCCGATGCATTCTTTTGACCAGGGTAGCCAAAGTGATTTGTCGCTCTGAGGAGTGGTTGCAGCCAACGGGCGTATAGTTTGAGCGAATTCAACAGGGTTCGACCGCGAGCCTTATCAATCTGGTAACGCATCCGCAGTTGGGCTTCGGAAGCGTGCAGCCAGGAATCGAGGTGCGATTGGGCCTCCAAACCAGCCGCCCCATAGCTCGGTTCTTCGCCTTTTTCATTTTCATCCTTGTCCCCATCGAACCCGCCCAACCCAAACGGTGTCGGACTCAATTCAAACGAATCCTTCGTTTGTGGTCTGTGCTCCGATTGTTGCAGCCTGCGAAGGCTGGCAAGCGCCGCTTCTCGTCTTGAGGCGTTCTCGGAGCGTGCGTTCTCAAACAACGCCAGCCATTCCCTCTCCGCTTTCAAATCCTCGGTCAGTTTTAGGATTTCACCTAAATTATTTTGGGTAGCGCGGAGGATTCTCATAACCTCATTCTGAGCACTGACTGTTTGCTGAAGCATATTGGAATGAAGATCGGTTGCTGGATTCAGCGCCAGGTTGTCAACCAGCTTGGTGACTTTCCATCCTTCCGTGTCGGCCATGTAATCCAAAAGCCAGAAGTAAAGCCCTTCCAGAGGACGCCCGAGATCATCGAAGGTGATCTGATGCCGTTCGATCGGACTCCGGAATCCGGGACACGTGAACGTGTTCATCTCCTCCAGGATCGGCAAATCGATTGCATTGGGTTCACGCGGGATGGCAACTTTGGCAGCCTTCAGGCAAGCCGCCCTGCTGGTAATTGCCTCGCTGGTAAGAATCTCCTTCACCTTCTTACAAGAGATTTTTTCACAATACACTTCCGGCCTAATCGCCGCGACGAGCCGGTGAATATCAATCGCCATGATTCAATTCGACAGGGTAGTCAGCTTTAAAAAGGTTTGCGTCGTGCCGGCATCTTGACGCTGCACCCTGTTCCATCGGGGCCTCCTCTGAATCAACCTGCCTGGTCTGCGATGGCCAGCATGCGGCTCAGGCGAGCAACTGCGTTACGATTCTTCGCGCCGCTAAGGTGAGCCGATACGCGTTGCGACCGCTGTTCTTCGTTCCGGCGATAACGACGAGTCCATGGCTTCGCAGTTCCTTTAAGGCCCGAATCACCGGATTCAACCCGACAGGATACTCTTCACGTAAAATTTTCCGAAGCTCCGCGGCGGAAACCATGGCATCGCGCCTTTCCGTCAGTTTGGCTAAAACGAGCAGCGTCAATTTTCGAATTCGCGCGCGCACCACGAGCGAATACTTTTTCCAATTGACACGGCGCGCGATGGGTTTGACGTGGACTCCCAATCCGTGCGCAACCACCTGGCGACCGTGATCTGTCAGACAGAACAACCGCCCCGTTTTCTGCCGAGGACTAAGGCACAGGGCCAACCCTCGCTCTTCAAATTGTTTCATCAAAAACCAGATGTCCCGGAGTTGAACGTGGGGACTCAGGGGGCGCGCCGCCAGACAAAGTTGAGTTGCCGTCATGGGTTTTTTCAGGACCTGCGCGAGAGCCGAACGCTGGCCACCCCGTCGGAGCCACTTCAGGTCATTTTCGAGTTGGTTCATCGCCTGTGTCGTCACTCCAGAGTTAATAAACCTTGTGCACAAATCCTTCGGAGAAATTGGTCAGATCGTTGCCAAAAACTTCCGAACCAAATCGCAGCAAGACTTTTAACGACGGCTTCTCTCCTCGCTGAGATGGCTGATTATTTTCCGAACAATGGAACTGACCTGGTGCGTGAGGATACACCTGGTGACACTCCTGGTGCCCTCGAAAACCTGCTCCACTCGAAAGGACGAATCCTCAAAACAAAGCTGGAGGTGCTGACGGCGGAGATTCTGCAGCGCTTGAATCTCCGCGAGGTCAATCTCACTCGCATCCGGCAGGATCAAAGCTCACTCCAAGAAATTCTCCACGGCCTCACTCGGCAGGCCAATTACCATCAACGTGAACACCGGGAAAAAGTTCCGCTTTACCAACGACAATTGGAACTGAAGAAAGAGCTGCGCTCTCAGGATGTTGATTGTTGGAAGGACATTGTCCTGGTCATGCGCGATTTCCTGGCCATCTGGGAAGCCCACGAACAAGCCCGCTCCAGGGCCATCTTCATGAACCATGTTGGAACAAGAACTCAAAGCGATCTGTAGAAAGTTGAAACCGTTGCTCGGACGGAAAGCGGACGTCCTCTGGCAGGCGTACGTCACCGCGGAGACGCTCGAATCCAAGCGCGAGACCGAATCGCTCATCCACCTGCTGGCCATCCAATATTTGGGGCACGGTCCGGCAGACGAAACGATTCTGTTACCACCGCCAAGTGCTCAATCGGCGTCCGGCGAGTTCCTGCTTGGAACACTTTTCTACGGAATTAAACCGCTCTACCCGCTTTATCTCCGACGAGAAAACTTCATCAAGCACATCGGGATTTTTTCCATTACTGGCGGGGGTAAGACCAATGTCGCGCAACTGTTGCTCTTAGGGCTGCTGGCCAAGGGCATCCCATTCCTGGTAATGGACTGGAAGCGAAGTTATCGAACTTTGCGGAGTTTGCCGGTAACCGGTGTGCAGAAGATCAAAGTCTATGCGGTGGGACGCAAGACAGGCGGTGCGTTCAACTGGAATCCCCTGCGCGGGCCTCCGGGAGTTCATCCCAAGACCTGGATCAGCGTGGTGGCGGAAGCGTTGGAAAAATCTCACATCTCCGGCCCTGGTGTGGCCGATGTGTTCATCGAGTTGTTCGATAAAGAATTCGAGAAATGCGGGTTTTATTCAGGACAACCGGAGCAATACCCCAACTTCTTTGACGTAAGCCAGGAACTGGAACGCGTTCAGTTTAAGGGTCGGCGCATGTTATGGCAGGATAGTTGTTCCCGCATTCTCAAGACCTTTACCTTCGGACCTGCCTCGGGTGCCTTTAATGCTCGGCATCCGATCAAACTAGAAGAGCTTTTGGAACAACCCGTCATCCTCGAACTCGATCAAGAATTGCCCAAGCCGCTCCGAGTTTTCCTGAGCGACATTTTCTTGCGCTGGATTCACCTCTATCGCCTGGGCCAAGGCGAGTCGAACACCTTGCGGCATATCACCGTTCTGGAGGAGGCCCACAACCTTTTCGCACGTACTCAGGTTGACAAGCAGACGAGCAATAGCTTGGAGAATGTCTTCCGCGAGATTCGCAGCTTTGGCGAAGGATTGGTCACGATCACCCAGCACCCGTCCATGGTCCCCGTTTACGTCTTGGGAAACTGCAACACCCAAATCTACCTTGGGCTCCAACATGAGGAGGATATCGTCACGGCTCGGCGCGCATTGTTCCTGGACCGAGAGGACGAGGGCTTCTTGGACCGCTTGGCCGTAGGTGAGGGCATCGTCAAGATTAAAGGGCGCACTGGACCCTGTTTTGTGCGGTTCCCATTGGTTCCAACTCAGCGAAGTAAAGATAAGGCTGACTTTGAAGGAGGCAAAGAGAATGGAGAGACGGATTTGGATTCAGTCGGGCATCGTTGAAGAACTGGATGCCCGGCAAACCCGGCTTCTTGAGCTTGTTTATGAGAAGATCGTTTTCTATTACCAGCACCTTTCCGGAACTCGACCTTGTTATCGGTTCCCGTTAAGCCTGTCGCGCCTGATGAAGTTGTGCAATCGCAGTGGCCATGCCGTGAGCCTCGCACTCCGCTACTTGGCCAATAGCGTGCCTGTGGGTGCAAATGCTGATCCTCCCATCTGGTATGACCGCCAGAGCGCCCGGAGAAACAAGTCCCATCGGCCCTACCGCATCTTCCTGCGAAAAAAGTCTGATTGAATACACATGTATATGTGTGGGAGATCATTGCCTGAAACCACCGAACCTACCCAAAGTTCCGAACTCTTTGAGTTCAAGCTTTTAGTTGTATTGTTGATTGAGTGATCTAATGAAAACACCAGATTCCAACTCGCGACAGAAGAGCCACAACGACAGGACCAAGTCGAGGCAGCGCTCGGACAATGCAGCCAAGCTAGACCTTGACGACTATCCCCTTGAAGTGCTGGAGGCTGTGTTGCGCATTCTGAAAGGCCAGCCAGGAAAGGAAAGAAGCGCAATTCAGTAAGAATCTGAAACAGCACAGATCGCCGGTATGTGAGGTCAGCATCGTACCCAAACTCAAAATTGGTCCAGGTCCGACCTTCTGACAGATCTCAAGATTGTTTCGGCGATCAAGCCTTTGCTTTCTTTCTGCGAGCGCCCTCGGATGCTTCACCGGCACGGGACGCGATCCGTCGTTTGGCCATTCGGACATACTCAGGATTGAGTTCGATCCCGATAAACCGACGCCCCAGTTTGCATGCGACGACTCCCGTGGTGCCTGCGCCGAAGAACGGATCGAGCACAATGCCCGGAGTAAAGCCTGCACCGCATCCACAATCGGTGTAACCGTTAAGAAAGTAGGAGGCTGTGACGCTTTTCTTGACGGATTTATGGTCGGGCGGAAACTCCACCGTTCGCTTGGGGACCGAGGCCCGTCGGTTAATTCCGTGGGCCTTGTTTTCTTGGAGCAAGCCCGCGTAGTTCTCAGTCTGGGTATAAATCGCTTTGCGTGCAGCGCCACAACGCGTGCAGACGAACTCGGGACAACCCGCTCGAATCGTCGTTTCGATCAGCTTTTCGGGAAAGGTCGCAAAATGAGCGCCCTCGAATGGTTGCGTCGGAATCGCCCACACGCAGCGCTTGTTTCGGCCGAGCGGATGGAGGCCATGGCGACTGATCCGCTCCAGGACGGCAAATGGGCTTGTCCGGACGTCAGTGGTGTCGATCTTATGCCGAGATGGATCGAATTTCTCGTTGCGCCGAAGAAATGAGTCAACACGCCGGCGGGTGGTGTCCTTGTGCGGTTCATATTGCGGTGCGAAGAAATAATCAGGTGATCGGGTGAAGAAGAACAAGTATTCAAAATCCACGGAGAAGCGATCCCTCACACTTTGAGGCAAGCCGTTGGGTTTATGCCAAACGATCACGTTGCGCAGAATCCACCCGCGATCGACCATGTCGATGGCGAACCGAAATGGCACGAGGCACAGGGATTTCTTTGGAACTGGTGCCCGGACCGGACTGTGCCCCTGCCGGTCAACTTCGATCCGCTTATTCGAGCAGCAGCCTCTCCCATGATTCCACCCATCGGGATCACCGCTCCCAAGACGGTAGGACGAATAAGTGTCGCCCAGATTCACCCAGCAGGTGCCGGTGGGTTTGAGCACGCGCTGGATCTCATCAAAAATCGCGCGGAGTTTGATCAAGTAATCATTGACCGTCGGTTCCAAACCAACCTGACCTTCGACACCGTAATCCCGCAAGGCCCAATACGGCGGAGAGGTCACGACGCAGTCTATCGACTCGCTCGGGAGACTTTTGAGCTGCTGCAAGGCGTCGCCCTGCAAAATGATATTTGTCTTAATGGTGGTTTCTCCTGGAGAGCCTCCGGTTGGAATCGTCAATGGTTTAGCCTGGTTCGCGCTCACCAACTTCGCCAGACGAGAGTCGGTTGGCTTGCGCGGTGTGCGAAGAGCCGTGGCCTGGTCCGAAAGGGCAGATCTGCGCAGGGCTACGGCTACGCTTGCTTCTGACTAAATAAATCTGGCGGACGATTGCTTCGGAAAAGGATCAACGTGCTCAGCGATCAACTGACCAGCAAGGCAAGCAATGAGCATCGTTACGGCGGAATTCACAGCCCTCCCTATGCTTCGCAGAGTTTCGCGTCCGTCTTTTTAGAAACTTCCAAAGCTAAGAGCCTAGTCTTGGATCTGGGCGTCGAACAGAATTGTTCAACTCCCGGCGTGGGCGTCGCACATTTCTGTTCGATTCTCCGAAAGGCTTAAGTAGTTCCAGCCCTGATCACATTCATGCCTGAAATCATCCGCGTTATGTACGACGACCTGGCCTCCCGATTGCGCGGGATTAAGAGATGGAAGGTTCCGGTGGTGGTTCAGCGGGATTTGCAGACATTCCTCGAAGAAGCCGCGGTGGGAAAGGTCAATAGGGGCAGACGCATTTCGGACAGGCGGCTCTGCAAGTATCTCGACATGCTGAAGCTTCCACTGGAATTCCTGAATAAACCCATTCCCCGTATCACGGAGAAGGACATCGAGCGATTCGAGAAAGCGCTGGCTGGGGACCAGATCATTAGCCAGATCAAGGGAAGACCTTACGCCCACGCGACCAAGACGGACTTCCGCAAGGGCCTCAAAATTTTTCTCAAATGGCGATTGGGCACCGCCGCCGCCCTTCCTTTGGTCGGCTGGCTCGACACCCGCGACAAACCCAAAACCCCGGATTTCCTGTCGGAACAAGAAGTGGAACTGCTTTATCGGGAGTGTCGGACCGCTGAACAGCGCTTTTTCGTCTGCCTGTTGTTCGACTCGGGCGCTCGCGCCCAGGAGTTCCTGAACATTCGTTATGAAGACATCCATCTGCCGGAGGGGAAGGAAAACTTCGTCAAAATCACCCTTAAGGAGGAATACTCCAAAACCAAAGGCCGGACCATATCTCTCTACTGGCGCTACAGCCTCGACTCAGTCCAGGAGTATTTGAGGGAGCGCATCGCTACCGGGGTGAAGGCTCAGGACCCGGTTTTTGTCGGGACCTACAACGGCATGCGCATGTGTCTCCGGCGACTTGGCCGCAGGGTCCTGCAACGTACCGTCTATCCGCACCTGTTCCGGCACAGTTCGGCCACCTACTACGCAAACAAGTTAAACAGACAGGAACTCTGCTATCGCTACGGCTGGAAATTCAGCAGCAACATGCCCGACATTTACATCTCGCGGGCCGGAATGGAAACCAAAGACCTGGACCAGAAGTTCACCCATACCGAACTCAGCCAGTTGAAAGACGAGTTGACTGCGGTTCGGCAAGAAACCCGGATCAAAGATGGAACCATCCAGAAAATGTCTCAAACCATCGAACAGCTTCAAACTAACCTGGAATCGATCAACCGCATCCTCGCACACCATCCCAGCGTTCAGGAAGTGGAAGCGGCCATCCAACGCAAACGTCAATCCGCAATCAGCCAGACTTCACCTAGAGACTCCTGAACTCGCCTCTGCTCTTTCCGATCCATTTGCCAGCAAGCCTTTTTAAGTTGGCCGCTTCCATTTTCTCAATATGTCCAAAAGAAAACCGATCCAGTGTCGAAAGGAATTCCTGCAGATCGCACGCGAGTTGCGGCTCATGTTGAGTGACATCAATCGAAAGCTCGATCACTTGATCGAACGCTACAAGCAGTTTCACGCTCTTTCCTATTCCCTCGAAAGTGAATTCCACCGCTAACCTTTTCAGGTAAGCTTCATAAAGTCTGTCTCGTTCTCACGAGACCGGCTTCACGAATTCACACACCAGAAACCACGAACCACGCCTCAAGTCAGCGTGAGCTTCGATCCATTTTCCCATTCGTCTGAGAAGGCCCATTCCGCCTGTTGCGGAATCTCCAGAGGCCTTACAGCGAGGCGGAACAACCAAGAAAGGAAAAAATGAACATCTGTGCCATAGCCGGACGCTTAGTAAAAAACGCGGTCGTCAGAGGCAGTGAGCGAAAAGTGTTGCTGTTCACCATCGCCGCTCAATGGGGCGCCGACGAGAACGGGTCCAAAGACCGCGCGACGCATATCCCCTGTCTCGTATTCAGTCCGTCCGAAGATTTGGAACGATCTCTTGTCCAAAACGGGCAAGGGACTTATATCGAATTGGAAGGGCGCATCCTCACCTCAAGCTACGATACCAAGGGCGAACGGAAATTCACTACGGAAGTGGTGGCCTTCAATCGGTCCATCACGCTCCTGAAGAACTAACCATCGACTCAACATCCTCACCAGGCAAAGGAGAGCTCCCCGCTCTCCTTTTTGCTTTTTGGGGGAAAGGAAACCTAATGAAAGTCAAAGAAACGTTTATTGGCTTCGATGCCCTAAAGAAGTCCGTGTCCATGGTCCAAATTCTGGGTCATTACGGACTCCTCGACCGACTGCATCGGAGCGGGGACAACCTCAGTGGAGCTTGTCCCATTCATGCCGGTCACAATCAATCACAGTTCCGCGTGAGCACTTCCAAGAACTGTTGGATTTGCTTCGGGGACTGTCATGTCGGAGGCAGCATTGTCGATTTCGTAAGCCGCAAGGAGGGCGTCGGAATTCGTGATGCAGGGCTTCTGATTCAGGATTGGTTTGGTATTCGGCCGCCCGTGGCCGAAGCCAAGGGCATTCCAACGCCGTCGCCACGAGACCTGTCGCGGAATCAGAATCGATCCTGCGAATCGACCGTAAACTCACCTTTGGGGTTTACGTTGCCGCACCTCGACGGAACCCATCCCTATCTGGTGGAGCGAGGTCTCTGCCAGGAAACGATCCAGACGTTTGGAGTTGGCTGTTGCAAAACCGGGAGTTTGGCCGGTTGGATTGCCATCCCGATCCACAACCCCTCGGGCCAACTGGTGGCTTATGCCGCGCGTTGGCCGGGCACACCCTCCGACAGCCAGCCGAAATACAAACTGCCCAAGGGATTCAGAAAATCTCTGGAGCTCTTCAACCTGCACCGGGCGATGACGGCTGATGTCAGCGCACCGTTAGTCGTTGTCGAAGGGTTCTTCGCCTGCATCAAAATCTGGCAAGCGGGTCATCAGCGCGTGGTTGCCATCATGGGAAGCATGCTTTCCCAAAGGCAGGCAGAACTCATCGCCAAAGCATCGAGTCCTCTCAGGAACGTCATTCTGATGTTCGACGAAGACGAGGCAGGACGCAAAGGAAGAGCCGATGCGCTCCATAGGTTGGGTCAGTCGGTCAAAGTAAGAACCGTGCGCTTTGACACTGAAGGCGCGCAACCGGACGGTCTCTCGAAGAACGAACTCATGCGGCTTCTCCGCATGAATCCGAGTTGAGGAAGGACTAACCATAATGGAAATCCAAACCAATCAGACTGGCTTGTCCCTCTCGGTGACACGTCCGGCGGACCCCAACTCGGCCCTGGCCAACTCGGTAACGTCCGCACCAGAGGAGGCGACGACCGGCAGTCGATTAACTCGGCCGAATCCTCCCATCAGCTCAAGACGGCGGACACTCAAGATCGAAACCGTCGGCGACTTTGCCCGCGGCAAGATCCTGCCCCGCATTCGACTTACCGGCCAGTGGCTCGAACAAGCTGGCTTCAAGCCCGGTCATCGGGTTGAGATCAATCACTCCAAAGCCGGCGAAATGGTGCTCCAATTCCAGGAAACACCAACCGACAGCGATCCTCACCGCCCGGTGAATTGTCGGGATCACTCACCCTGAACCTGGATCGTTGGTTCATAATCAACAGCAAAACACAAGCAGACGCGGCGTCACACTCATCCGAGGAACGCCGCGTTTGCATTCCTTAACTTCAAGACATCGGGGAAGTCGCATGACTCTCCCGACCCAGCTATCAGGATAGGCAGCCTTCTCTACTGCGGCCTCAAGCAGATCAAATTTCGGAGTGCCTTGGGGGCACTTCGAATTCTCACAACCTTGGCTCCGGTGCTTACAGGTGTCCCCCGCAGCCTGGAGCCGATCAACCTCAAACCAAAAAGTAAAACCATGAATAATAATAATCCACTATTGGATGTGCTCACCCGACAGGGTGTGCTCATTAATGTCTCCGTCCGCTACTGGCGGGCCACCAAGAAACTCAATCCGGAAGACCTTGGTCTCAATCCGGACAACGTGACCGAACGCTTGATCAACCTGGGCCACAAGAAACTTCTGCCCAAAGAAGCCTTGGAACCTTTCGCACTGATCGAGAGTAGAACCCACGCGTTCATCGAAGCCAGCACCTTCCCGTTTCTCAACGGGCTCAGCCGGTTCCTTCCGAACGCAAAATTGCAAGAAGCGCTGGACCGCGTGAATCAGGTGGCCGGCGAGTTCAGCCGGGCCAAGACCGAATTCCTCGCCCGCTACGGCGAGATGCGGCAGCACGCGTTGGCCCAATGGCTCGCGGCGGCTCGCAAGTTAGTCAGTGACCCAGAACGGCTGGTGGCAACTATCGAAGCTTCCTTCCCGGATCAATCCCGAATGGAACGCTACTTCGAGTTCAGTTCTCAACTGTTCCACATTCGCGTGCCGGAGAGCTTGGACCTGCAACTGGTCAACGCGGCCCAGCATCAGGCAGTCGTGGAAGCCCGGGACCAGGCCGCTCGCTCTGCCTCTGAGCGAATCCACCATGGCGTGGAACAGTTCCTCGGGGATTGTGTAATCACACTGCGCCAGCAAACCGCGCAACTCTGCGAAGAGATGCTCGAAAGCATGCGCAACGGTAAAACCGGGGTGCATCAGAAGACACTGAACCGCCTTGTCCGGTTCATCGACCAGTTCAAGCAGTTGAACTTCGTCGGGGACCAGCAAATGGAATCGGAACTGGAACGTGTGCGTCAGGAATTCCTGAACCGGAGCGCGGAGGAATATCGCGACCAGGCATCCGCCCGGACGCGGCTTCAGGAAGGACTCCAAGCGTTGGGCGAAACCGCGCGGCAACTGGCTCAACAGGATGCGACCGAACTTGTGCAGCGATTCGGTTCTCTGGGCGTCCGTAGATTCAACCTCGCTGCGTAAATCCTAAGGAAAGAGTGGCGTGGGGCCGAAAGGTCCCTGCCCTCATTCATAAACCTTCAAACAATCACGTTATGGGAGACCGTTGTTACATGGAGATCACTTGCCGCCGTCAGGACCAGGGGCGATTCGAAGCTCTGGGTTTCACGGCCCAAGAGTGGAACAATCCAGCCTCCGATTCCGTCACCACCGTCATGGTGGACGAAGAGGCCAATTACGCCCACTGCGGCGATATGCCCACCGACATTCCCTACCACGGCATCCACGGCGCCGGCGGAGATTACGGGAGTGGCGCTTGTGTCTGCGATGGCCATGACTATGCCGAAGTCGAAAGAGGCCACGCGGGCGGCTTTGTGGTGAACTGGGATGAAGCGACGAAACGACCGTTGACGCGCAGCCTGCGGGCCGTTCGGCGCTACCTCACGGTGCGCGACACAGTCCTTGAGCTGTTCAAAGCCACCCCCTCGACGCCCTCGCCCTGAGGGCCAGCACTGGCCGTCAGATCGATCATCAGATCGACGCGGACCAGATCATCAAAGCCAGAGTCAGCCCACCGGCTGATCAAGGCATCCAACTCACGTTGCAGCGAGACCCGGAGGACTCATCGTTCTACCGAACAAGACCGAGTCCAGCCGGGTCAATCTCACTGCCAAACATCCAACCAACGAACCGGCCGAACCTCATCAAGATCGGCCGGTTCATTTTTCAACCATCAAACAAGAAAGAAAACTATGAGTCATTTCACAACCATCAAAACACAGATCAAAGACATCCATGCACTCCGAGCCGCGTGCCAAGAGTTGAAGCTGGGACTTCTGCAAGATGCAGAAGCTCGCGGCTACTACGGCGCGAGCCAACGCGGCGAATTCATTATCCAGCTCAAGGGACCCTACGACATCGCCTTGCACCGGCAACCCGACGGCAGTTATGGCCTGACCACCGACTGGTGGGACGGTCACGTCGAAAACGAGGTCGGCAAAGACTTCGGCAAGCTTCTGCAGCTCTATGGCGTCCACAAGGCCACCATCGAAGCGCGGAAGAAAGGACTGTCCGTTCAGCGCCGCCAGCAATCAAACGGTTCAATCAAACTCATCCTGATGGGAGCATAGCCATGAAACGCACCATTGAAATCATTGTTTCGCCCACGGGCGAAATTCATATCGAAGGGGTGGGATTCATCGGCGCCAGTTGCAAGGAGGCCACTCGAGCCCTGGAGGAAGCTCTTGGGACAGTGGAACGCTCGCTAACTAAACCTGAGTACTATCAGCAGAACCAGAGAATCAACCAACAAAAGCTCACTGCATGAAAGCGACAACTCCAACCATCCTGAACCGGGGCAGCTTGCTGACCTATCAGGACAACGACACGAGCGCTGTTTCGGCTACCTCTTTGAGTTTTTGGGACACGGCATCTTTGAGCCGACATTCGGGAAGTTGGACGTAACGTCCGATGAAGCCCGAACGCACAACCAGTTGTTAAGCCAGGGCGAGATTGAAGGCTTGGATAAGCACTGCGCGGTCGGAATGGGCGGGACGTTCTACACCAAGAAAATGGACTGCCACACCCTGGTTGTCACCTGGCTCGGCGCGGAAGTCAGTCGGGACGTTCGCCTTCGCGGCGAGGTCCTGACCTTCAAACGCAACGACATGATCTTTCGAGGCCGTCTGCGCAAGGACGAGGACTGCTTCGGATTCAAACGCATCCAGTAAATGAAATCCAAGAAAGCAAAAACCGCCTGCATTCATTTCCGCGATGGGCGGGTGGCAAAATTCAAAAATCAACAACTCGCGTATTCGGTCTGGCTTTCCCTGCCCCGCGGCACACGCGCCGCATTCCGGGGCAGAGGAGCCCGATCTATGCGTGGGATTACGCGGACAAACCATGAACAGAGAGGAGAAACATTATGGGAATAACCATGGTGCTCGCTGAGGGACAGACAGAATAGCTACGTCATTCGGCATCGGCTGCTTTTGATTTTAAACCGCATCCGCGCCTTTTCGCGGTGTCGAGCGAAATCAAAGCGTCCGAGGCTTCTCAGATAAAGGAGTAAGCATCAGTCGCAGTTCCAAGCTGCGGACGGTCACATTCAGTTCAGTCGCGGTTAGGAGGTGTTTGGAAATCCCAATCAAGCTTCCCTTGCTGCGTCTAGGAGCGCCTCATCCCCTCTCCCACACATGGATCGAACCAGCCGCAAGGCTCAAGGAGGTGGAGCGCCTAGAAATATCTCTGGCCGGGTGGGCGGCCGGAATTTACCAACCATCAACAAGGAAATCACAAATGAAAACAACATCGATTGATTCAGCAGAAGACATCAGGCGAGCCCTCGTGATCCACATCAATGCCCAGTCGGCGGAACGCGCGGACCTGGAAGTCCAATATGGTCGAGTGTGGAACGCCGCGGAGTTGGCCATCGACTTCGAGGTCCTGGGTTTCGCGGCTCCGGTCGCCGTCGTCAAACAGAAGTCCGATAACAAACTCGGTTCGGTGCTCTTCCAGCACTGGCCTCGTTACTACTTCGCCTTCCAGGAGGACCTATGAACGAACACATCATCACATTTGGAACGGGCGGCACAGCCCGCTGTCTCTGGACCGAGGCAGTGCCGCTTCAGGAACTGGGCCGGCTGGATCTGCAACGCGCCGGCACGGTCGAATTCAACCACACCGCGCAGGTTTGGGAAGTGCGGCTGGCCTCCGATCCGGACGCCGTCGCTTTCGCGCATCCCTCCAGAGAAACCTGCCTCAACTGGGAAAGGAAAACACTCAATGCTCTGCTCGAAATGTAATCAATCCGCCGAAGTCTTAACGGACGGCGGACTCTGTGAAAACTGCTACCTGGAGGCCGAGGAACACAGGTCGGAAATTATCCAATTGGCCCGACAAGAACATGAAAAGGAGGGCCGGATTGAAATCGACGACAACGCCAAGCTTAGCGAAGGCAACGACAATGGTTGCTACGTGCAAGCCTGGGTTTGGGTTGGTTTCGCCGAGACCACCTTTGACAAGGAGAAAAACCATGACTGAACCATCAGAATGCCCCGCGTGCGACGGCCGAGGCTGGCTGCTCTGCAATACAGGCAACGATCAATCGCCGGCATGCGAAGTCCAGCGCTGCGATGCCTGCGAACAGTACGAAAGCGATCTAACGGCGCTTGAAGCGGTCGTGAAGGCCGCGCAAGGCCAACCGCAGTTGCTCAGGTTTGTAGAAGAAGTTTCACAACTGAGTCACGAAAGCGAGGAGGACCCGTTTGAGCGCACCCGGGAGGACACCATTGTCACTCTCAACCAGGTGATCATGGATGCCCGGCAATTGTTGGGCATCGCTGAGAAGTGCAGCGAATGCGGCCAAACGGTCCCGCTTGTCATCGGCTGCCCGGACGGCGCCGAAGTTTGCCAGGACTGCTTCGATGCAGGCCAACACTGAACAAGGAGAACCAGCAGCACGGGGATGAACGCCGGTGCTGCATTTATTGAACCAAACAAAAAGAAAGGAATATCATGAAATCACATATCACTAACTACATCCGGGCTGGCTATCCCGGCATCTACCTCGTTTCGTGCGAAGAAGCGCGTGTCGAGGCGGAGATGAAAGCCATAGCCAAAGCAGTTGAATATCAGCTCTTCGGCTGGTCGGTCACCGACGGTCTGGTCGATATCAAAGACGGTCACGCGCGAACGGCGCAGGACCCATTGGAGGCTCTTGAAGCTATCGGCGAACTCTCTGAAAACAGCATCGTCCTGCTCAAGGACTTTCACCAGTTCCTGGAGGACGCCAACCCGGTGCTCGTGCGGCGGGTTAAGGACACCCTGCGCGTTGGCAAAACCAAGGGAAAGGTGCTCGTGATGCTCGGCTGCCGTTTTGCCCTGCCCCCGGAACTGATCCGCGAATGGGTAACGGTGGATTTCGCCTTGCCGGGCAAAGACGAGCTGGGTGTCGTGCTGGATAACATCGCCAAGTCGGCCACGTTGGCCAAACCGGAAGGTGACGACCGCGAGTTGTTGCTGGATGCGGCCAGCGGTTTGACTTCCGTGGAAGCCGAGAACGCGTTTGCGCTCTCGGTCGTGGAAAGCGCGCGGCTCTGTCCGCAGGTCGTGGCTCGGGAAAAAGCGAGCGAAGTGAAGAAGGGTGGTTTGCTGGAAGTGTACGCGCAGCCTGCCACATTGAATGAGATTGGCGGACTCGAACTGCTGAAAGACTGGTTGCTGAAACGCCGGGACGCCTTTGGGCAGGAAGCCAAGGCGTATGGACTGCCGGCTCCGAAGGGGTTGCTGATTGTCGGTATTCCCGGCACTGGCAAATCGCTCACCGCCAAAGCCACGGCCAGCGTGTTCCAAAGGCCGTTGCTCAAACTGGATGCCGGTCGATTGTTCGCCGGGTTGGTCGGCCAATCCGAATCGAACCTTCGCGCTGTCATCGCGACCGTCGAGGCGATTGCACCTTGCGTGTTGTGGATCGATGAACTCGAAAAGGGGTTCAGCGGCAGCCGCAGTTCGGCGGGGACGGATGGTGGAACTTCGGCGCGGGTGCTCGGATCCTTCCTCTCCTGGCTGCAGGATCGCAAGGCGCCGGTCTTCGTAGTGGCGACAGCGAACGACGTGACGCAATTGCCGCCGGAACTGCTGCGGAAAGGACGGTTCGACGAATTGTTCTTCGTTGATCTGCCCAACCAGGAGGAACGGGAAGCCATCTGGGGAATCCAGATTGCGAAGTATGGCCGGGCCAAGCAGAACTTCGACATCGTCCAACTGGCCAGAACTACCGAAGGGCTGACCGGCTCGGAAATCGAGCAGGTTTTCATTGATGCCTTGCACGAAGCGTTCAGCCAACGCACCGAACCGACTGACCTCTCGATCGCGATGCGATTGGGTGAAATGGTGCCGCTGAGCAAACTCATGAGCGAACAGGTCGATGGCTTGCGCAAGTGGGCCCGAGGCCGGGCGCGACGCGCCACCGTCGCGGAATCAGAAAAACAGGGCCGCAAGATTACAGCGTAACCAACAAACACAGAACAGCCAAGGCGTGCCAACGGGCACGCCATTCCTTCAGCTTCGGAAAAGATCCCGCCAGGATTTCAGAATTTTCCCCATCACGTGTGTGATTGTGGGAAAGCCCGGACGGGTCAGGGGCGTTTCTTAGCCGATGCTCCTTTGATCCGTTCCGTGCCGGTCTTATGCCGTGGTTCCTCCGTCATGGAATCATAGCCGTTTGGTTTTCAGCCAGGCGTTCTTCAACGCAGTTAACTCACCCCCAGAAAGGAAATCATCATATGCAGAATCGGTGTCTCATTGGAGGGCGTTTAATAGAAAATGCCATAGCAAAAGGCAAGAACACGAGAGTGTTATTGTTCACAGTCATCACTCAGCAACGCACGGCCGACAAGGATTCAGACATAATATCCATGGTCCCGTGCGCGTGGTTTAATCCGTCCGCAGAGTTAGAAGATCGGTTAACCAAAACAGGCAAAGGTCAGTTCATCATGTTCGAAGGTCGCATCAATCAGAGCATCTACATGGTTGGTCAGCAAAGCAGATGCAGTTGCGAGGTAATCGTATTCCCCAACTCAGTCGTGCTGGACATTAACGCGTTTCAACTTCCTGACACTAAGGAGGCAAAACGATGAAAGCCTTAATGCTCCATTGTGGCGGTGAAGAATCAGTTGTTGTGCCGGTGCATTCGATGCCTGCGGAAGAGCGGAACTAACTAAGCTAAAAACTCAACCGAATTGGAACGCCTGCCCGATTTTTTCGGACAGGCGTTTTCATTTCCAGAAGGAGCAAATCATGAACCTAGCCGCTGTTCCGCTTGCGCAGGAACTCTTCACAGGGAATGGACGCATTTACCAATGCGGAATCTATTACCCTCGACGACACCGGATGCACTGGCGATGTGCCTTCAGCCGTGCAGTCTGGAAATGCAAACATGGCAACGCCGAAAGCATTCGGGAATGTGTGAGCAGTGCCTCGCAAAGCGAGGCTTACGGGCGCGGGTTTAATCACGGTTGGTGATGGAAAGGAAGGCAACCCGTCAGTTTGTGTGAACGTCTGAGATCGGAAGACGGACCCCCACGGAGAACTTGCTCCGTGGGGGTTTTTCTTTCCTGATTCAGGGTTGTGAAAATCCAAATCGGAAAGAATTGGTGTCAGAGTTACCTGACGGGAAACAAGATAAGCAAGCTTTTGAAAGAATACGACTCTGATTTGGCGAAAATGTGTCGCCAAGAGGGCTGTCGTTTTTGTTCGGGGGTGCTCCATCGCGCCGATTACGAGCGCAAGCCTCGCGACGCATTTCGAGCCAAGGAGGAGCACCCCGAGAAGGTTTATCGCCATAGTTATTGCTGCGACCAGGACGGGTGTCGCAAGCGGCACACGCCTGCGTCCATTCGCTTTCTGGGACGCCGGGTTTACTGGGGTTTTGTGGTGGTTCTGGTCTCGGCCATGCGCCACGGGTTCACCCCGGAGCGGATGCGGGTTTTGGGGGAGAGCCTTCGAATGGATCGGCGGACGTTGGAACGCTGGCGCCAATGGTGGCTGGAAGCCTTTGTCCAAAGCCTGTTTTGGAAAGAGGGCCGCGCTCGTTTTTCGCCGCCGCTCTGCGAGAAGTCGCTGCCTTTGTCGCTCTGCAAAGCCTTCGGAGTTCGGCCGCGCGACCGGCTCTTGGACCTGCTCAAATGGCTTTGCCCCCTCACCGTTTCCACCCCGAAAATCTGAGCCTATGTGAGGGGCCATTTTTTCCCGCAGAGGATGCCAGAGGACTCATGGCGGCGGTTGTTGTAGAAACCAACCGTCGCCGCCAGAGCGGTGGGAAAAATGAAAAATCCAAATCCTATGGCAGAACCTCCTCAATCCTCCCGGACCCATGAACGCTGGGCGCACTTTCGCTTTAGTGTTATCGGACGGTTATTGGCCGCGCCGGCCGAGCGCGGTGAACTGCAGCGGCAACTCCAAGAGTTGGCCGCCCAAAAATGGCGCCACCCCATTTCCGGTGCATGGTTCGATTTGGGCCTGTCGACCATCGAACGATGGTATTACCGGGCGCGAAACGAAAAGAAGGACCCGGTCCAAGTGCTCCGGCGCAAGATCCGCTCCGACCACGGCCAGACTCACGCCCTGAGCTTGGGTCTGCGCCAGGAGTTGCTCATCCAGTATCGCCAGCATCCCAGTTGGAGTTATCAGTTGCACACCGACAACCTGGCCGTCCTGGTCGAGCAAGATCCATCCCTGCAACCGACCCCTTCTTATACGTCGGTGCTTCGCTTCATGAAATCCAACGGGCTGATCAAACGTCCCCGCCGCGGTCCCGTCCACAGCTCCGGCGCCCAAGCGGCCGAGCACCGCTACGAAAGCCGCGAGGTGCGCAGCTATCAAAGCGATTACGTCCACGCCCTCTGGCACCTGGATTTCCATCATAGCTCTCGCCGCGTGCTCCTGCCCGACGGCCGCTGGGTCTATCCGCTGCTCTTTGCCACCATGGACGATTGTTCCCGGCTCTGCTGCCATGCCCAGTGGTACCTGGCCGAAGCCGCCGAGGAACTGGTTCATGGCCTGAGCCAGGCACTGCAAAAGCGAGCGCTGCCCCGCGCTCTCATGACCGACAACGGCTCGGCCATGCTCGCCTCAGAAACCGTCCAGGGCCTCACCCGATTGAGCATCCTTCACGAAACCACTCTGCCCTATTCCCCTTACCAGAATGGGAAACAGGAGACGTTTTGGACCCAGGTCGAGGGCCGGCTTTGGCCGATGCTCGAAGGCGTCCCCGATTTAACCCTCGGGCAGTTCAACGACGCCACCCAAGCCTGGGTGGAAATGGAATACAACCGCAAAGAGCACTCCGAACTGGCCGGAAAAACCCCGCTGCAACGTTACCTCGAAGTTCGCGACGTCGGACGCCCCTGTCCCGGCACCGCGGAACTGCAACTGGCTTTCACCACCGAGGCCATCCGCACCCAGCGCCGCAGCGACGGCACCATCAGCTTGGAAGCCATCCGCTTCGAGATCCCTTCCCGCTACGGCCACTTTCAGCGTGTCTCCCTCCGTTTTGCGGCCTGGGATCTGTCCCGCGTTTATCTTTCCGATCCCAAAACCGGCGCCATCCTCTGCCGCCTTTACCCTCAGGACAAAAGCAAAAACGCCCAGGGCCATCGCGCTCCCAGAGAGTCGGTCCTGCCCGCGTCCGATCCGCCGCCCGCTCCCGGCGGCCTGGCGCCGCTCCTGCGGAAAATCCTCCAACAATACGCCGCCACTGGGCTGCCTCCGGCTTATCTGCCCAAAGATCAAAATCCAACCTCAACCGATGCCAATCCCTCATGAATAAAAAACTCCTGGCCCTTTACAGCCTCAAATTCAATCCCTTCACCCAGCAAGTGCCGGCCGCCGCGCTTTGGACCTCCCCTCAAATCGAGAGCTTCTGCTGGCGTATCGAACATCAAGTCGGCGAAGGCGGCTTCGCTCTGGTCCTGGGCGATCCGGGCAGCGGCAAAAGCGCCGCGCTGCGCCTGCTCGAACAACGTCTGGCCAATCAGCGCGATCTGGCTCTGGGTGTCTTGAGCCGCCCCCAAGCTCAGCTCGCCGATTTTTACCGCGAACTCGGCCACCTCTTCTCCGTCCCTTTGTCCCCGCACAACCGTTGGAACAGTTCCAAAGTCCTGCGCGAAAAATGGCTCGCTCACATCGACGCTTCGGTCTGCCGCCCCGTGCTCCTGATCGATGAAGCCCAGGAAATGAACTCGGCCGTTTTCTCCGAATTGCGCCTGCTCTCCAGCGCGGATCTGGACTCCCGCTCCCTCTTGACCATCATCCTGGCCGGCGACCATCGGCTCACCCAGCGCCTGGACTCCCCCGATCTTTTGCCCATCGCCAGCCGCATCCGCAGCCGCTTGCGCCTGGAACCTTCGAGCGCAAAAGATCTCCAAGAGCACTTCCATCATTTGCTCAAAACCGCCGGCAATCCCAGGCTCCTGGCCCCCGCTCTCATCCAGACGCTCTGTGAACATGCCGCCGGCAATCTGCGCCTGCTCATGAATATGGCCAATGACCTCCTGGCCGCCGCCTCCCATCAGGAACGCGAACAGATTGACGAAAAACTCTACTTCGAACTCTTCACTCCCCAGCCCAAAGCTCAAAAAAAATCATGAACACCTTTCCTGTCACACGCGCCGGCCAGCTCCCCACCACCGGACCCCAAACTCAATGGCTGGTCCAGGATCTCTGGGCCGATCAGGCCGTCGGCATTCTTGGTGGCGAACCCAAATGCTGCAAAAGCTTTCTGGCCCTGGACCTGGCCGTCAGCGTCGCTTCCGGCGCTGCTTGCCTGCGCCAGTTCCCGGTTCGGCGCACCGGAAAAGTCCTGCTCTTCCCAGCCGAAGACTCCCTGGCCATCGTCCGGGAGCGTTTGGAAGGCATCGCCGCCGCCGCCCAAGTCTCTTTGGGCTCGTTGCCCATCGATGTCATCACCGCTCCCTCGCTCCGGCTGGATACTCCGGGTGACCGACAGCGCCTGACCCATACCGTGCAGACTCATCAACCGATCTTGCTCATCCTGGATCCGCTCATCCGGCTGCACCGTGTCGATGAAAACGACGCCTCCCAAATCGCCGGCTTGCTCTCCTTCCTCCGGGAACTCCAACGCCAGTTCCAACTGGCCGTCTTGCTGGTTCATCATGCCCGCAAAGACTCCAACTCGTCCCGCCCGGGACAAGCCTTGCGCGGCTCCAGCGAACTCCACGGCTGGGGCGACTCCAATCTCTACCTGCGCCGCCGCGGCGCCGACTTAACCCTCTCCACCGAACACCGCGCCGCTCCCTCTCAGGATCACATCCCGCTCCAATTGACCCAAAGCCCATCGGCCCTGGCTTTGTCGGTCCTCTCCCAGTCCGCGCCGCCGGCGCCCAATCCGGAGGTCTCGGCCATGGATCGGGTCCTGCAGGCCTTGGCCCAACTGAGCGAGCCCGCCTCCGTCCAGCAGTTGCGCAAACTCTGCGGCATCCGCACCGCCACCTTGTGCTCCTGCCTGGCTCAACTCTCCCAGCAGGGCGTCGTCCGTCACGACGCCAAAGGCTACCAACTCAAGCTTCCCTTGGACGATCAACCCGTTTCCTTTTCCTGCCCTATAGACCCCGGCGGAAACGGAAACGGGAAACACTCCGCGGCCCTCGCCCGCTGAATCGATCGGCCTCACTTTGCTTCAGCGGAGGATAGGGCTCTGCGGGGACGCAACCCGAGCGCCGTCTGGAGCCTTGCAAACCGCAGGACGCCGGGTGAGATCATCTCGCCCGGCTTCTCTCCTGCGGGAGCAAGGTCAAAGCGAAAAATCCAAACCAACAAACATCCTTGATTGCCCGCCCAAAACAGAGTTGGCTTCCCTTCAGTCTCCAAGGTCGTTTCCCAATAACAACATTACGCGGCGTATCTGCCGATCGTGATTTTCGTCCTTCTAAAAGGACAGCCAAGGAGGTGGGGGGACTTCTCGACGCACGGGAACTCCCTTTCTATTGCAAAATAGAACTTTCCCTCGCTTACGCCGCCTATCACGCCATCTGAAATCGTGCGCACTCTCAGTGGAAGCATGCTTGCTCACGTTCTCGATGGCGCGTTGCCACACAGGACGGCCTACCTGATAACCTACGTGCCCAGCGAGGCGGACCAGGAGATCCCAGCACGGCACTCGCGTTCCGCTGCCCACGCATTGGCGCAAACGGTATTCGAGGAACTCCGTGACCAGCGGAGTCTCTCAATCGAGGGGCTCATCGCCTCAGTGCGAAGGAAGGAGAAAAAGCAACACCTCTGCACAAGCCATCAGCAGCGGCGTGAAAACGTCATAGGCTGTTTTGCGGCAACGAAGCGGAGGCTCATTGATGGAAAGAACGTCATTGTCATCGACGATGTCGCCACTTCGGGTGCTACGATCCTTGAGTGCCATAAGGTGCTTCTGGAAGCTGGCGCTGCTGACGTGATCGGTTTCGTCCTGGCAAGGACTGTTGGATGGAACGACGGGAGGTCCTCATGATCACTCGTAAGAAAATCAACACGTCCAAGGCGCGCATCTATTACACCGACGGCACCGTTGAATCCTTCCGGAATCAGCAGTTCGCTTACACGGTGTGGGGTGCGTTGCCTGACGAAATCAAAGTCGCGTTTCGCGGCTGTAACGACACCGAGCCGGTTCACCTTTGGGAATACCTGGGCAAGCCGGTGGAAAGGAGGCGCGTATGACTGAACTCCACAAAGTCGTCCGGCGTGTCTCCAGAAATCCGTTCGGTCATTACCGAAAGCAAATCGTCGTGATCCTTGAGCCTGTGGATACCATTGCCATGAGGCTCAAGGGGACTCGAACGATCTTCCGCGCTCCGCTCAGCAGTGTCTATCGGCAGCTCGTCGAATGGCATGCTGACGCAGAGCGAAAACGCAAGCGCGATGAGCAAAAGCTGAGGAGGGTCGCATGAATCCCCGCATTCTCAAGATCGAGGAGGAGGGGGATTTTTGGCGGAAGGCAACGAAACCAAAAATCCGGCTCACCGGGCGCTGGCTGGAGCAAATGGGGTTCCCACCGCATCGTTACGTCGAGGTTTCGATGATTCAGCCTGGTGTTCTCCAACTCAGGTTGAAGCCCGAAGCCGATGGGCAGGAAACGCAAAGTAATGGCGACACCATCCCGTCCTTCGAAGAGTGCATGGATACCATCGAACACCTCGAACATGAAGCACGCACCGCGTTCTCACCGGCATGGCGGCATCGCTGCAAACGCGAGATCGCTGAGTGGGAAGCATTCGTCGCGAAGCACTATCCGGGGCGCAATGCGAAAGCAGTGAGCAAAAGCGTGGCTCCGAGCGCGACTGAAACCGCCAGTCCAGTCAAATACTAGTCAGCAAACACCGGCGCTGCCCTTCCAAGGCGGCGCCGTGTGCCCTTTTCCCTCCATCAATCCACATCAAAACAAAAGGAACCTATGGTTTACACCATCATTGGATTCTATCCAGACATCGGCCAGGTCTTCGTTGATACCAAAGAAACCGAGAGTGCTGAGGCTGCCGCGGCCCACGATGAACACGAGTTCGACCGTTTGGGCTTGCTCGTCCTCGCGGTCTTCGAAGGCGATCAACGGCCAAAGCTGGTGATCGATCAAGAACTATGACAGCCAAAGAACTGAAAGAAATCCTCACTGACGTGCCGGACAATTGGACCATCGTCATTGAGCAGCCTGAAGGTGATCGTTACCACACGTCCGGCGCTCGCGGTGACGAAACGAAGGGCGAGCTCGTTATTGAGCTGTAACGGGAGAAACGGCGACAGAACACGGCCAGCTTCTCTCAAAGAGGCTGGCTTTTTTTTATGTCCGAGCTCGGTTGCCGACAGATATTTAACTCTCCGCTTCGGATTCAAGTCATGGGCAACCTCGAATATCGAATCACCGGCGAAGCAGCGGCCGAACGCCGGAGGAATCGAATTCTTCGGATTCATTCGAGGATGTCAAAATACGCCCTCGCCCTGCTCCGATTGCAGGGCTATCGCGTTGAGGAACTTCCTCTTGCCTCGCCTGAATATGGCTGGACGGCGTATCATCCCGCCCTGCGGCCGGAAGGCAGGCGGCTCAAAAGTGCGAACGAATTGATCACCTACGCGCTCGTGCGGGAACCTGCGGTTCTGAAATGGGAATGCGAGCGCAACGAGCATCGCGATTGAGGAAAAACGAAGCGGCGGACACCAAGGAGGTGAGGCAGGGGATGCCTACTGAAGAAATGTCCACCGCTCGCTAAATTAAATTGGAAAATAACGCACCTTGCACAGAAGGAGATTTACGCCTTTCGATTCGAGAGCTCAAGAGAAAAGTATTCACCCATGATCCTGCGATCCTGCAACGCTGGACCGTATTTGTCCGGCTGATGTGCTAATCTTGTCGCATGTCACCAGAAGAACGTGCATCGGCCATTATCGCGCATTTTCCGAATTGGCCCCCGGAACTGACGCCGGAATTGTCACGCGTGAGTGCTAGCGCGATACGCAAAGCCGTGCGGGCGGAGCTCAAGAAATCGTTGAGGGTCGTGAGTCTGAACCTCAGAGCGGCTCCCGATACGACCGACCTTCTTTACGGGAAGTCGCTGGCGTGGATTGCTCGCCTGAAAAGCGTCCCGATTAATTCCAAAATAAGTTCTGTCCAGCCACCGTCTTAGCTTTGGGTGTTGAATACAAATGAAAACCGCTATCGTCATCACCTTGCTCATGGCCTTGCCTAAGATGCGCTCATGATCGCAAATTATTATGCGGTTGGGCTGGGGAACGCTGGCCGTGATTACGGCTGACCCGGCGCAAGGCAAACGGCTGGCAGCCTTAACTGGTTCTTACTGTTGGGACCGATTGCAACGATTATTTTGGTTGCGTTTTGCGAGCCGTTGCCAGCACCAAGCTAGGGCTGCGAAGAGCGATGCCCAGACTCTAGTGCTGGCTGCGGCGGATGTTTGCTGTTGTTCATAGGAATTATCCTGGTTCTTGTTATGACTGGCACAAGTTGGGTGGAGATCCATAAAGCCTTTTTCTTTTCCACCGAAAGTCCTGTCGAAGCTAATCCGACAGAAGTTAAGAAGCCACCGGTGACCTTTCCTCCGAACCCACTTTACGTCAGCAAAACGTATTCCGCAGAGAAGGTATCAGACGGCCCAGTGATGGCAATGCTGTGCTTTCCGGAATACCGATCCTGAATCCAGATCGCCCCCGGATAATGCCGAGTCAAGAACGTGTCAAAGAGCCAATTCCTCCGGCTTTGAAAGGATCACTCGGTTTCACTCGGCATTACTCAGTACCCGGCAAAATAGCCGTCATGCCGAGCTCGGCATAATGGTTATTTTTATAGCTGAGAGCATTTAACGTCTTGTATTCAACACACGGTGCGCTCCCTAATGCTGGAG
>CAMAWP010000010.1 GCA_945861765.1 Akkermansia muciniphila | reverse complement strand
GCCAAGTCGTGCATTGTACTCTTTGCCTGGGGCGGCATCAGCCATCTGGACACATGGGACCTCAAGCCGGATGCTTCCTCTGATATCCGGGGTGAGTTCCGGCCCATCAACACTTCAGCCGACGGTGTGCAGATGAGCGAACACCTGCCATTGCTGGCCCGCCAGGCGCATCACCTCGCCATCGTACGGAGCGTGCATCACGCCGCGCCATCTCATCGTTCAGCGGCCTATTGGAATCTTACCGGCCACGCGCCGCCACTTCTGGACGCCAATTGGGACGCAAGCCGGAATGACTGGCCCTGCCTCGGTTCGCTAACGGCCGCTGCTCTTGAACGAATGGGCGGCCCGCGCGGTCAGGCAAGCACCCTGCCTCGCGCATTCGCCCTGCCATATCACATGGCCGATGGCGGTCGAGCCAACGGGCAGGACGGGGGCTTCCTCGGACTCGCTTACGATCCGGTTCTGGTCCGCCCGATCAGCGGGCGCCTCTACGCAGGCATCTCCCCAAATTCAGGAACGATCCACCTCGAACCTCCGCCAGGCGTCGATGCCCAGCGCCTGGGTGAACGGCGGACGCTTCACGCCGACTTGGAAAGTTTTGGCAGGCTCGGTCCGGTTGCGGAAACCGCTGCCATCGAACGAGCCAATGAACAAGCGTTCAACATGCTGCTCGATCCGTCTGTGCGCGACGCTTTCGATCTCGACAAAGAGCCCGCAGCCCTCCGCGCCAGCTATGGAGACCACGTGTGCGGCCAAAGCACGTTGCTCGCGCGCCGCCTCTCCGATGCGGGCGTGCCCCTCGTGACGGTCTATTGCGCCGCGGGGGACTTGAATGGTTCCGTCGGTTCTCACTTCGACACCCACGGCGACAACTTCAACCGCCTCAAGAGGGACATGCTGCCGCCTCTCGACCAAGCCTCCGCCGCTTTGCTCGAGGACCTGCAGCAGCGGGGACGCCTGGAGGAAACCCTGGTGGTCTGGCTCACGGAGTTTGGACGCACGCCGAAGATCAATGGCAGCGCCGGGCGCGATCACTTTCCAAGTTGCTACTCCGTCGCTTTCGCAGGCGGCGGCGTACGGGGCGGTCAGGTCTATGGTCGATCAAACAGCATCGGCTCGGAACCTGCGGAGAAAGCATGCAGTCCGGCGGATCTACACGCCACGATCTTCCACGCCTTGGGCATCGACCCGCACTTGGCACTTCACGATCTGACAGGACGACCGCACACGCTCTGTGACGGACGGCCCTTGGCGATTACTTGAATCGCCGCAAGAAGCATGGCGAGCGGCGCCGGAGGTGCGGCTCGGAGCGGTTCACGACACTGATCCGTTTGGTGCCCGCAAGCCCCAACTCCACGGCGATGGCTCGCGCGGCACCTCCCGCACCCGCGCTGACGTTCTTGACTATGAAATCTTTGATCTGGTTGCCCTGCTTGGCAACGTCCTTGTCCCCGCTCACGACGATCGTTTCGTAACCGTGCTTCCTTCCCTCCGCGGTGATGTTGTCGCCGATCACTTTGAAGAATGGGTTGTCGAGCGTCAGGAGCGAAACACCGATCGTGCCATTCACTTTGGCTGCGGCAGGCGGTGCGGCAGATGAAGAGTTTGAGGTGGTGGTGGGTTTGTCGCAGCCGGTCAAGAGCGCGTGCAAGCAAGTAAGGCGAGAATTCTATGTTCCATGGTGTTGGGTGGGCGCATGAGACGCAATGGTGGGGCATCTGGAGCGATCAGGCAATAATATCGCGGATCAGTTGGGGACCTCGGGTTTGGACTTTGCAACCCGCTTCAAGTAGCGTAAGTAGTCCTTTCCGCCTTTGCGGCTGATATGAAACCTGAAATCGAAATATACGATACGACTCTGCGCGACGGGAGCCAGGGTGAGGGCATTAATTTTTCGGTCGCCGATAAAATCCGGCTGGCTGAACGCATTGATGCTTTTGGGATTCATTACATTGAGGGCGGCTGGCCAGGTTCGAATCCAAAGGACATTGAGTTTTTTCACCAGGCCAAACGAAAGAAATTCAAGAATGCTCGGTTAGCGGCATTTGGTTCTACCCGGCGCAAGAATGTCGCCGTTGAGAATGACGAGCAAGTGCGCCTTCTGCTCGATGCGGAGACGCCTGTCGTGACGATTTTTGGAAAGAGCTGGCTATTGCACGTCAAGGAAGTCCTGAACACAACGCCTGAGGAAAACCTGGTGATGATCAGCGACACTGTGAAATATCTTAAGGATCATGGGAAATTCATCATCTACGACGCTGAACATGCTTTCGATGGTTTCAAAGCGGATCCGGACTACACGGTGGCTACTTGGCGAGCCGCCGAACAAGCTGGCGCGGATATCGTCGTGTTATGCGATACGAATGGCGGATGTTTACCGAGCGAGATCAGCCGAACGGTGCGAGCAGCGCGGGAAAAGCTGACCGTGCGGCTCGGAATTCACACGCATAATGATATCGGTCTGGGAGTGGCCAACGCACTGGTGGGTTTGGAATCGGGAGCGGCTCATGTTCAAGGGACAATCAATGGGTACGGCGAGAGGACGGGCAATTGCAATCTCACGACGGTCATTCCAATTGTCGCTCTGAAATTGAAAAAACAGTGCCTTCCTGAATCATCCTTGGCCAATCTGAAAGAGCTTTCCCAGTTTGTGGATGAGATTGCCAACATACGTCCTGATCCTCGACAGCCTTGGGTGGGAGCGACCGCCTTCGCTCACAAGGGAGGGATGCACGTCAACGCGGTGCAAAAGGTTGCGCACACATTTGAGCATATCAACCCCGAGGCCGTAGGTAACAGCCGCCGAGTTCTTATCAGTGATCTGGCTGGCCGAAGCAATATCGTCATGAAGGCCCAAGAGCTTGGCTTCAAAGTTTCGAACGATACCCCGGAGTTGAAGGGGATTCTTTCGCGCATCAAGGAATTAGAGCATCAAGGCTATGAATTCGAAGCGGCAGAAGGCTCGTTGGCTCTCTTGATCCGCAAGACCCTTCAGCACGGACATGCTCCGTTCAAAGTGGATGCTTACAATGTTTCCATGCGCCGTGATGAAAGCTCTTCTGTTTGTGAAGCCACCCTTAGAATTCGAGTGGGTGACGAACGCTCCCACACCGTCGCCGAGGGAGATGGACCGATCAACGCCTTGGATCGCGCCTTGAGGACGGCATTGGTCAAATTTTTTCCTCAACTGAAGAGAGTTCAACTGACGGATTACAAGGTCCGCATCCTTGATTCGACCACTGGCACGGCCGCGAAGACCAGAGTCTTGATTGAATCCAGCGACGGCAAGGAAGTCTGGGGAACAGTCGGCGTGAGTGAGAACATCATCGATGCAAGCCTGCAGGCGTTGGTCGATGGCATGGAGTACGGGCTGGCAAAAAATGATTGACACATATACATCACGGTGTATGTACAGTGGTGTGAGAAAGAGAATTTCCAAGAACACCGAAGCCAACCCACCTCAGACATTGAGAGAGGCGGTTCCACCTTTCAGGACCAAGGAGGAACTGGAGCCGATGGTTCGGACCCAGATTTACCTGAGCAAAGCGGAGCATGAGTTCGTGCAATCCGAAAGCGCGCGGCGAGATGAGCCGATGGCGGCAGTGATACGAGCTTTCATTGAAGAAAAGATGGTCATCCCAGATCATGTTTGGCAACAGAATCCACTGCTTGATCCGCCTGCGGATGATCCAGCTTTCGTCGGCCATGAAGATGGTGGCATCAACCATGATCACTTCGTTTCGGGCTCTCCGAAAAAATATAAGAAAGCCAACGGTAAATGGATTTGGAAACGGTTTGAATGAGCGCAGTCTTCATTGACTCATCGTTCTGGATCACGTTCCGGGACAAAGCGGAAACGCAGCACTCCAACGCGCGCCGTATGGGGGCTGAATTGGCCAGGCAACGCGCTCCCTTGATCAGCACCACTTTTGTGTTCGCGGAGGTTCACGCCTATTTCTCTCGTTCCATCCAACTGCGTGAGCAAGTGATCAGCGACTTTTGGGAACGCGGGGTGATCCGGTTGATCGATCCGGCCTATTCGGACCAGCAAGAAGCCTTGGAGATACTTCGGCAGTCCCAAGACAAAGATTACTCTTTTTGCGATGTGGTTTCGAGGGTAGTCATGCGCCATCAGAAGCTCCGTCGAGTGGCGAGTTTCGACGACCATTTTCGCCAATTCGGCGAGTTTGAAGTAATCAGCTAATCAACGATTTTCTCATGTCTGAAATTCCCAAGGCTTACGAGCCGCGTTCAGTCGAATCCAAATGGTATCAGTTCTGGTTGGAGCATAAGTGCTTTATCGCCGACCCCGCGCGTGTCTCCGAGAAGCGCCCGGCCTATTCCATTGTCATTCCGCCGCCGAATGTCACTGGCGTATTGACGATGGGCCACGTCCTGAATAACACCGTTCAGGATATCCTGGCGCGGAAGGCCCGCATGGACGGCAAGGAAGTTCTTTGGCTTCCTGGCACCGATCACGCCGGCATTGCCACGCAGACGGTCGTGGAGCGCACGCTCAAGAAGGCAGGAGAAATCAAGCACCGCAATGATCTTGGGCGCGAGAAGCTTCTCGAAAAGATTTGGGAGTGGAAAGAGAAGCATGGCGGCATCATCATCCAACAGTTGAAGAGGCTCGGCGCATCGTGTGACTGGACGCGCGAGCGTTTCACCATGGACCCGGAGTATTCAAGGTGCGTGCAGAAGGTCTTTGTCGATCTGTACAAGAAGGGGCTTATTTATCGGGGGAAACGCATGGTGAACTGGTGTCCGGCCTCACTCACAGCGCTCTCGGATGAGGAGGTCGTGATGAAGCAGCAGAACGGCTTGCTTTACTACTTCAGAGTCGAAGTGGCGGAGGAGGCCGGCACTTTTCTCACTATCGCCACTACCCGTCCCGAAACGATTCCAGGCGACACCGCCGTGGCGGTGAACCCGAGAGATCCGCGCTATGCGCAGTTCATCGGCAAACACGTCGTCCGTCCGCTGCCGGCGGAGTTGCCGCGCGAGCAAAAGTTGATTCCGATCATCGGGGACGAGCAGGTAGATTTCGAGTTCGGAACCGGTGTGCTGAAGGTGACCCCGGCGCATGACAAGGCCGACTTTGAGATTTACCAACGCCTTTGCGAAAAGGTTTTTAAGAAAAATGAAAATGATCTTCTGCCTGATATCAGGGGACCAATCGAAGTTATCAAGGCTGACGGAACGATGAGCGAGGCGGCCGGGGCAGACTTGTCCGGGCTGGACCGTTTCAAAGCGCGAAAGGTCGCGGCGGAGAAGCTCGCCGAGCTTGGCTTGCTCGAACGAGAGGAACGCTACACGAACAATGTTGGATTCAGCGAGAGGGCAGACGTCCCAGTCGAACCGCGCCTGAGCGAACAATGGTTTCTGCAATACCCAAGCAAGAGTGAATCCCGCGCCGTAGCAGTTGAGGGGCAGATGAAGTTTTTTCCTGAGCGCTGGGCGAAAGTTTATGATCACTGGATGGCGAACCTCCAGGATTGGTGCATCAGTCGGCAGCTTTGGTGGGGGCATCGGATCCCGGTCTGGACAAAGATTTACCGAAGCGAGCTAGAGATGCCCGAGGCAATACGTGAAGCGATTCTGCATGATGCGGAATGTTCTGTATCGGGTCTCGCCGGACGCTCGAGTTATGTTCGCAGCGAGAGAACTGTTGCTGAGGCGTGGATTGTATGGGCTGCGACATACTTCGACGAAGAGGCTGCCGCGCTCGGACGACTGGGATTTACGCAAGACCCCGATGTCCTCGACACCTGGTTTAGCTCATGGCTCTGGCCGTTCGCGACGATGGGCTGGACGGGCAATCCCGAGGCCGATTCCAAGAATCCTACGCTGAAGGCGTTTTATCCAACCACCGATCTGGTCACCGGCCCGGATATTATCTTCTTCTGGGTCGCGCGCATGATCATGGCGGGGTACGAATACCTGGGCGAAATGCCATTCCGCAATGTGTATTTCACGGGCATCATCCGCGACAAGCAAGGCCGCAAGATGTCGAAAAGCCTCGGCAATTCACCTGATCCACTCGATCTTATCGACACCTATGGTGCCGACGCGCTTCGCTTCGGTGTGATGCGCTCCGCCCCGCTCGGGCAGGATGTGCTCTATGACGAGCAGCACGTGGAGCTTGGCCGCAATTTTTGTAACAAGCTATGGAATGCGTGCCGGTTCCGGCAGATGCAAGGCGGAGAAACCGAAGGTGAGATCGATCCCGCGCTCCTGACCAGCGATGACAAATGGATCTTGCTGAAGCTCGATTCGGCGATCCGTGAAATTTCTAACTCGCTGTTGGAATACAAATTCAACGAAGCTGCTCAAGCGCTTTATCGTTTTTTCTGGAGCGAGTTTTGCGACTGGTATTTGGAAGCGAGCAAGGCGGTGTTTTTTGGAAATGACCCAGCGCGCAAAGCGAATACGTCAAGCGTGCTCGATTTCGTTTTGTCGAATACGCTGCGGCTATTCCATCCATTTCTCCCGTTCATTACGGAAGAACTCTGGCGAGGCCTTGGCTATAACGAAGATTTGCCAACCGACCAAGGCGGCGAAACGATCATGTTCGCCCGATGGCCGCAACCGTTCGGCGATGATTTCAAAGGGCACTACGGCTTGGATGAATCGATCGTCCGTTTTGTGGATGCCAAGTATGAGCTGGTTGGCCAAGGGCGCAATTTGCGTCGCGAAGGAAACATCTCATCGAGCAAGAAGGTGAACTTTGTTCTGAAGCCAGCCCAAGAGTTGTCCGCTGACGAAGCTCAAGTGCTGAAGATATTGCTCAACGCGGAACGGCTCGACATTGAATCCGAATTTCAGCCACGCAAAGGAACGCCCGCCGTCCGGTCGCCGCTAGGAGAGCTTTATTTACCTCTTGAAGGCTTAATCGATATCGCAGCAGAGAAAGGGCGCTTAAACAAAGAACTCTCGAAGATCGACGCCGAAATTGAGAAAGTGAAACAGAAACTTGGCAATCCGGCGTTCGCTCAAAAGGTTCCTCCCGCAGTGCTCGAAGAGCATCAGCATCGGCTGAGCGAATGGGAAGCCAAGCGACAGAGGGTCCACGACTCACTCGAAGCATTAGGCGAAAGCTAACGCGGCTGGCTGGTTGTCCTGGGCGGCCCCGAGATGAAACCGGTGGAAATCACTCGAACCCGACTCGCGTTCTGACGAAAGCAGCCACCGTTTTTTCGGATCTAACGCGATAGCCAATAAATTAATCCGATCTGGGCAAGGGACAGAATTCCAAAGCTCAGCCAAGTCAATACTTCGCGCGTCCGCAAACTCTCCTGCTGAGTTTCTTTCAGAGAGAATTGGATCCTGAGAAGCCCGACTTCGATGATGTCTCCGTTTCGGAGGATAGCCCGTTCGAACCTTTGGCCATTGATCGAGGCCAGACAGTTTGGCAGAGTCTTGAGAATAAATCCCTCGGGGAAGTCCAAACTGATTTCCAAATGCCGATCCCAAACTCCGTCTTCATCGACTCGAACCTCGGCCGAAGCTGAGCGGCCTATAACGCAAGGAAATTGATCTGGCGCGCACGCCAAACCCGCTTGCCGACCAGTAAGGATCTTTAATTGAACCATCTACCAGAGACGGCGAGGAACAAAGATTTGGTCGTCCGGGTAGATCCGAACATCCAGCTTCTGATCTCTAAGGGCCTGGGTGCAATTAACGACTATTTTCTGGCCGTTAGATCGAGTGATCTGCACTTTCTTTCGATTTGCAAAGTCCGAGAAATCACCCGCCGCGGCAATGGCCTTCAGCAGTGTCATCTCGCCGAGGTATTGATGGCGATCTGGCTTTCTGACCTCTCCACTGACCATGAAGACGCGTGCTTCGCTGGTCACGATAACGTTCAATCGTTTGTAGTATTTATCAACGTAAAGCCCACGAATTTCATCCTGCAACTCTCCCATTGTTTTCCCGATTGCCTCGACCGAACCGATCAAGGGCAAAGTAATTTTGCCATCGTCCTTGATCCGCTCTTCGTGCCGGTTCGGCGGATCCTGGACACCGGAAAAAATAATGGTAATTGGATCTCCTCGCCGAAGAAGGTCCGAGGAACTCCTAGGGGATGAGGCACCGTTTGTTCCCGCTGATGCAAGGTTTCCATTGAGGGATGTTCCGTCTGGGCCCGCAGACCCGTCAGAAGCAGGGTCCATGGTCTTACATCCGACGAGACTCAACATTACCGCCAGCAGACCGCTCAGGCGAAAAGCGCACGCACACATTTTCAAAAACGAATTCATGATAAGGACTGCTTAGTGGTTGAACCCGGGAACAGGGATCAATATTTTTGTTTGAGATCTATCCCACCCCGCTCGATTTCCGGCGTCTTCTTCGCTCCATTCTTCTTGGCGCCGGAGTCGTCGTCATGCTTGGAGTAGTAGTCGTAGTAATAGCCGCTGTAATAGTAGTAGTAGGAATCCTGCGAAATGTTGATGTTGTTCAAAACCACTCCCAACAAGGTGCCGCCCACCTTTTCAACCATTTGTTTAGCGCGCAACGTCATCGCCTGCGGGTATTTCCGGTATTGGATTACAAGCAAAGCCATATCGACTTCGCTGGCCAAAATCGACGCATCGCTCACACCCATGATAGGCGGCGAATCAAAGAAGACAAAATCATAGCGCTTCTTGACCGTTTGGATGAACTCCTTCATCTGGGTCGAGTTGAGGATGCCCAGGGAACTGCTCGGCAGCTTTCCGCTCGGCATGAAATGCAAAGTAGGAACACTCGTGGTCTGAATCACTTCATCGAGTGAGTTCTGCTTCAAAAGGTAGTTGGTGAGCCCGATCGAATTCGAGACGTTCAGCAGCTTGTGCAGGCTGGGACGGCGCAAGTCCGAGTCCACGATCAGAACGCGCTGACCGTTTTGGGCGAAGACAGTTGCCAAGTTGAAAATCGTCGTGGACTTGCCTTCACCAGCGCCGCCGCTCACAACGGTGAGTGAATTGAGCAGTGGATCCTTGCGGGAAAACAAGACGTTCGTTCGTAGCACCCGGTAAGCTTCCGCGTGCGGACTTTCCGGCCCTTCGTCGATGAGCGCACCGACGTTTTGAGGAATAACCCCCAAGACCGGGGCTTGCAGCGCTCGCTCCACATCGTCAATGGTCTTCACGCTCGTATCCAGATACTCGATGAAGAAAGCCAGACCGAAGCCCATGATTAAACCTACGATCACTCCCAAAGCGATGTTCAACGGGATGTTGGGACGGACCGCGCGTTTGCTTGGCTCAGCTCCATCAATAATCTGGACGATCGATTGCTTGGGAAGCGAGGAGTCCACTGTCTCCTGCAAGATGCGCAAATTGATGGTTTCATAAATGCGTTGCTTGGTTTCAACCTCTCGTTTGGCTTTGAAGTACGGACGGTACTGTTCCATTTTTCGACCATCTTCGGTCCGGGCTATCTCGACTTGGTTCGACAAACTGCTCGCCCGGGCTTTCTGAGCTGAAGCTTGAGTTGCGAGTCCGGCGAGAATTCCATCCACGCGCTCTTCGATCTGCGCGTTTAAATTCGTCATCAACGAATGGATATCCTTGAGTTGAGGATTTTCCGGGCCGAAACTATTGACCATCGTCGAAAACGTGTTTTCGGCTGCGTAGTACTTGCTCAAAAGCTCGCTCAAATGGGTGTCGGGAGAGGCGGTGGGGACAGCTCTTCGGAGTTCAGCTTTATTCTTGCTCTTGAGCTCTTTGAGAATGGTGTCATACATCACGAAAGCACTTTCCGCTTGGATGCGGTCACGCTCGATCATGCGCAAGGTTTCAGGCTCAAGAATGGAAATCGGACCGCCTGCATCTAGATCCCCGACCTTGAGCTCCTTTCTTAACCTATCCATGTCTTCCTGAGCCGCGTTCATCAACGCTTCTTGTTCCTTGAGTTGAGTTCTTAAGATCGTGATGCTGTTCGTTGATGCTGATGAAGTCTTCTTTAAGCGGAGTTTTGTATAAACGTCCGCGATGTTATTAGCGATATCAGCGGCTTCCTTGGGATCTTCACTGTAAACACGGATTTCGATCAAACTAGTGTTTCGTGTTTGGCGGAGATCAATCTGTTTGGATAAAATCTGAAACACTTCATCGAGTTTGAGCTCACCTTCGGTGTGGAAACGTTCAATCCACTTCGTCTGCAACTTCATGTTTGTAATGACCTGATGCAGGACTGTTTTCGACCGAATTTTCTCAAACTCAGTGGTAATAAAATACGGGTCATAGCTCGCCGGGCCTTGACCGCCCATCAGGAGTGGGGCGATATCGGTGGTGTCTTTACCGACCTCGATCCGCACCGTGCTGGAAAACGATTCCGGCAGGATGAACGTCACCGCAGTTGTGGTGAGGACGACGAGCAGGAAGACGGCAAGGATCACCGTCTTTCGGATACGGATAATCCGCCAGTAATCCAGGAAGTGAAGCTTGGTTTCGGGCGATGTAGGATTTTTAGGAGCGTCCATGGCTAAAAAAAAGGAGGCTAGATTGAATATTCCAGCCTCCCAACTAAAGTTTCAATTAGATCGATTTAGTAAGTAGCGCGGATGCCGAGATACACGCGGTTACGACCGAAACTGCGGTCCAGAACGTCAGAATCTAATCGGTCAAAGTTATATCCTCCTTCGGCCGTCAGGAACTTGTTGATCTCGTAGGAGAGATTCAAGCCCGCCATTAAGAAATTCTCGCTTTCACCATCAACGGAACCACCTTGAAACTCCGAGTGTTGAGCTTGGGCCAACAGACTGCCCGTCAATTTAGATGTGATTTTGTGGTTAATGGACGAATAAATCGTCGTGGACTCTTGGTCCAAGGTGAGCTCGGTCAAAAGAAGACCCGGAATATCCGTGGCCTGACGAGTATGCCGAATACCGAGTTGGACCGAGCTTTGAGGATTGTAATTCCAAGTCACGCTACCATCGACATAAGGGTTCACCGTGTCTTTATCAACGTTGTCGTATTGGGTCACTTGAGCACCAACGCGCAGAGAAGCATTTAATTCGGGCGTGAAACTGTGATCGGCGCCTAGATAGGCATAATGCGATGTGCTATCGCGGAGGTCACTACGAACGCCCGGAGCTAAAAAACTGTCTTTGTCATAGTCCGTCACACCGTACTGATATCCCAAAATGCCGACAGTGCTTGGAATGGCTTGCCAACGCAGGTTGATCGTGCCGAGGTGTTCCATGCGATCCAGCAGCGCCGAGAGGCTCCCGAAGCCCTTCTGTTCGTAATCGTAAAATGTATTGGAATATCCAAGAACGGTTCCTAATTGTTCAGTGAGGCCAGCCGTGAAGTTAGCGGATGCAGTGTTACGCACGTTATCACCTTCAGTGCGAAGCCGACGCGCGGTGCCGGGATCGAGGACTTCAGGTTCCTGGGCAACAACGAAGGAATCACTGACATCTAATTTGTAACGCTCCGTGAAAGCGTGGCTGATCTTGAGGTTGGCTTGGTGGCTATGATCGGCTCGGTGGGTCTTTCGATCTTCGTAAAATCGCATCCCATAAACATAGTTCAAGCCCAGATACGTCTGCGGCATCACTAGGTTGATCCCGGCCGACGGGCTGAGTTCAAAGCCGAAACTATCACGCTTGCTGTCAATTCCATGTGACGGGCGAGTGACGTAGTTGTCATCATAGAAACCACGGAGAGACGCTGAAACGCTCCAAGGTTTTGTGGTTTGGAAGGATGTCAGTCCTGGCTGAGGGGCATACTGAGCCTGCAAACTGGCAGCACCCAAAACAACTAAACCGGCCGACGTGATCATTTTTTTCATATCGTATAATATCCTGTTTCAACAAGTTTCGCCCAAGAACTGTTTGTTCGAAAAGTGGGTTCTTTTTACGTTTAGCCCAATGGCTTGTCAATTAGAAAGTCGCTAAAGTGTATTTACTGAACAAGTTAATTCGAGGGAGTTTTCCATCGCTCATGGTCAGACAAAAAAAGCTGGCCGTTTTGGAGGAACCCGCGAGGAGCCGACTTCAGTGGGAAACCCGCTGGCACATTCGTCCGAAGCAAGCATTCCAACATGAACCGACCCCAAGCGTAATCTTTATCCTTAAGCATCTGAGAGAAGAACCGCGCGTCGGTTGTCAAGGTCGTGAGATAAAGGCCTAGGATGGGCTGTTGGTAGTCATAAATCGTGAAAAAGTCGCTCTTAACTTTTGCCTTCGGATCAAATGGTGCATCCACGGTAACCCAAACGCATTTTCGATCTCCATACCAAGCCACCGCCCACGGCATGTCGCTCATCATCAATTCCTCCTTTTTCATCCACTTCGAAATGTCTTGGATGCCCGGCGGCCAGTAAGGCGGATAGGCAATGGGAAATGAAGGGGGAGGCAACAACGTGAAAATCAGCGGCGCGCAGGTGAAGACCCAAAACACGCCCGTGACAACTGAACGCAATTGAGGGAAGGGCAAACTGATTTGGTCGAGAAGGATGAAATACATCGCGACCCCAAAGACAAACACCAGCGGAGCCATCAGGACCAACATATTCTCCGAATTAACCTCCGGGGAGTTGGTGCTGAGATAGGTTTTTCCGGTGGCTTGCACCACGATCAACACCGGCAGGCACAAGAGCAAAAACACTCGGATACGAGTCAGCGCGATGCTGCGGAATGGAATCAGCAAGCTCGCTAAAAAGAAGGCCGACACCCAGCTTCCGCCCAACTTCGGCAGATCATTCTGGATGATTTGCCCTGCGTTGACCGTTAGCTTTCGGATGAACTGGCGGAATTCGGTTCGAGCCAACTCCTGCTCGAACTTGTCGTCCAGAAACCGTTCCAAACAATTTCCCGGAAAAGGATCGGTTTCGAAATAAGCGGCATATCCTGCCGTTCCAAAGAGCGTGCCGCTCGCCCGGTAATTCCGCGCCAGCCAGGGCGACATGATAAGAACGCATGCCGCCAACGCCGCGAGACAGAGGACAATCCGGCGTTTCGCAAAGAAGATCGCAAAAAATCCGATCACCGGAACAATCATCGCGGCGAAAGAGTACCGGGTCAGTGCACCAATTCCCACCAACGCACCTGTGAAAACGGCCATCAGGATAAACCACAGACCGGTCCGTTTTTCCTCACGATGATTTTGTTCCAGGGCTACCAAACACCACGCAACTCCTAAAAAGATATTGACCAATAGCATCGTGGAAAGGCCGGAAACGCTGAAACGCCAAAACAGATCCGAGCCCACGAAGATGAGCGCGGAAACCCAAGCCACCGGCACATCAAACAAACGACGAGCCAGCCGAAAGACCAAAAAGGCAGCCAGAAAAAACAACGCTTGATTAAAGAAGGCGATCAACAGCTCCGGTTGGTAACGCCAAAAACGTGGTCCCCTTTGGATGTCGTATCTGAATGGAAATGCCTTCATCAAGCCGGCCACAACGACCGGATAGACGGGAGGATTTGCCAGATCCGGGTGATCATCGCGAAGCACAGGCACACCCTCCCCGCGATGCTTCTGCAACAGATGAATGCTTAACGGCCGGATGAAATCCGTGGTGTAGCCTTTTCCTTGAGAAATATTTCGCGCCAATTGGGCGGTGTCCATCGCTTCTTGGGTGGAAAAGTTTTTGAACTCGCGAATGTCATAGACGACCGTCAAGCCCAGCAAGCCGAGCATCATCACCGCCAGCTTGATGTAGTGCGTCCCTTCGCCTTCTTCCAGTTTATGAATCCAGTCCTGTATTCCGGGCATATTTCAAAATCCTTCTAAATGATAAACGTGTAACTTTCTATGCAATGTGCGTCGGCTGATTCCAAGCTTCTTAGCCGCCAAGGTCCGCTTGCCTTTGGCCTCTTTTAAAGCGTGGATGATCAACTGTTTCTCCGCCTCCTGAACGGTCAAGTCCGTTGGCCCCAGGAGCATCTTGGAGCCCGTCTCGGGCGCTAGACCGTTGCCGGCCTTAACATTCAACGACAAATCGTTCAGCTCGATTTTAGGTTTCTGTGAGAAAACCACCGCGCGCTCCACCTCGCCCTGCAGCTCTCGAACATTCCCCGGCCAATGGTAATGCATCAAAGCTTCGACAGCTTCAGGTGTAAAGCCGCTCACTCCTTTTCCGTGCTCGCGAGCAAATTCTTTCAAGAAATTATGGGCCAGCAACGGGATGTCACCCACCCGCTCCCGCAGAGGAGGCAGCCACAGTTCCACCACGCGCAGCCGAAAAAACAAATCCTCCCGGAACGCTCCCGCTTTGACTGCTTCCTCGAGACTTTTGTTCGTGGCCGCGATGAGCCGCAAGTCAGCAGTCAAAGTCTTGTTGGAGCCCACGCGCTCGAAGGTCCTCTCCCCGAGGAAACGGAGCAGCTTGACCTGAGTCGCGGTGTCGATCTCTCCGATCTCGTCTAGGAATAAAGTGCCGCCCTGCGCTTCTTCGAATCGCCCGATGCGTCTTTCATGCGCTCCGGTAAAGGCACCTCTTTCGTGACCGAACAGTTCACTCTCTAGCAACGTAGGAGATAAGGCGGCGCAGTGGACTGTGACTAACCGATGGCGCGAGCGCGGGCTGAGTTGGTGAATGGCTTTGGCAATCAGCTCCTTGCCTGTCCCACTCTCACCTTGAATCAGCACAGTCACACGAGTCGGAGCCACCTGCCGTACCATTTCGAACACCCTCTGCATCGGCAGCGATTCGCCAATGATATTCTCGATCCCAAATTTCTTATCGAGCTGCTGCTTGAGTGACTCGTTCTCCGTCTCGAGCTTCTGATGCCGGAGGCCGCGGGCAATGCGCATTTCCAGTTCGTCAATCTGGAGCCGACCCTTGGCAATATAATCATCGGCCCCTCGTTTCATGGCATCAACAGCTACCTCCTCCGAGCCATAAGCAGTCATGAGAATGCAAATCGGAGGCTTGGGAAGCGACTTGGCGCGCATGATTAATTTCATGCCGTCATCAGTCGGAAGCCGGAAATCGGTCAGTAACACATCAAAACGCTCTTTTTCCAAAAGCTCGATTGCCGAAGGCACGTCATCCGCAAGATAAACATCGTAGCGCTCCTCCAGGGCTGCCCTGAGTCCTTCCCGGGTCGGCTTCTCATCATCCACGACCAGCACCATCGGTTTAATCATGGAGGCGTGCCTCCAACAAATGCGTTTGCCGCTCTCGCATTGGCAGCCAAATACGAAATGTGGTGCCACGCCCCACGCGGCTGTCCAGCTCGATTCGCCCACCGTGCTCACGAACAATCCGTTGTACAATCATCAGCCCTAAGCCCGAGCCTTTCTTCTTGGTCGTGAAGAACGGTTCAAAGATCCGATTCAACTGATCCGTCGGAATACCGCGGCCTGTGTCCGAGATGCTCACCCACACTTCATCCAATGCAGCGCCGGTTTGGACAGTCAATGTGCCTCCTTTGCTCATTGCTTGCATTGCATTTTTAGCCAGGTTCACGAGGACTTGTTTCATTTGGGCTGAGTCCAGGGGAGCGTTGGGCAACGGATGGGCGAGCTTTTCCTGGATGGTTTGCCCTCGATTTTCGAATTCTGGCCGCAGCAGTTCGAGTGTTTCTAAAACCACCTCGTTTAGAGAGGCCATTTTGAGCTGCGGCGCCGTCGGCCTGATCGCCTGGAGAAACTGGGTAATAATGTAATCGAGCCGAGTGATCTCGTCTTTGGCGACCGAGAGAAAGCTCTCCAGCTTGCCTACACTTTCTCCCGTCTCGTTGCGCGCCGACCACAACTCGGCATCGCGTGGGTGAACGGGAGCTGCGCCGCCTCGGTCCCATCCACCCGTCGCCCGCCGGAGCTTTTTCATCTCTCTTTCCATCAATTGCAAGTGGATGGTCAAGGCGTTCAGCGGATTGCCGATCTCGTGAGCCACGCTGGCCGCGAGCAAAGTCAAGGCTTGCACGCGCTCGCGCTCGATCGCTTCGAATGTCTGTTGGCGGGCTTCCGTGGCATCATGCAAGATCAAGGCCATGCCCGAGCTGCCGCTGGCCTCACCGTCAAGAGGTGCCGCATAAAGGCGGAGCAAGCGCCGTCGCGGGAAAGAGATTTCGAATTCGTGGCGAACTACTTTCTGGCCGCCGGCACTGTCCAGACCGGCCAATTTACCCCAACTGAGTTCCGGCAACAATCGCGAGAGGTGCTGGCCTTCCGCGGGCTGGCCTTGCACTCCGAGCAGTTGCGTCACTGCCTGATTGTAATAAAGAATGCGGCCTGTTTCGTCCACGACCAACACCCCGTCTTCGATTGTATTAAACAAGGTTTCCAGGAAGGTGCGCTCGCGCGCCAGCCGCTGCACCACCGTTTGCAAGCCGTGTGCGTCAAGCCTTCCGATGCGGCCTAAGACCTTGTCGAGAAAGCTGGATTTGGCAGGAGCCATGGCTTAGTCCTTCAACCAACCGCGCCGTTTGAAATACCAATACGTCACCGCAGTGGACACCGCCGTGACGGCCGCAACCAATGAGTAGGCATGCTCCCAATCCAATTCGGGCATGTGTTTGAAATTCATCCCGTACCAGGTGCCTATCATCATCCATGGCGTGGTGATAACCGTAATTATGGTGAGCAGCTTGACCACCTCCCCAGTCTGGTTCGAGGACATGTTCAAGTAAACTTGCAGAATCCCCGTTAAAGAATCGGTGTAATTCTGAGCCAGCTCTGAAATGTGAAAAAGCCCGTCATACACATTCCGGTAATAGGGCACCAAATGGGGGCGAATCAGCTTAAATTCGCCGCGGGCAAACCGCGCCAGCACCTCCCTCTGCGGTCCAATGATCTGCCGCAGATGAAGCACTTCTTTCTTAATTTGGAGGATTTTATTCAGCGTTTCCTTACTCGGATTCTGCAACGCTTGGTTCTCGAGCTCGGCAATTTCCATTGAAAGTTCCTCCAAGGCCGGTTTGTAGTTCTCGACGATCGAGTCTAACAAACCGTGCGCTACGCGGTCCGGAGCCCGAGCAATATGCGCCGTGCTTTTCAGACAGCTCTCCTCTGTCGAGGAAACACTCCGCAGCGGGACATCGTGGTAGGTGACGAGAAAATTCTTCCCCAGAAAAAAATTCAGCTCGCTCGTGGCAAACACGCCGTCCTTGCGGTTGTAATCGACAGCATGAATGACGATGAACAAGTACGGCGGAAAGCGGTCATCCTCCTTCGGAACGTATTCCTCCACCTTTGGCGAAGGACTCACCTTCACGCAATCTTCGATCGACAGCGGATGAAAACGAAACACATCTTCCAGTAAAAATTTCGTCTCCTCAGGAGCCGGATTTTCCAGATCCACCCAGAGGAACAAATTGGTGTCCGCCAGCAGCGTCGGCATCAGAAAGGTTTCAATGTCCTTACTGTGCAAACGCCCTTGTGTCGTATAGGCAAAAGATCGAATCATGCTTTAAACAGGCGAATTTTTACGGAAATCGCGTCAAGTTGGCACGCATCTTAGGCAGAACCTTTCCCAAGGCAAGTTTGTTCAGAATATCTAAGCAATCGCGAACCGCTTAAGCCACTGACGCCACTAACACTTCAAGCCCTCTCCCGCGCAACGCCTCCACTAAATCGCCGGGAGCCGCGCCATCGGTGACAATGATGTCGATGCTTTCCAAATCACACATGGAGGAAACGGATCGACGTCCGAACTTGGTGTGATCCAGGCACAAGATCACCTTCTGGGCTGCATGGATCATCGCACGTTGGATATCAATCAGCAGCCCGTGCGAGTTGGTCACTCCGTCCAAAGTAATGCCGCCACCGCTCATGATCGCGACATCCGCATGAATTTTGGAGAACGCCTCAACAGCCAACGGCCCCACCAACACCCCCAGCCGAGGGTAAATGACGCCGCCCGAAATGACGACTTCCACCCGGTTCGCCGAAGCAAAATAATTCGCCACGGGCAAGGAGTTCGTAATGATTTGCGGCATCTTATCTTCCAGATGCCGAGCCGCATGGTACGCTGTCGTGCCAGCATCGATGATCACGCTTTGATTCGGACGGATCAACGCAGCACACGCTCGCCCGATGGCCTCTTTCTCGCCGAGTTGATGGGTGTCGCGCGCTGAGAAGGTAAACTCATCCGAACGTGGGTTAACAATGCGCGCTCCCCCATGCGTCCGTTTCAAAGTTCCGGCAACTTCAAGAATCGTCACATCGCGGCGCACCGTCGATGTTGAAGCATCTACATGTAGCGCAAGCTCCTCGAGCGATGCAAACTCCACCTTTTGGAGGTATTCTTCGATCCTATGTTGGCGTTCCTCAGCCTGCATGTGAACGTGAATGTGATAGATATTGGAATCTTTTGCAATATTTTGTTTGACAATCATTCATATTCGGGCGAAAACGCGACTCGCTTATGGTAGTAACTAAGCCAATGCCTCATCGAGCCGAAGTCGAACACTGGGTGCGCCAAGGCGTTTATCAGCGTCTGGGACGCTCTCTGCCTCGCGCCGCCTCCGCGCCGCACCCGCTCGTTGTGAACGTGAGTGCGCGACACTGTCATTTGACCCCCGAAGCGGTTGAGATTCTTTTTGGAAAAGGGCATAAGCTGACACATTTTAAGTCGCTCTATCAAGAAGGCCAATTTGCGGCGAATGAAACGGTGACCTTGATCGGCCCACGCAGCCGCGTGATTTCCAACCTTCGCATCTTGGGCCCATGCCGAACGTTGAACCAGGTCGAGCTGGCCTACACCGATGCCATCGCGCTCGGATTTGAGATTCCACTGCGTCCTTCCGGCAACATCGAAGGGACAACGGGAGCCATGCTAATGGGCCCAGCCGGTTTCTTTGAAATGCCGCAAGGAATTATTCGAGCCTTGCGACATGTCCACATGCATCCAGACGATGCGGCTTTTTATGGCGTAAAACCCGGCGAAGACATGAAGCTAAAGATCGGAGGCCCGTGTGCTTTGACTTTGGATAAGCTCCTCGTCAGGGTCGATAAGAGCTTCAAGCTGGAGGTGCATATCGACACCGACGAAGGCAATGCGTGCAACCTGCAACCCGATACGCCGTGTGAATTAATCAAGTAAACACAATCCAAAATCAAACAGGAGAAACAAAATGAGTGAAGCATTAGGAATGATTGAGACCCGAGGGTACATCGGCAGCGTGGAAGCCAGCGACGCCATGGTCAAGGCGGCGAACGTGACCCTGGTACGAACCATCCAGATCGGCGGCGGTTTGATCACCGTGCTCGTTCGCGGCGATGTCGGCAGCGTCAAAGCCGCAGTGGACGCAGGATCGAAAGCCGCCAGCAAAGTCGGCGAGCTGGTCAGCTCCCACATCTTGGCCCGGCCCCACGATGACTTGTTGAATGTGTTTTTCCAACCCCAAGCCGCCCCGGCCAAAACGGCGGCTAAGTAAGAAGCCAATCCCTCAACTCTTAACCATCTACTCTCAACTAATTATGGCGCAACAAGCAGTCGGAATGATTGAAACAAAGGGCCTCTGCACTCTCCTCGAAGCCAGCGATGCCGCCCTCAAATCGGCGAACGTGACTCTGGTCGGATGGGAAAAAGTTGGCAGCGGCTACGTGACCGCTTTTTTCCGCGGTGACGTCGCGGCCGTCAAAGCCGCCACCGACGCCGGTGCCGCCGCCGCCGCACAAGTCGGCCAGGTGATCAGCGTCCAAGTAATTCCCCGCCCACACGACGGGCTTTCGGTCCTAGGCAAGTGGCTGCAATGAAAACTGGAGCAATGGAGAATCGGAGCGGGGGCGGAATGCTCTCCCCAATTTCCAAGAACTCCAGCACTCCGTCAAACCGCTTCAAATGAAGATACTCGTCGCCAATCTCGGCTCGACTTCGCTCAAGTACCGCCTGTTTGATTTTGCTGGCGGTCAGGAGCGTTTGCTGGCGCGAGGCGGCTTCGAGCGCGTCACAGATTATGCCCAGACAATCGACGCGTGCCTCGCTGAGTTGAAAAATGGCGGCTGGATTCAAACCGAGAGCGATCTCTCAGCCGTTGGATTCAAGACCATCATGGCCCAGGGCGTCAATGGCTGTGTGCGCCTTGATGAACAGACCGTCAAAGCCATGGAAGCGTGCAACTCCATGGCGCCCGCCCACAATCCGCCTTACATCACTGGTATCCGGCTTTTCACACAGCGGATGCCCCGAACGCCTTTGGTCGGACTTTTTGAAACCGCCTTTTACCAATGGGCGCCCGAGGCCGCAATGCGGTATGCCGTGCCCGAGGCGTGGTACGAAGCAGGGGTACGCCGCTGGGGTTTTCACGGAGCGAGCCACAAATTTATCGCCGAGCGCTCAGCAGAACTTCTGGGCCGCGAGGACGTCGCGGAGCGGACGCGTCGGCTCTATGTCGATGGAGATAACACATCGGTGCTCCAACCAAACCTGCGCGTCATTTCATGTCACCTGGGTGGCAGCTCTTCCATTACTGGCATTTTGAATGGACTCGCCACGGGCAACAGCTTGGGGATGAGCCCTCAATCGGGCCTGCCTCATAACAACCGCGTCGGCGATTTAGATGCGTTTGCGATCCCTTTTTTAATGCGATCGTCCGGACTGACCCTGGACGAAGCCGAGCGTTTGATGTGCAAAGAGTCGGGCTTAAAAGGGCTCTCAGGCGGCTACAACGATATCCGCGATATTCAAGCCCAGGCCGCGCAGGGAAATAAAAAAGCCAGATTGGCATTGGAGGTTTTCATCCATCAGGTTCGCCATTGGATTGGGGCCTTTTATCTGGAACTGAACGGAGCTGACGCCCTTGTCTTCACCGCCGGCATCGGAGAGAACCGAGCTGAACTGCGTCAGGCCATTTGCGACAATCTCGATCAACTGGGCGTCGTCCTTGATCCAGCCGTGAACAGCGCGACTAAAGCCCAGGAAGGAGTCATCAGCGCGCCTGGCTCTCGAGTGAAAGTAATGGTGATCCCCACCAACGAAGAATTGGTCGTGGCTCGTGAAGTGCGACGTTTTCTAGAAGCTCACCCAACTCAAAAAACTGAAGACGGACATCTTCGGCAACAGGAATTACAATCCCACTAAAACAGTAACTCACAGGAAATCAATTATGCCTCATCAAGCTATTGGAATGATCGAAACACGCGGCCTCGTCGCTCTCGTCGAGGGCGCGGATGCCATGTTGAAAGCCGCTAACGTGGAACTCGTCGGCCCCATGATTCAAGTCGGCAACGCGCTCTGCACTGCTGTCGTCGTTGGAGACGTGGCGGCTGTCAAAGCGGCCACTGACGCGGGCGCTCAGGCCGTTAAGGCGATCAAGGGCGAGCTAGTCAGCGTCCACGTCATCGCCCGCCCGCACTCGGATGTCGAAACCGTGCTGCCGAAGAAAGCACAAGGCAAGTGATGTAGCTGCGGACGTGAGCCCGCGGTCTGGAATACTTCGCTTTGATCGAAGATCCGACCGTGTTCTGACGGAAGCATCCACAAGCAAAGGAAATTCATGTTCCTGGCCAAAGTCGAAGGGTCGGTCGTCGCGACCAAAAAGGATCCGTCCATGGAAGGACGGAAGCTCTTGTTGCTGCGGCCTCAATTGGTGGACGAAAAGGACCCCTCCCGCTTTCGCCCTGGGATGAACACGATCGTGGCCGTGGACGGTCTCGGCGCAGGCATCGGTGAAATGGTTCTCTTTTGCCAGGGTAGCTCCGCACGCCTAGCCCCCAACCTTAAGGAAGCCCCCGTTGATGCGGTGGTCATCGGAATTGTCGATACGGTGGATGTGCTGGGAAAACAAGTTTACAACGCCAAGACATGATCGAAGCGCGTCCGCGACGCCAGCGATTTTCCATAAAGAGCAGTTTACGACGACGAGACAAAGAATGAACACGAAAGCCTGAAAACCTGTAGCAGCCGATGTGAGGAGGCTTTGTTCTCCCTCGTCGCCACAAAACTAGTGAGTCTCCTCACGTCGGCTGCTCCCGCGCCAATTCCGGTCCGCTCGTGATCCAAAAAGAATATGAGTGCTGTCAACGAAGCCTTAATCCGTGATGTAGTTCAGGAAGTGCTCGGTCGCTTGGGCCGCGTGCCCGCTGCGAACGCAGCCTCCACTCCCGCGTCAACTCCTGTCCCAACGGACCCAGCGTGCGGTTGTGTGGGCAAAACGTCGGCGCTCACCAAAGGCCAGTACGGCGTCTTTCCGTCAGCTAACGAAGCCTGCGAAGCAGCACAGGCCGCTTTCCTTCAATTGCAAGTCAAAGGAGTGGCAGCTCGTGCAAAAGTTGTCGAAATTGTTAAGACATTGACTGACGCCAACGCCCTCGAGTGGGGCCGTATCGAGCTCGAAGAAACCAAGATTGGCCGACTCGATCACAAGATCGAGAAACTGAAAATCATCAAGCTCGTCCCCGGTGTCGAATGGCTGCGTCCCGACGCCCGAAGTGGCGACCACGGGATCACGCTCGAAGAGTACACGCCTTTCGGCGTCATCGGCGCCGTCACCCCATCCACGCATTCGATCCCGACTCTGAGCGGCAACATCGTCAACATTGTCGCTGCTGGAAACGCCGTTGTCTTTAATGCGCATCCCGCCGCCGCGAAATGCGCCGCGCTCGCCGTCCGCGAGTTCAACCGAGCCATCCAGCGCGAGACCGGCATCGAAAACCTCGTCTGTATTATCGAGCAGCCGACCTTCGACTCGTTCAAAGAAATGTGTACTCACGAAGTCGTCCGCCTCCTCTGCGTAACGGGCGGTCCGGGAGTGGTCAAGGCCGCCATGCAAACCGGCAAGCGCGCGATCTGCGCCGGACCGGGCAACCCGCCTGTCCTTGTGGACGACACCGCTTGCATGAAGCGCGCTGCCCGTTGCGTCATCAGCGGCGCGGCTTACGACAACAACTTGCTTTGCATCGGCGAAAAGGAAGTATTCGTGCTCGACAACATCGCCGACAAATTCATGGCCGAATTGGAAAATCACGGCGCGGTCCGCCTCAACTCGACGCAGCTCGACTGGCTCACCAGGGAAGCTTTCACGCTTAAAGAGGGCCAGGGCGCCGGTTGCCCTGAACCGGTCGTGAACAAAAATCTTATCGGGAAGGACGCGACCGTGCTGGCAAAGGCCGCCGGCCTGAGTGTCCCCGAGAAAACCCAACTTCTTTTCGCCGAAACCAGCAAGGATGACATCTTCGTCAAGGAAGAGCAGATGATGCCCTTCATCCCCATCGTGCGTGTCAAAAGCGTCGAGGAAGGCATCCAAGCCGCAAAGATCGCCGAGCATAATTACAAGCACACCGCGATCATCCATTCGCACGATGTCGAGCACATGACCGCCATGGCCCGCGCGCTCGATACCACGCTGTTTGTGAAAAATGGCGCGTCCATGGCAGGCTTGGGCCTCGGGGGCGAAGGCTACCTCAGTTACTCGATTGCGACGCCGACCGGCGAAGGCGTGACGAATCCCAAAACATTCTGCCGTGTGCGGCGCTGTGTGATGGTGGACAATCTCAGAATCTATTGACGAAATCCTATCCTGATCGTGCGAGCTGCTGGGCCTAACCTAACCACGTCACGACCAAAACCATGTTACTCGCGCGCGTCGAAGGCAATCTAACCGCTACTCGCAAGCATCCAAGCTTCGAGGGCTGGCGCCTCGTCATCTGCCAGCCGATCAATAATGCGGGTGACCCGGAGGGCGCCCCGCAAGTGGCCATCGATTCCCACGGCGCCGGCATGCATCAGCGTGTGATCATTTCGTCGGACGGCGCAGCGGCCCGCAAGGCAGTGAAGGACCCGAAAAGTCCCGCCCGATGGCTTATCGTCGGGATCGTGGATGAAAAAGAACCTGGAGTTCCGGTATGAGCACCCCGCATCGCGCACCAAGCATCATGCATCAGCGGAGCCGTTCATGAGACTCGGAAGCGTCATAGGCCGAGTGACTCTCAGCAAGACCGTGCCTGCCCTGATCGGAGCGCGCTGGCTGATTGTGAGTCCGTTCACCCGCGGCCATTTCCAATCTGGATCTCAGACCCCTGCAGGCATTAGCAATGAGGCCAGCCCAGTGGTTTATGACAGCCTCGGCGCAGGCGTCGGGCAGACCATCGGCTTTGTGGAAGGCCGCGAGGCAGCCCAGCCGTTTGCCGAACCAACCCCCATCGACGCCATTAACGCGGCGCTCGTGGACGAAATTTTTTATTCTCCGTTTACAAAATGAAAACCGTCATAAGCGCCAAAGACATCGAAGAACTCCTCCGCAAGGGTGGTGACGCCAAATCCCTTCCGGCAGATGCCATCCTCACCCCGTCTGCTCGCGACATGCTACGCGATCTGGAAGGCAATGGCGCTTACAAATCCAGCGCCGCCGGGTCAAGCAAGCCTTCCGCGGCATCAAAGGCCATCACATCCAAGAGTTCGAAGCCCGAGATTGAAGCGTTCTTCAACTCCCCGGAGATTCACGCTCTCAAAGAACAGATTTGCGAAATGGGCCGGCGGCTGTGGCACCGGGCTTACGTGGACGGCAACGGCGGCAACATAGCCATTCGCGTCGGTGATGACGTGGCGCTTTGCACGCCGACTCTCATTTCGAAAGGCTACATGAAACCCGCGGACATGTGCCTCGTGGACCTCGAGGGCAACCAGCTTGCCGGCGTCAAAAAGCGGACGAGCGAGATCTTGATGCACCTCCAGATCATGAAGCGGCAGCCCAAAGCAGTGGCCACGGTGCATTGTCATCCGCCGCATGCGACAGCCTTCGCCGTTGCGGGTGTCGAACCGCCCACGTGCATGATTCCCGAGATCGAAGTGTTTATCGGCAAGGTTCCCATTGCGCCGTACCGCACGCCCGGCACGCCAGAGATGGGTGCGTTGGTGGCCGATCTGGTCGAGCACCACAACACCGTGCTCATGGCCAACCACGGTGTCGTCGCATGGAGCCACGTCAACGTCGAGGACGCCTACTTCAAGATGGAAATCATCGAAGCGTATTGCCGCACCGTGGTGGTGGCCTCGCAACTGGGAACGCCCTTGAAAACATTTTCCAACACGCATCTCCAGGATCTGCTGAAGATCAAGCAAACGCTCGGCATTCCTGACCCGCGAATCGGCCTGAAAGAATGTGAGCTCTGCGATAACGCCGAGTGGCGCCCCGGCGTGACTTGCGCATTGCCAGCGAGCGGAAACGGTACCGGCAGCCCGCCGATCACCCCGGACGCCGAAGCCGAAGCGTTGGTCCAGGCGATCACAAATCAGATCATGGGAGGAGTGAAGCAATAGCAGCGGAACGTCCTCACCGTAATCTTAATCGCGCCGAGAATGAAGCTGCGGAAAAATACTTTGGACCCATTTCCAATGACGATAAAAGCCCGAACGAACGAAGTCCAATTGAGCTGCCACAAATACCGCAACGCATCGCCGTCAGTTCATCGCCGATCAGACACCATCCGATGAAATCACTCGACGCCAAGTTAGCAGAGATACGCGCCAACCCCTCCTCGCGCGCTTTCATTCTTGCGGACGCGAAGGACGCCGACATGGCTTTCGGCGTGCGGGCGCCAGGACCGCGTTCTTACCTTTCCGCACGGGGCGAACGGCCCGCTCGATTCTCGCCTGAGGTCTGGTCACGCGATGAGTTCGGCTACCGCAATTTGCCAGAGTTTCTCGACATCATTCGCGAAATTGTTCAGCAAGGGCTCGTGGATATCATGCTCATGTCCGCGTATGTCAACGAGCAGCTCAGCCTGAAGGAAGGTCTTTTCCGCACCTCCCACGTCACACCCGCTGCACGCGCCAACGACACGACGGACGTTTGGGCAATCCGACACGGCTGCTACACGCGCGATCCCGCTCAACCTTTTCGTTCGGCCACGATCGACCACATCCAATGCGGCCAGATCGAGTGCGATCGCAGCAGCACTGACTTTCCGGGCGCCAATCTCGGCCTGTATTCCTGCACATTCGTCAACAACCTCGACCAGGACCGCCAAACGCTTGACTGGTTCAAAGAATTTCGCGAGGAAGCGGAGCGAAAGAAATTCCATTACTTCCTTGAAGTCTTTGACCCTAACGTCACTCACGGAATCCCGCCTGAAAAGCTTGGTGAATTCATCAACGACAAGATTGTTCGAACCCTGGCCGGCGTGACCGAAATGGGCCGGCCGCTCTTCTTGAAGATTGTCTATCATGGCCCGCGAGCGATGGAGGAGTTGGCCCAATATGATCCAAACTTGGTCGTGGGGATTCTCGGCGGCGGCGCTGGGACCACTTACGATGCGTTCAAATTAGTCCACGACGCGCAGAAATATGGCGCTCGTGTTGCCCTTTTCGGGCGCAAGATCAACAGTGCGGAGCACCAACTGGCCTTCATTGAAATGCTTCGGCTCATCACGGACGGAACACTCTCGCCTGAAGAAGCCGTGCGCGCTTACCACGGCATTCTGCAAGGGCACACCATCCAACCAAAATTACCGCTGGAAAAGGATCTTGAGCTGACCGATCGCTCCATGAGCTATGACGGCACCGTGGCCAAACGCTCAACAATCACAATGCCCAGCATTGCTTCTGGGGACGGGAAGCCTTCATCCGACAAAGCAGAGAAAGACAGCGCCCTCAGTGCCGCGCCGACGCAAGTGACCTGTGAGACAGGCACCTGGCCCGTTAGGCCCGGCGGTGCCCCGGACTTCGACAAAATGGATGCGACGCACCGCCAAGCTTACCACAAAGACCGGCTGACGCGGAAGTTCGGCTAAGCCATTCCCGCGCGTTCACCAAGCCGGTGACACATTCGTGAATGCGCTCGCATTGTTTTCTTGATCCCAGAGCTTCATCCTCCCATCTTTTTGCTTGGTATGCCAAACCCCTACGTCCATCCGCATCCGATGAACCGCCGACAATTCCTCCAATCCGCCGGGAGCGCAGCTCTTGCTTCGGCCGCCACGTCATGTGCCAGCCTGCAACCTGGCGCTCCGCGCGACCTGATCATTGACACTCATCAGCATCTCTGGGACCTGACGCAAGTTCAGCCGCCTTGGCTCCAAGGAGCGCCGGAGATTCTCCGCCGCAGCTACACAAATGACGATTACGCCAGAGCAATCGCTGGTCTCAACGTCCGGTCCATTTACATGGAGGTCGATGTGGCAACCACCGACCACATCAAAGAGGCCGACACAGTCATGGCCCAATGCCGGGCGAAAAACACTCCCATGATTGGTGCCACCATCGGCGGGCGGCCGGACGCCTCAGACTTCTCCGCGTATGTGAAGCGCTACTCGGGCACGAGCTGCATCAAAGGCCTGAGGCAAGTCTTGCACGTCGAATCCACGCCCCCAGGACACTGTTTAACGGCAAAGTTCATGGAGGGCGTTCGCGCACTCGGAGAGCGCGGCTTGAACTTCGAACTCACTCTGCGCCCCACGGAATTGCTCGACGCGGCTAAACTCGCCGAGCAATGCCCCGACACCTCTTTCGTACTCGACCATTGCGGCAACGGCGATCCCAAGGCTTTCAATCCAAAATTAGGTCCCGGACTGAAACGTGGTTGTACAGTCGAGGAGTGGAAACGTGGTGTTGATCAATTGGCCAAACGCCCCAATGTCTGGTGCAAAATCAGCGGGATCGTCGCCTTTGTGCCGCCGGGAGAATGGCGCGCCGAAGACCTCGCGCCGGTGGTCAATCACTGTCTGGACGCCTTCGGTCCTGACCGCGTTTTCTTTGGTGGCGATTGGCCCGTCTGCCTATTGGGCAGCCCCTTGAGAGGCTGGGTGGAGGCGCTGACCCAAATCGTGGCTGCACGATCGGCGACCCATCAACGAAAGCTGTGGTCGGGAAACGCAATCCAGTTCTACCGACTAAAGGTGTAGAGCCTACGCGCTCGATCTGCCTCGATGTCTGGGAGAACACTTAACGGCAGTGATAGCCCTTGGCCTTCACTGCGCCTCTCGCCAAGGTCAGAGAACAGGGTTCACCAAGAGCGCTCCCTGCGCTTGCCGTCATCGAGAACCCCGAACAAGTTCGCCTATTGATTCCTGTCGGGCTGTCAACGCTTCGGCCAGGTGCTGATATTGACCGAGCGCATTGTAAAGCTGAGCGGAAATGCGGAGCAATCGCTTCGGAGCCGCTGGCCACGGTATGATCGGCACTTCAATGCCGTGTTCTGCCCGGAGCTGGTCCTGAAGCGCGTCGGCATAAAGAGGCGAGGATGAAACCGGTTCGCCGGAAGCATCGTGGATCGGAACGGAGGCCATCGAGCCGATGAATTCATCTGGACAGGGCGAATCGATCTTCAGGGCTCGGCAAAGGATATTCCTTCCTGCCAAGGCCAACGCCCGATTCCGCTCCATGATTTCTGTCCATCCACCCGGCAGAAGCGATCCAACAAATCGCAACGCTTCGGGCACACTCAAAAAAGCCGAGGGATCCCACGTTCCACTCCAACCGAACTCGATGACAAATCGCGAACGATCGGCCCTGCGCGAGTTCGCGCCGTGGCTGATTGCCAAGGGCCGAATGAGCTTTTGACGGTCGCGGCGGACGTAAAGAAATCCCGCTCCTTTCGGCGCACAGAGCCATTTGTGGCAGTTGCCCGTGTAGTAAGCGACGCCGAGCCGCTGCAAATCGAGCGGGATCATTCCTGGGGCGTGTGCTCCATCGATGAGCGTATCGACCCCTCGTTCGGCCAGTCCGCTCACCAACCGATGCACAGGAAAAACCACTCCGGTCTGGCTGGTCACATGATCCAAGAGCGCCAACCGCGTGCGAGCGGTCACCCGGCTCATCACGGCGTCGATGATCTGGCTGGCGGCGTGAAAGGGAAATGGAATCTCGACGGCAACCACGCGAGCGCCCGATCGTTCAGCCACAAAGTCGAGAGCGTTTCGACACGCATTGTATTCGTGATTTGTAACGAGGAGTTCGTCGCCAGGTTGCAGCGGAAGGGACCGCAATACCGTATTGACCCCGGCCGTGGCGTTTGGGACTGGAACGAGGTCCTCCGTTTGCGCTCCCAGGAAGTGGGCCAATTCGCCTCGGGCCTGATCGAGCAACTCTTCCAGTTCACGGACGAAGAACTGAACTGGTTGCCGCTCGATGCGGCGTTGCACCACGTGCTGAAAATCGAGTACGGGGCGCGGGCAGCTCCCAAACGAACCGTGATTGAGAAAGGTAATGTTCGGATCCAACGGCCAGATCTTCGGATCGTCCATCGGTTGAGCCAGCAAGGAATTCTGTTGCATGAGTCAGTTCAATATTTCTGTCGATCGGCATTTGCCTCGAAGCGAGTGAATCTATGGATTGGCCACGCGGAGAGCAATGTCTTCCGTGGGACGGTGCTGCCGTTCTCACCCTGGCACGTGCGGAGTCTTCCTCCCTCTCCATGAACCGACCCACCCCTACCCCTCCCAGGAGGGGTAGGGGTGGGTTCAGAGTCGCCCTGCGCGCGCGAAGTCTGGGGATGTCTCTCCCTGCGAGGAACGAGGTTTTGGCCTGTCCTCATTCAGAGATGCGCCCTTTACAGAGCGCCTGCGCAAAAGAAAGTTGGCAAGTCGCGATCTTCGATTATGCTGAACTCACACACGCTAAAAGTTATGAAAGCAAACCTTCTTACTTTGATTCTGCTTTTTTCCTCCTGGATCGGTTTGCACGGTCAAAACGACCAGCCGCTTCGAGTCTTTATTCGGGCTGGCGCTAAGACCCACGGTCCGGGGCAACATGATCACCCTCGCTTTCTCGCGGATTGGGCCAAGCTGTTGACCGAACGGGGCGCTCAGGTGGATGGGGCGATGAATTTTCCCACGCCACAACAATTGGAGAAGACCGATGTCATCGTCATTTTCGCCGCTGACGGCATGAAGATCGTCGGCGAGGAGCGAAACCAATTCGAGAAGTTTCTCAGGCGCGGCGGCGGACTGGTCGTGGTTCACGACGGAGTGGTCAGCGGAGATCAAAACGCGTGGGCCAAGAAAGTTCAGGGTGGAGCTTGGATTTGGGAGAACAAAAGGACGAAGTGGTATGAAGGCGAAGTGGGCCTCTACTTCATGGAGTCGGAGCATCCCATCACGAAAGGGATCTCGAACTTCGATTGGAAGGATGAGATTTATTATGACTTGGACATGGCGCCCGACGCGAAAATTCTCGCCACATCGTTCCAGAGCGTCTTCGTGATTGCTCCGCAGCTTTGGACGTACGAGAAATCGTGGGAAGGAAGTTCGGAGCCTTATCGGGCTTTCGTCAGTCTCCCGGGCCACGAGTTCAAGTCGTTTCAGACACCGCACTACCGAACCATCTTGCTCCGTGGCATTGCTTGGGCTGGGAAGCGCAAGAACGTCGATATGTTTTGCACCAAGGAAGAACTCTCTAGTTTGAAATACCCGGAAGGTGGTCCGACCGTGCCGGAGAAGGCCGTGCAAAAGTTAGTCGTTCACCCCGACTTCAACATCAGCCTAGTGGCTTCGGAGCCGCTCATCGAGAAGGCCATCTCACTTGACTGGGACCAGAAGGGACGCCTTTGGGTTGCCGAAACGCTGGAATATCCCAATGGCCGCCGCATCCACCGGAACGACGGAATGGTCGCTCTGTGGCGCGAAGAAAACCCCGCGGCCTACCAGCAGGAAAAGGAAAATCGGCCCGCTCGCGATCGCATCTCCTATCTCGAAGATACCGATGGCGACGGCGTCATGGATAAAAAAACGGTATTCTATGAAGGGCTCGAACTGGTCACGAGTTTGGTCTTCTTCAAAGACGGCGTGATCGTGACTCAGGCGCCGGACATCCTCCGGCTGCGCGACACCGATGGCGACGGAAAGGCGGACAAGGTGGAGAAACTTTTCACCGGGTTCGGTACTTTCGATACCCATGCCGCCCTCAATAATTTGCGCTGGGGGATGGATGGATGGGTTTATGGAGCCGTCGGGTACAGCGGCGGGGATCCGAAATCCGGCGACGGCCAAATCAGCTTCGGCAAACACAACTCAGCCATCTATCGATTCAAGCCCGACGGCACGGCGTTCGAGGTCCTGGCTTCCACGGCGTGCAACACTTGGGGCTTCGATTTTGGATGGGACGGGGAGCTTTATTACACGACACCGACTTGCGGCGATCACGCGCTCCATGTCGTCATGCCAGAGAAGATCCTCGCGCGAGGCAGCCTCCTGGGGGTCGGTGCCAGACTCGGTATTCAGGATCATACCCGACTTTTCCCGGCGGTGCATCATACACGGCCGGCTTACGTGCAAATCGATGTCGTTGGCGGCTTCACAGCCGCGGCCGGTTGTTGCATTTACAATGGTGGCGCGTGGCCCGAGAAATATAACGGCACCCATTTTGTCTCGGAACCGACCGTCAGCCTCGTTCATCAGGATTTCATCAAACCGAATGGTGTGACCTATGTCGCGAGCAAGGAAGAGGGCCGCGAAGAGACCGAGTTTATCGCCGGCACAGACCTCTGGTTTCGTCCCATTCATCAGCGGGTCGGCCCGGATGGCGCGCTCTATATTTTGGATTTTTATAACCAGGCTGCGATCCACAACGACACGCGCGGTCCCAAGCACGGTGCCGGAAATGCCGCTGTCCGGCCGGATCGGGATCATCACTTCGGCCGCATCTGGCGCGTGCAGCATAAGCAAGCCGTTAAGCTGCCGCCGGTGTCGCTGGATCCGCGCAAGCCCGCGGAACTCGTCAAAGCGCTCGAGCACCCGAATGGCTGGGTGCGAATGACGGCGCACCGTCTCTTGAATGAGAGCGACGACTCAGCGACCGCGCCCTTGCAGAAGTTGTTCGCCGTTACTGCTTCGCCCGTGGCGCGGATCCAGGCTCTTTGGTTGCTTAACAATCGCGGAAGGCTGTCGCCATCCCAAGTCGCCACGGCCGCTCGAGACGCCGATCCCGCCGTCCGCAAGAATGCCCTGCGCACGATCGCTGAGTCGGACTTATCCAGCGCGAGCGATGACCGGTTCCGCGCTACGCTGGATCAAGCAAAAGACTCGAACCCCCGCGTCCGACTACAGGCTCTGATCGCTCTCGGGTCTTTTCCAGTGGACGAGACCGTTGCCCGAATGATCGTCGAGGTTTATCCAGCGCTTGGTGATAAATGGTCGCAGTCAGCCGCGATCGGAGTGGCCGCCAAGGAACCACTACCGTTCGTAGAGTCTGCCTTTGCGACCAGCTCAGCGGCCGATATGAGCAGCTTCGTCACGCAGCTCGGTCGGCAAATTGGCCAGAAGCAAGACGCCCGGTTAACGGCACAGTTCGTCGCATTGATTGCTGCGAAGCCAGGCAGCCGGGATGGGTTGAAGCAGGTCGGCTTGGAAAGTTTGGCGGTGGCGTTGAAAGCCGAAGTCGTTCCGTTCTGGTCGCCGGAATTGCAAGCCGCCTTCAAATCGTTGCTAACCGCAAACGACAGCGTTGCTGGCGCAGCGCTTCCCCTCATCGTTCGTTGGGATAGGAATGGCACCTTGAGTGCCGACCTTAAACCGCGCATCGCCAGCCTCGCTGCGCAGCTTGACAACACGGCTCTCTCCGATGATCAGCGTGGACAAGTGGCCGTCAATCTTCTGGGTATCCGTCAGCTCGATCCTGCGATTGTTCCAGGCGTCGCGAAGATTCTAGGCTCCAGCAGCTCGATCACATTGCAACGACGAGTGATCGAAGCGCTTGGCAACACGCCGGATTCCACCGTCGGAGCGCAACTTGTGGCGGCGTACCCGAAACTCACCCGCGATTTGCTTGAACCCGCTTTCGCGCAGATCGTCAAACGGACGGATTGGTCCGCGGCGCTCCTCGATGGCATCAAGGACCGGAAGGTCAGCTTAGCCTTTCTCGGCCCTGCTTCGGTTCACCGGCTTCGGACCCACACCGACAAAACTGTTGCCGAGCGCGCGGTGGCGCTTGTCGATGAGATCCGGGGGCCGCAGCTCAAGGAGAAGGATGCTTTGATCGCGAAATTCCTGCCAGCAGTCGAACTTGCGGGCCTGATTGAGAACGGCAAAAAAGTGTTCACTCTAAACTGCGCCAATTGCCACAAGTTCAAGGGCGAAGGCCGTGACGTCGCGCCGGACCTGACCGGCATGGGGGCGCACGGATCGGCGGATTTGCTCGTTCACATTTTGGATCCGAATCGGTTGGTGGAACCTAACTATGTTTCGGTCAGCATTGAAACCAAAGACGACCAGGCGTTCGATGGGACCATCGCCCGTGAGAACACGAGCACTCTAACGCTCCGGAACATCAATGGCGATTTCGAGATTCGGCAGGACAACATCAAGACTCGCCGCTCCACCGGGCTATCTCTGATGCCCGAGGGTTTCGAAGCGCTCGGAGCGGAAGGTCTCCGCGACTTGATCGGTTACTTGTGCGCCGATGAGAATCGCTTTCGAATTCTGGACCTCAGCTCTGCGTTCACCGCCAATAGCACGCGTGGCATCTATGTGAGCCAAGAGTCCGTAAACGAATCCGTCCGATTCACCAAATTCGGTCTGACGAAAGTGGACAATGTGCCGTTCGAGGTGGTGCATCCGAGCCGGAGCGCCAACGGGAATAATGTGATCGTGCTCAAAGGCGGCGAGGGATTTGCGAAGACACTGCCGAAGAGGGTGGAACTCAAGGTCGGCGTTAAGGCTGACAAATTGCATTTCCTGGGCGGTGTGGGCGGCTGGGCGTATCCGTGGGGTGGCGATCGTTACGAGAATATTCCCGTAGCCAAAGTCACGCTGCATTATGCGGACGGAAAGACGGAAGATCTGATCCTGAAAAATGGACAGGAATTTGCCGACTACAACGGTCGCGCCGAGGTCCCAGGATCAAAGGAGGCACCTGGACTGGTGCGCTACGGCCAAGTGCGCTGGTTTAGCAAGCCCGTGGCCCGTCGTGAGCGCATCGAGCGCATCAGTATCGAGAGCTTCGACAACGCCGTCGCTCCGACATTTGTCGCCATCACCGCCGAGCTGAGCGATGAAACCCGCGCCGCCAAGGCGAATTGAGAAACTCCGTTATTTTTGACACCCACCAATCAACCTAGTCCCCCATCGCACATGAAGACATTCCAACTGATCACGCTACTCGGCCTGCTGACGGCGGGCCTCCCTTGCAATTCGGCGCACGCTGCTGAATCAAGACCCATCCGAACGCTCATCGCTGGAGGAGGCAGCTCGCACGATTTTGAGCGATGGTTTAACCAAGTGGACACTGCCACGTTGAAAGGGGCGGGGCTCGCCGACGTGAAATACACAGAAAACGTTGAGAGCATTTTGCCGGCGCTGAAACAACTGGACGTGCTTTACTTGTCCAACAACAAACCAATGACTAACGCTGCATTGCGCAATGCGATTTTCGATTTCGCAGATGCGGGCGGCGGTTTGCTGCTCGTTCACCCGGCGCTGTGGTACAACTGGAACGATTGGCCCGAGTACAACCGGCTTTTGGTCAGCGGCGGGTCTCGCAATCACGACAAATACGGCGAGTTTGAAGTGACTGTGGACGACACCGCCCACCCGATCATGTCGGGAGTTCCAAAAACATTCAAAGTCTCGGATGAGCTCTATCATGCCCAGAAGGACGCGCAAGGACCGTCGATCCAGATCCTGGCGACGGGCAGAAATCTTACGACTGGAAAAACGTACCCCGTCGTCTGGATTACCCAGCATCCAAAGTCGCGGGTAGTCTGCATCACTCTCGGGCACGACGGCAAAGCTCATGAGCATCCGGCTTACAAAGCGATTCTGCAAAACAGCCTCCGTTGGTCTGCCAGAAAAACCCAGCCCGTCGCGAAGTAAAGTGAGGAGTTGGTAAGAAATAGAGGTGTTCAAGCGAAGTTGCTCGCTTGACTCCGACACCCTCGCGCTTACTGTGTCGATGCATTTGTAGTCATTTCCGCCGCTGTATCGGCGACGTACTCGGTTGGAACCACTTCGGCTTAATGATCGCCCGTTTTTCTCGGCTGAGAGCCGACCACGGTTTGCAGCGCTATTTGATGGGCGCGGCGTTGCTTTGGTTGGGTATTATTGCTTTAGGGGCGGCTCTGCCACAAAAGCTGGGTGATGTGGACGGAGACGGCCAGCTCACGGTGCTCGACATCGTGCAGATCATCAACCATCTCAATCGCTCCGTTCCGCTCTCGAACGACTTGGCGATCTTTGCCGATGTGAATCAGGACGGGTTTGTCAATGAAGCCGATGCGGCCGTGGTCGCCAACGCAATTCTCGGACTCACCTCGTTTCCGGATTTGCCGCTGGCGCGGATTCGTGAGACTTCGCCCGCGAATCGGGAAAGCAACGTCGCGGTGACGCGGGAAACCGTTTTGCGTTTTACTCTGCCATTGTCCGCCACCACCGTTTTGAGCACGAATCGGTTGTATGCGGAATTCGGCGGGCGACGCCTGCTCTCGCGCGTTGAATTGTCGAGTGATCGCAATACCGCCACGCTATTTTATCTGGAACATTTACCAGGGAGCGCCCGGATTCGCGTCACCTTCAATGGCGATGGGTTGACGGATTTTCTTGGGCGGCCGGTTGACGCCAGTGGCGGCGGCGTGGTTGGAGGCACGACCACGATTGACTTCGATACGTTGAGCTTGACGCCGCTGGCGCACACTGCGGTCATCGGCAGGGTGTTCGCTTCCGAGCTTGCAACGGGGCCTGGCAGCATCACCAATTCTGTGAACCGGCCCCTGGCAGGCGTGACGATCACCGTGGACGGCATGGAGGAAACCTTGCGAACGGTGACCGATGCGATGGGCAACTTCAAACTTGAGCCGGCACCCGCGGGACGGTTTTTCGTGTTGGTGGACGGGCGCACCGCCACCAACGGTGTTCCGCAGGGCGCATACTATCCGTTTGTCGGCAAAGCATGGGAAGCGTCCGCCGGACGGACGGACAATCTGGCGGGAGGAACCGGCGAGATTTTCCTGCCGCTGATCACCGCCGGGACGTTGCAGGCCGTGAGTCCGACGACCGACACATCGATTACTTTTCCGGCCGCGGTCATTTCCAAGAATCCGGCGCTTGCTGGGGTTTCCATCAGTGTGCCCGCCAATGCTCTGTTCAGCGAAAACGGAACTCGCGGCGGCAAAGTAGGCATTGCCCCTGTGCCGCCGGATCGCTTGCCAGAACCTTTGCCCGGCGGTCTGAATTTCCCGCTGGTGATCACGATTCAAACCGACGGTCCGGGTAATTTTGATCGACCCGTCCCGGTGCGCTTCCCGAATTTGGCTGATCCGGTGACCGGCAAAAAACTCGCGCCGGGTTCGAAAAGCGCGTTGTGGAGTTTTAATCATGACACCGGTCGTTGGGAAATCCAGGGACCGATGACGGTAAGCACGGACGGCTTGTTTGTGGAATCTGATCCCGGCGTCGGCGTGCGTCAACCCGGTTGGCACGGAACACAGCCGGGCTCGCAAGGCAAGGGAGGGCCCATTGAAGGAACCGATGGGAGTGGGTCCGGCGACGGAGGCGGTGCGCCAGACGGCCCGCGTCGCCCTCCACGAACGCCGCCTCCCCCGCCGCCTCGTCCGCCGGGAGATCCACCAAAACCAAACTGCATGGTGGAAATACAAGAACCGCGGGAACGGGAGAGATTCTACGAAACCAAACCGGTATCTTTTCGAGCCAACGGAAGTCCAAAGCCGGGAGAGATGGAGTGGTTCTTTGAGCAGGCCCTGGGTTTCAGTCCTCGGCCCGACATCGGGCAAGGCGATTCAGTAGATATACAGTTCTTCCTTCAATATGGAACCAGCGTGCGGACCAGTCTCGCCCGTGCGAAGTGGAAACCAGGCGGTTGCGAGGAATTTCGTTACTTTGATATTATCCCCACGACAAAAGCGGAGTGGGCTGACGAATTTCCGGGAAGCAACAGCCCGGATGACCTGGTCGAACCGTTTCGTGCGAACGTGCAAAATTTCCTAAGCGCTTTGTTCATCGCATCACTCGATTTTCCTCAAGCAGAACTCACCTGGGAAATCAGTTCCACTCTTCGCCCCGCAAAGAGAGCTTATCTGATGCATCATGCGGCCCGCTTGGCCGTGCTCGACGAAGACTTCGTCTCAGTCCCTTCGTTCAATCCCGGCTCGGTGGCGACGGGGATTGATCCCTACACGGGACGATTGGACATCGGTTGGGCGCACTATGACGCAAACGGGGACCTGGATCTCGAAGAATCGACCGCCGCTGTTTTGGCGATGGTTTCCGCTTATGGCATCGTTTACCCGCCCGCGTTGCTGTCGCGACACACCCGAGGCCTTGCCATGGACATCAAGATCACGTGGAAAGAATCTTTTAATGTGCGGCTGCCTGGTGGAACGTTTTTCTTCATTCCTAAGAACCCGGGGAATGGAGCGGATAGCCAGGATCTCTGGTCGGTCGGCGCGGCGTACGGAGTTGTTAAACTCCGGAGTGATCCACCGCACTGGTCCAATGATGGCCATTGATAATCAGCACCAATGGCCATGAAGTTCGCATCTGACGTGTTGTTTTGGCTCGCGCAAAGAGCACGGAGTGAACGCTCGATGCGTCGCTGGTTTCAAGTTCGGCTATGGATGTCCCTCAGACTGCGTCTTCGGCTTTCGAGTTGTTTCACCTTTGGCACGAGAGCGCTTGTCGGGTCGGTGCTCTGCTATTCGCTTCTTTTTGAGGCCGCCTCCGCGCAGCAACCGTCGCCTTACGGCCCGGTCCCTGAACTGCAGAAGGGCCTGCACTATTTCGTGATCAAAGATCTCCAGCGCGGGCAAGTCGTGCTGAGAGGAAGAGCAGGAAGCAATGGCCTGGCTTTTGAAAGCCTGTTGCTGGCACCCGATACGTTCTATCGACTCGGCATCCTTCAGGCCAGCAGCTTAAAAGTTGGGTTTGCGGAATTCACCACGCCGAGCAGCGGACAACGGTTTGAAATTCCGCGGGTCTTTTTGATGCCCGATACCTCGCCCGATTTGGATCGCGACGGGCTGCATGATCTCGGTGAAACCATCATCGGAACCAACCCGAAGAATCCAGACACCGACGGCGACGGCATCAAGGACGGCGCGGAAGTTCAACAAGGAACGAATCCGCTCGATGGCAAGCCCGTTCAAACCGGCATCATTTCCACAATCGACACGCCCGGCAATGCCGTGGACATTTGCGCGCTCAATGATTTGATCATCGTGGCGGACTCGGCGGCCGGCATTGCAGTATTCAACGTGTTCAACGGGATGAACCCCACGTTGGTCGCTCAAGTGGACACGCCGGGAAACGCGCGTGCGGTTTCTTGCTCCGGGAATTTGATCGCCGTGGCCGACGATACTGCCGGGCTGGCAATCATCGATATCACCGATCCCCCCGCATCCCGCATTCGGCAGCAAATTCAATTGGGTGGCTCGGCGAGCGCGGTGGCGGTCGCGGGGAATACCGCCTTCGTCGGCTTGACGAGCGGGACCCTTGTTTCGGTGGATCTGCTCGCCGGGGATGTGCTTGACCGCATCACCCTGAGCGGTTCAGTCCAGGACATTGCCATCAATGGCGACACGCTCTACGTCCTGACCGAAAGCACGCTTTATGCGCTGGGGCTAGACGTCGGCTTTTTGAAGGTATCGAGTTCAATTGCCGCGCCGGGCATTACGCCCAATCCGCGAAAGCGCTTGTTCGCGGGCGGCGACGTGGCTTACGCCGTCCACGGACGAGGCTACAACGTGTTCAATCTGGCCAATCCTCTGGCGCCAACTTTGAGGGCAGACATCAGCACGACGCAGCTCGGTTGGAAGCAAATCGTCTCGAATGGGTCCGGCTTGGGGCTTGCTGCCGACGGTCCGAATCGATCCGACGATGGACCGCACAACGTCTCGCTCTACGCCCCCGGCCCGGTTGGAACAGCGAATCAATTTCTGGCCACTTTTGAGACGCCCGGCATCGCCACAGCCGTTTCGATCTACAACGGCCTGGCTTACGTGGCCGACGGCACGGCGGGCATGCAGGTGATCAACTACCTCGCTTACGACAACAAGGGCGTGCCTCCGACGATTTCGCTTTCGGCCAGTTTTCCGGTCAATCCGGCCCAAATCGAGGAAGGAAAAGCCGCCCGCGTGACGGCCAGCGTTGCCGACGACGTGCAGGTGCGCAACGTGGAGTTTTACATTGATGGCATCAAGATCGCGACAGATGGCAACTTTCCGTTTGAGCACCGCTTCGTGACATCCTCCCGATCTGCCGCCAAGACAAGCCTCAAGCTCCGCGCCAAAGCCACCGATACCGGAGGAAATTCGACATGGACGGATGAGCTCACCGTGAATTTGACTCCTGACGCCACGCCGCCACGGGTGCGGCGAGTCAGTCCCGCGCTCAGTTCCATTTCCGGCTCCGTCAAAACGATGACCGTCTATTTCAGCGAGCCGATCAATCCTTCGACTTCGAGTTCTGCAACGCTACAAGTACGTTCAGCAGGACGGGACGGCATTCCCGGCAATGCCGATGACGTGCTGATCTCGAATGGCGTGGTTTCCTATCGCGACACGCTAAATGCAATGATCATGGAATTCCCGATCATCCTGCCGGCTGGGCTATACCAGGGAACGGTCAGAGCGCCTCTCGCCGATCTGGCCGGCAATCAGTTCGCGTCTCTCTTCCGCTGGACATTTCACGTCATCAGCGGCGTGGACAGCGACCATGACGGCGTACCCGACTCGGTCGAACTTCAGCTCGGCCTCAATCCGTTCAGCAGTGAAAGCCAGGGTGATGGGATTCTGGATGGTGACAGGGACTTTGATCGCGACGGCCTTTCCAACGCCGGCGAAATCCTCGTCGGCACGGATCCGCGAAATCCCCATACAATCGATCCAAAGATTCTCGACGGAGATTTAGACCGCGATCAGGACTCCTTGACAGATGGGCAGGAGAGTCGGCTCGGCACCAATCCCCTGACGGCCGACTCGGACGGCGATGGTTGGAATGATGAATCCGAAGTCACCACGGGTAGCAATCCGTTGTCGGCGGACTCGACGCCGGACTTGCCCGAGATTGCCTGGCCTCTCGTCGCGGTCGAGGCGCTTGGAGAGGTGACTATCGCTGGGTTTGAGTTTGGTGTGACGCTGGCCCAACCACATCTTTCGCTGGTGTTGCCCAGCGGTGATGGGCTCGACGGATTTGCAGCGGGAACAACGGTCGCCCAGCCACCTCTTTCGCTGGTGTTGCCCTCCAGCGATGGACTCGGCGGATTTGACGAAGGGACAACGGTTGCGCAGTCACCTCTTTCGCTGGTGTTGCCCAGCGGTGATGGACTTGGCGGATTGGCCGCCGGGACAACGGTTGCCCAGCCACCGCTCTTCTTGGTTTTGCCGGCGGACGTGGAGTTGGCAGGAGGTGCCAACGCAGTGGTGGCGCAGCCGCCAGCGAGCATTGAAATCAAGAAACCATTGGTTTTGATGAAGCAAATCCCGAAGCGGAAAGCCGGATCAAAATGAAAGCGTCAATGCCGTCGCAAAACATTAGCCGAGTGAAAGGAAAAACATGAAAACGAAACTCATCACAACGACGTTGCTGGCGGCCTGCCTGGCAATGAGCCATTCAATCGCCCAGCAATTTAACCCGGGCAGCGATGGCTCTTATGGCCCGCTCAATATCGCCACGAACACATCTCTTGATCTGCCTACCAACGGCATTTTCCAGTGTACCACGATAACGGTTGCGACTGGCGCGACCCTGAGCTTCAGGCGAAACCCGCTCAACACGCCCGTCTATCTACTCGCCACCGGCGATGTCAACATCGACGGAGTCATTGATGTGTCCGGGGCCGATGGGCGGGCGCTGGTGGAAGGCCTGGGTGGGCCGGGAGGATTCGATGGTGGAAAGGCCGGATTTTTGGAGGTCCCACCTGGGGCTGGATACGGACCGGGCGGCGGCAGGGGAGGGTTAACTGGCAACGCGGCAAGTGGCGCTGGTAGCGGATCGTATGCTTCCGTGGATACAGCGTGTCAATCGACGAACAAGGGAGCGGTTTACGGCAGCCCATTATTAGTGCCTCTCGTCGGCGGTTCCGGTTCGGGTGGAACTACCGGTTCGCCAGGGTCTGGCGGCGGCGGCGGCGGCGGCGCTATCCTAATTGCGTCAAAAACCAGAATAAATATCAAATCAAGCGGCGCCATTCGATCCACCGGCGGTGTCGGCCAGGCGGAATCCAATTGTAACTCTGCGAGTGGTGGTGGCATTCGTTTGGTGGCGCCCGTCATCAGCGGCGACGGCACGCTGGACGTTCGCAGCAGAGCTTATGGCGGAGGTGGACGGATTCGCATCGACACCCTGGATCGACGGGATTTCCGGATCGCCCTCAACCCCAGCAGCAGTACCTCGATGGGGTCCATGATGTTGGTCTTTCCCTTTCCCGTCCCACGCTTGGACATCCTGGAAGCCGCGGGTACGGCGATCACGGAAGGCACGCCGGGGCCGGTTTACGTTCAACTGCCATACGGCTCGCCGACGAATCAGACGGTAAAGATCCAGGCCCGCAATTTCAACAGATCGATCCTGGTGAAAGTCGTGCTGACGCCCGACAGCGGCGCTCCAATCGTCTATGACGTTCAAATCGATAATAGCGCCAGCAACCCAGCTCTCGCGACCGTGAACGTGGGGCTGCCGGTCAACCAGCGAGTAACAGTGAATGCCTGGAAACGCTGACGCGCCCGCAAATTGGCGAAGCCGCGAAAGTCCCATGAACCTGGAAACAGCAATTCAGCCGAAAAAGACGAAAGAAGCCAAAAAATTCGATGGCTTTACGCAAACACGGCCACTCACCTGCCGGGTGAATGGCGGCTACCTCAGAACTTCCTTTCTTTCGGTATTTTTCGTTTTTTTCGGCCATCCAACTGCCGTTTTAGCATGAAACGAAATCCAAATCTGGCTCGACTCGGAAGCGGTTGGGCAGTGGCATTGCTGGCAACCTCGCTTACTCTGGGGTTGACGAAGGGCGACTCAACGCTCTCGCTGGGCCACACCAACGGACTGACCGGCACCGCCATTGCGTTGCCCATTCAGCTCCAGTCCGACGCCAAGATCGTCTCCGTGCAATATGATGTGCTGTTCAACGGCGCCAGCTTGGGGCCAGCTTTAGCGACCAGCGGGAACGCGGTTTCCGATCATTTAATCAACTTCAGCGCGCCAGGTCCTGGGAGGCAGCGCGTGGTGGTCTATTCGCCCAAGAACGCCCAGTTGACCAACGGCATCCTGGCCAACCTGGTTCTTTCCATTGCGACGAACGCGCCCGTCGGCGTGACCACCATCACCTTGACGAATGCCATTCTAGCCAACGCGCAAGGCCTGAGAGTGCAACCGGTCAGCTTGCTGCCCGGCAGCTTGACCATCAGTTTGGCTCTGACCGCCCGGCTGGGATCCATCGTGCTGTCCACGAATGGGCAGGCGCACTTTCAGATCACGGGCGCGGAAGGCCGCGAATATATCGTTCAAGCTTCGACGAACCTGGTGAATTGGATCTCCTTGGACCCCGCCACTGTCAGCAATGGCGTTATCAATTTTGTTGATTCATCGGCCAGAAGTTTCGCATACCGCTTTTATCGTGCCCTGGTCAAACCGTAGGCCGAGCGCAGCTTTCTTGTCGATCCTAAATCCGGAGATATCCTGACCCGCAGGCGGGATTCTTGCGCTGTCGGAATGTGCCTGGCCTTCTCCCTCACCCCAGCCCCCTCCCGCTGGTAGAGGGAGCCCCTCAGTCCATCACTGAAAGGTCCAAAAGCCCCGGTCCTCCCGCAGACGCGAAACCATTCTCCCTCGCCCAGCGGGAGAGGGCTGGGGTGAGGGTGAAACTTCAGCTTCCACGGGCAGGTCACTCGTATTCCAGAGCGTCAGGATGTCTGAGCCGGTGGTGGATTAGCCACCAAAAGGCGCAAAGAACTCAAAGAGATCACCGCTCTCGCACGCGGTAGAACTCGTGGCGCTGTTCGGGCGCGATCGTCCGGGAGAGGATGAACCCGCCCGGAAGAGAACTGTTGGTGGAGATCGGCGTCCAACGCGCCAGGTCCGGTGAGCTTTCCACCACACATGTCTTCCCGATGTGGCCATGGATTCGCAAATGGAGTGGTCGGCCATCGCTATTCTCGGCGATGAGCAGCGGCAATTGCGCGTTCGGAAGGAGAAAGTTCCCGGCCACGTAATCCCCAATCCTGGCACCGCTGGCCTTGCCGTCGCGATTCGCGGACATGAAATGGATCCCGCCAAAAATGCGGCTCATACCCACTTCATCCGCGCATTGCGCCAGGCTCTTGAAACTGCGATAGATGCCCGGCAGCGAGTCAGACCCAACCGTAAATGCAATGGTGTCCGTGCCAAAGAAGTGCGCGAGCGTGTTGGCTGTCGCCTTGCTGAAGGCGCTGTGGCCGCTGGGATATTCCGGAAACGGCGGCGCGGCCAAAAAATGATCCCAGGTTGGGTCCTTCCCGGTGGCAGGGTTGCCATCTTCATCCCCTCGGCTGATGGCGGTGATCGGACGCCAAAAATTGAATCGGTATTTGGCTTCCCAACAAACGATCGCCGCATCGGCCTGAGCGAGGCTGATCAACGCCAGCATGCGGGCGTTCTGCGAGAGGGTATTGCCCCGGTTGCGTGCAATGACCATGGCTACCTCGTGCCAGTGCCCCGGCGGCATGGCCGTGTAACTGAAGTCCGACCAGAAGACAGCGACCTGGCTTTGGTCCGCCGTTCGTGTCTGACTGTTCTTAGCTCCGATTTCCTTCACCTGATGGTAATCGAGGGCGTAGGCCTCACTGGACAACGCGGGCGGACCGGGTGGAACGAACGGCTCGAGATCGGGAAGGCAGAACAATTTCACGTAGCGCCAATGCGGATCGAATGGTGGTCGAAATAACGGCGGAGTTCTCCGCCACTGCCCGGGTGCGTCGCTCGGGATGTAAGGAACCGTGGTGCTGGAGCCGTCTGCGCTGCGCGACTCCACAGCCTGGCGTCCAATACCTGCGCCGAAAGCCAGGCTGTTGGTCAGCGCCGCCGTGGCGGCTGCCCTCAAAAGATAGCGTGCGTAGAGATCATCCGCGCGGGCTTGGAGAGGCGGATAGAGCGAACGCATCACTTCGTAAGCTGCCGCGACGGCGGAGGACTCCTTCGAAGCTTCCGAAGGCGGGTCGGAAAGAAACCGGTAGGGCTGATGGGTCCGCTCGATCGAGTTCACAGCATCATAAATCGCCGTGTGCAGGATCGCCAAATTGCGCGTCGAGAGAGTCGGTCCGGTGTTATCCGCCCGCACCGCATCCAGCATCAACTCGCTCCAATCCAGGATCACATCAGCCCGCATCGCCATCCCCATGAAGTAAGCGAACAGCAGAATGATCAGCCCACTGGTACGCACAGCGGGGATGTTTGGACTGGAAGGCGTTCTTTCCGACCGATGCTCCAAAGCCGTGGGCCAGGGTGTTTTCATTGGTCAAAAGTTAATAGGATGTCACGGAGCCACAACTTTCCATGAACCACCCGGCTGCGCCGGAGTCAACAGTTGAGCTGACGTGAGCTGGAATCCATCCATCAACCAAACCGCCAGAGTTCCGTCGGTTCGGTGCTGGAAAACTAGATCCAATTTGCCGTCGCGATTCAGGTCCGCCGCGCCGACAACGCGCCAGTTCGTGTCCTGGACATTATTCGGACTGAAGCGCACTCCGCTTGCGCGCTCGATGCCATCGAGATACCAGAGAGCGAGTGATCCATCCTCGTGCTGGAAGATCAAATCCGCATTGCCATCGAGATTGAAATCGCCGACCCCAACGACGCGCCAATTTGGGTCACCTGGGCTTTGCGGCTGCACGAACGCCGCGGAGTCGAGCTTGGCGCCATTCATAAACCAAACGGCCAGGGTCCCGTCGTCATGTTGAAACAGGAGATCGGTCTTTCCGTCCTTATTAAAATCTCCGGTCCCCGCCACGCGCCAGCCAACATTCCCTGGATGCACCGGGTTCAAGAACTCGGCCAACGACAGGGTAATGCCATTCATGTGCCAGACCGCAAGGGCTCCATCCTCATGTTGGAACAGAATGTCTTCCTCGGCGTCGGCGTTGAATCGCCCCGTTCCAACGACACGCCACTTTTTATCTTGAACCTCCATCGGAGCGAGAAAGCTGGCTGACTTGAGGCTCACGCCATCCATATACCAAATCGCCAGGCGCCCCCCGTCGTCCTCGAAGAGCAGATCGGCCACGCCGTCCCCGTTGAAATCGCCTTGGATCGGTTGGGAAAGCACTGTCAAGAGGGCTGCATCGCTCGCGACTGTATTTTGAAGGCTGCTGACTTTGACCGCATAGGCACCTGCATGCTGGGGTTGCACATTGGTGATGGAATACGAAGGCAAGGTTGCTCCGGCAATCGTCTGGCCATTGAAGCGCCATTCGTAAGTGAAAGGACCCGTCCCGGTCAGCTCAACGGCAAAGCTGACTTGAGATCCACGCGCTTTCGAAACCGAGGCAGGCTGCTTCGAAATCGCGAGCGGCGCAATGACCGTGACGTCTGCCGCGGGGCTCGTTGCGATGCCGTAGGCGTTGATGACGACCACTCGATATCCGCCTTGGTCACTACGTTGAACATTTTCCAAAACGAGAGTTGGCCCGATTGTGCTGGTCAGAATTTGATCGTTTTTCGACCACTGATATTTGAGCGGTTCAGTGCCTATCGCTGCGACGGACAAACGCATCGTGCCTCCGGCCGTGACCGCGCCTCCGACCGGAGAGAGGACGATCCTTGGGGGCCCAAGCACTTTGAGAATAGCTTCGCGAGATCTAAGCGTTGTGCCGGAACCGGTGCTGATTCTTACCGCATAAATACCGGCGTCCTCAGACTGAACTTTCAAGAATGCGAGGGCCGCTGTTTCGGCGCCGGGTATGTCCAGTCCATCCTTCGTCCATTGATAACGCAAAGGCGGCGCTGCCGCGGCTTCCACTATGAATTGGGCTGAATTGCCGGCCACAACGGTCACATCGGACGGCTGTGACTTGATCAGAGGATCGACAGTCGTCTCCAGCGTGAGCGTGGCTTCCGCGCTAATTACCGTGCGCCGGCTATTGGAGACAAACACCGTGTAGCTGCCTCGGTCGCTCGTCGTCACGTTATTGAGCGAAAGGATGCGATCAGTGGCACCCTGAATGGGGACGAAATTCTTATACCATTGATAGCTTAGAGCATTGCCCTCGGCCACCACGACGAATTGTGCTTTCGAGCCCGCATAAGCCATCTGGTTTGTCGGTTGAATGAGAATGGTGGGAGGGACAAGCACGGTGAGCGTGACCTCGCGGCTCGTCTCACTACCGGCTGAGTTGCTCACCAAAACCTTGTAGGCACCGGCGTCGGAGAGAGCGACATTGGCCAGTAAAAGGTCGCTGCTGTTTTTGCCAGGAATCGGAACGCCATTTTTCATCCATTGGTACTCCGGTCGTGGAGTGCCCCCAGCGCGAACCGAGAACGTCGCGCTCGATCCACGTTCGGTGGCTAAAAACTCAGGTTGTTCGATGATGGATGCCCTCGAGAGAACAGCCAACTCGGCCGTTTTGAAGCTCCCCAACAGGGGTCCCGGCGGCGTGGTTTGACTCAACGCCAGGCTCAATTGAACTGTCCCCAAACCATCGAGTCCAGCCACCGTCCACAAATCGATCTTCTTTTGAACTTCTCGATTGCCAAAGGTAACAGGCACCGTGGCAATGACGAAGTCGCCGGCGCGCAACGTGATGTTCAGCGTGACGGCATCCTTGTTGCCATTGCTGCGGTCGAGCGTCACAACAGCCGCTTGACTTCCGGATGTGGTCGCTTGGTAAGAGGATTGGCTGAATGAAAAAGTTCCAGGCCGGATGTCCTCACCCGTCGTATCGCCCAACGGCGCCAGCCGAACCAATTGATCCAAAGAGCCCGAAGACAACTGAACCACGGCCTCCGATGCTGACACGGTCTGTCGCCCCACCAGTTCCAGCGTCCGGGACACCGATCCCTGCAGCACTCCTTGGGCGCGGCTGATTTCTTGGGCGACTGTCACGGATGATCCCCCGGCGGAGGCAATCACATCTTTCAGTGCGTTGCCCGCTGCAATGATCCGAACGGACGCATCCTTGATTGCATCCGTCAGTGGAACTCCGCTTTGTTGGGACGCTCTGGTCAGGACTGAATTGACGGCGGACGCGGAGCTCAGGTCGAGCGACACATTCTCGAAAATCTGCTGAGCCGTGGCGTTGATGGTCGATTGGGAAACTTGTTCCTTGTTTTGACCGGACGCCCCCGACAGGACACTGGCGATCTGCACCAGCGTATCTTGAACTTTCGACGACGCATTGAGTACGGCCGTGGCGTGCGGATCGCCGTCATGAGCCGCAGCGAACGGGTCATACCGCGTCAGATCAACGTTGGACGCAATGCCGAGCGCTGAGTTCACCCGCGTCTTCACCTCTTCGAGAGTGGCCTGCGGATTCTGGTTGAGCGCTGCTGCTAGAAGAGTGGTCAGCGGAGTCACCACGCTCGATCCGGGTGGAGCAAGCAGCGGCACTCGTAGCTCCAAGCCTGTCGCGATGTCCACACCTCCTTGGATGACGATTGTTCCCTCGGAGGGATCCAATGTGCCGCTTCCATCGGTGTCAAACTGGTTCCCAACGATCAGTGAAAACGCACCTCGCTCATCCGTTCGCGTCGAAGGTTCGCCAGCGTCCAATCGCTGATTTTTGTTGATGTCAAAGAACACCGTCGCTTGAGCCACGTAGCCGTCGATCGCAACGCCCGCGAGAGAAATCCGATTCTCCACGCGAAGCGCGCCATCTGTGAGCGTGATTGCGTAATTGACGCTGCGGTGATCGGGATCGATCAACTGCGGCTTGATCGAGTAGCTGCCCGGCGAGCTGGTTGCGGTGGCCGTGGTGCTATAGCTGACTCGAATAGTGTCACCGTTCTGAATTCCGGTCACCGTTCCGGTCAACGCAGGGTTGGAACGTCCATACTCGCGCGATGTGTTGTCCGCCCTCACGACCAATGCCGCAGCGGTCACGGTCAACGTCCCGCTGTTGGATGTCACCGTGTAGTTCGGCAGTTTGTTGTCCGGGTCGATCAGCGCGGGCGCTATTGAATAGGTTCCAATCCCGCTGCTTGAGGTCGCCGGTGTGCTGTAGCTGGCTGTGATTTTGTCGTTGTTCTGAATTCCAGTGATGCTTCCTGTTAACGTGGGATTGGCCGCGCCATAGGTTCGGTTCTGGATTCCGGCTGTCACGTTGAGCGTGGCTGCGGATACGGTGAGCGTCCCGTTATTCGCGATTACCGTGTAGTTTCTTAGTCTATTGTCTGGGTCGTTGAACGACACAATGATCGAGTACGATCCCACCGAGCTTTGCGGACCGGCGGCCGTGGAGTAGCTCGCGGTGATGTTGTCGTTGTTCTGAACTCCGGTGACGGTTCCTGTGAGTGTGGGATTAGCCGCTCCATAAACGCGCGCCTTGTTGTCCGCAATGACCGTCAGCGGATTTGAGGCACCCACCTGTGTCACGGTCAAAGCTCCGTTGTTCAACGTGACGTTGTAATTGCTCAGCTTGTTGCCCGGATCGGCCAGGGTGGGAACAATTGGATACGATCCCACCGGACTGCCGAGGGCAGCGGTCGTGTTGTAAATGGCCGTGATGTTGTCGTTGTTTTGAAGTCCCGCGATGCCTCCAGTAAACGACGGATTGGCCGCCCCGTAGGTCCGACTGGCGTTGGCCGCACTCACCGAAAGAGGCGCTCGCGCCACTGTGAGTGTGCCATTATTTGAAACGACACTGTAATTGCTCAACTTGCTACCGGGATCATTGAGCGTCGGTGTGATCACATACGACCCAACCGGGCTTTCAGCCACCGCTGCCGTTTGGTAGCTGGCGGTGATGTTGTCGCTGTTTTGAAGTCCGGCGATCGTCCCTGTGAGCGAGGGATTTGTCGCGCCGTAAGTTCGGCTTTGGTTCTCGGCTGTCACGGTCAGCACCGCCGCGGATACCGTGAGCGTCCCGTTATTGGTGATCGCCGTGTAGTTTCTTAGCCGATTGTCCGGATCATTGAATGTCGCGACGATCGGGTGTGATCCCACTGAACTTTGCGGGCCGGCGGCAGTAGTGTAGCTGGCCGTGATGTTGTCGTTGTTCAGAATGCCCGTGATGGTTCCTGTGAGCGTGGGATTCGCCGCTCCATAGCCCCGCGCCTTATTATCGACGAGAACGGTCAGCGGATTCGAGGCGCCCACCTGCGTCACGGTCAAAGTGCCGTTGTTCAAGGTAACACTGTAGTTACTCAGCTTGTTGCCCGGATCGACCAGGGTGGGCACAACTGCATACGATCCCACCGGACTGCTCAGGGCCGCGGTCGTGCTGTAGGCCGCCGTGATGTTGTCGTTGTTTTGGATGCCCGTAATTGTTCCGGTGAGAACAGGATTTGAACTTCCATACTCGCGGCTCTTGTTGCCTGCGCTCACGACCAATGTCGCCGCGCTGACGGTCAGGGTCCCGTTGTTCACCGTCACGCGGTAGTTCGAAAGCTTGCCGTCCGGATCGGCCAGCGTGGGTGTGATCGGATACGACCCAACGGCGCTGGCGGCGGTCGCCGTCGTGCTGTAAGTCACGGTGATCGCGTCGCCGCTCTGAACACCCGTGATGGTTCCTGTCAGCGTCGAGTTCGCTGATCCGTACGTCCGGGTAGCGGAGTTGACGGATAGTGTTAAGTCAAACGGCTGGACTGTCAGGGCAAGCGTTGTGGTTCCGTTGTTGCCCGCCGTGTCGGTAGCGCCCAGCGGAATGTTGAAAGTGCCAGTTTGTGTTGGCGTGCCCGAGATGACGCCGGTGACGGTATCCACGCTCAAACCAGTCGGCAGCCCCGAGGCGCTGAAACTGACGGGCGATCCGGAAGCGATGATGGTGTAACTGAAAGCTGAGCGATAAATAACGCTGGCAGTCGTCGCGCTCGTGATCACGGGCGGTGTGTTGTCCGCGGTGAACGTCGTGCTCGGCCCCGCCGCCGCCGCCGGGTTGGCCGCGAGGTCGATGGCGGTCCCTGCGACGAGCGAGATGCCCAGCGCTCCATCCCCGGTGGTGTTTGAAATCGTCACTGTCCGTGAGCCGCCACTGCCGGAGACGCTCACCGTTCCATTCGCCGTTCCACTTCTGTTCAACTGAATGCTGGCCGCTGTCAACGAGATGGTGCTGATGTTGGCATCGACGTAGGTCACTGTGTAAGTCACCGGCCCGCTCGTCGTGAGGGTCCTCGAAGGCGCGCTGATCGTCACCGTTGGCGCCGTGTTATCCACCGTTAAGGTTCCCCCTGTTGCGGCAGGAGCCAAGTTGCCAGCCTGATCCGTAGCCAACCCTGCTGGAATCGAGATTCCCAATGTTCCATCACCACTGATGCTCGAAATCGTCACGGTGTAACTGCTCCCGCTACCGGTGACAGTCACTGTTCCATTGGCCGTGCCGGTCCGGTTCAATGTCACATTGGCAACCGCAAGCGTGCTCCCCTGGAAGTTCGCATCCGCATAGGTCACCGTATAAGTGACCGGACCGATCGTGGCGAAGCTGCTCGAAGGTCCTCCGAGCGTCACTGTGGGAGCGGTGTTATCCGCTGTGAACGTCGCGCTCGCTCCCGAAGCGGATGCTGTAATACCTGCTTGGTCGGTCGCAGTACCTCCGACAATCGATATGCCAAGCGTTCCGTCGCCGGTAACGCCCGAAATTGTCACCGTGTAAGTTGTCCCGCTACCGGTCACGCTGACAGTCCCATTCGCGGTTCCACTCCGGTTCAATGTCAAATTGGCCGCGGTCAATGTACTGGCGGCAAAATTAGCATCCGCGTAGGACACGCTGTAAGTGATCGGGCCCGATTTGGCGAAGCTACTCGAAGGCGCGCTGATTGATACTGTCGGCGCGGTGTTGTCCACGATAAATCCGCCGCTCGGTCCCGCCGCCGAAGCTAGGTTGCCTGCCGAATCGCTCGCCGTGTTGGCCGCGAGTGAAATGCCCAGCGTTCCGTCACCAGCTATGTTTGAGATGGTCACGGCCCGCGTGTTACCGGTGCCTGACACATTGACGGTGCCGTTGGCGGTGCCGGTCCGATGTAAAGTCACGTTCGCAGCCGTCAGCGTGCTCGCGCTGAAACTGACATCGGTATAGGTCACGGTGTAAGTCACGGGACCGGATTTGGCAAAGCTGCTTGATGGAGCGCTGATCGTTATGGTCGGAGCACCATTGTCCACTGTGAACGTCGCGCTGGCTGCTGACGCGGCGACGTTGCCCGCTTGGTCAGTCGCCGTTCCTGCCGCGATCGAAATGCCCAGCGTGCCTTCGCCCAGGATGTTCGAAATGGTCACTGTGTAACTCGTTCCGCTCCCCGTCACGCTCACCGTTCCAGCGGCTGTTCCCGTTGGGACGAGCGTCACATGCGCCGTCGTCAATGTGCTGGCGCTAAACTGGGCATCCGAGTAGGTGATTGCAAAGCTGACCGGGCCGCTCGTCGCGAAATTCACGGAGGGCGCTCCAATGGTGAGCGTGGGCGCGGTGTTATCGACCGTGAATGTGCCGCTGGTGGCCCCGGGCGCTAGATTGCCGGAGAGGTCCGAGGCGGTTCCGGCCGCGATGGAAACTCCCAGCGCTCCATCTCCCGTGATGCTTGAAATGGTCACTGTGTAACTGGTCCCGCTTCCAGCCACGCTCACGGTCCCGTTCGCCGTGCCGTTTCGGTTCAGCGTCACGCTGGCGGACGTGAGTGTGCTCGCACTAAAGTTCGCATCCGCATAGGTCACCGTGTAAGTCACCGGGCCACCCTTGGTAATAGTGATCGAGGGAGATCCCAACGCTATCGTCGGCGCCAGGTTATCCACCACGAACGTCGAGCTCGCGCCTGAAGCAGGCGCCGAGTTCCCCGACTGATCCGTGGCTGTATTTGCCGCAATGGAGAAACCGAGCGTCCCCTCGCCTGTGATGCTCGAAATCGTCACGGTGTAGCTTGTCCCGCTCCCCGTGACACTGACAGTTCCGTTGGCCCCGCCAGTCCGATTGACCGACACGTCGGCCGCCGTCAACGTGCTCGTGCTGAAGTTCGCGTCCGCATAGGTCACCGCGTAAGTCACTGGACCACCTCTGGCGAAGCTGCTCGAGGGCGCGCCGATCGTTACCGTTGGCGCGGTGTTATCGCCTGTAAACGTTGTGCTGGCGGACGAAGCGGCAGCGGCATTGCCCGCCAGGTCGGTGGCCGTGCCTGCGGCGATTGATATGCCGATGGTCCCTGTGCCGGTGATATTCGAAATCGTTACCGTGCGCGTATTGCCGCTGCCTGTCACGCTGACGGTTCCAGTGGCTGTTGCCGTCAGGTTCAACGTCACGTTGCTTGCCGCCAATGTGCTCGTGTTAAAGTTCGCATCCGCGTAGGTGACGGTGTAGGTCACCGGTCCGGTCCGGGCAAACGTCGCTGACGGGCCGCTGATCGTTACCGTCGGGGCGGTATTGTCCACGGTGAACGTCGCGCTCGGCCCGGCCACTGCGGCTGGGTTGCCGGCGAGATCCGTGGCCGAGCCTGCCCCGATCAAGATGCCCAAGGTTCCATTGCCCGTGGTGTTCGAGATTGTCACCGTGCGATTCACTCCGGTTCCGGTGACTGTTACCTCCCCATTCGCCGTGCCCGTCGTTCTCAAGGTAATGTGGGCAGGCGACAGAATACTCGGATTGAAGTTGTCGTCCGAATACGTGACCGTGTAACTCACGGGCCCGCCGGCAGCGAACGTTCCGGAAGGTGCGCTGATCTGCACCGCGGGAGCAGTATGATCAACAATAAAGGTCGCGCCTGTTGCCGCCGCCGAAGAGTTGCCGGCCTGGTCCGTCGCCGTGCCGGCGGCGATCGAGATGCTCAAAGCTCCGTCTCCCGTGATGCCAAGAACCGTCACCTGGTAGCTTGTCCCACTGCCGCTCAGCTCCACCGTTCCCTGAGCCGTGCCGGTTCGGTTCAACGAGATCTGGCCCACGCTCAGGGTGCTAGCGCTGAAGTTGGCATCCGCATAGGTCACCGCGAAGGTCGCCGGGCCGTTCGCGGTGATGGTGACGGACGGCGCGCCGATTGTTACTGTTGGGGCCGTGTTGTCGGTCGTGAACGTGGCGCTCGCCGTCGAGGCCAGCGCGGTGTTGCCCGCGAGGTCGGTGGCCCTTGCCGCCGCGATCGAGATGCCCAGCGTTCCCGCGCCCATGACGCTTGAAATCGTCACCGTATAACTGGTTCCGCTTCCAGTGACACTCACCGTGCCAAGGGCCGTCCCTGTCGCGTTCAATGTGATATTCGCCGATGTCAGATCGCTGGTGTCAAAGTTCGCATCCGAATAGGTGACGGCATAGCTGACCGGGCCGCTCGTCGTGAACGTCCTCGATGGCGAGCCAATCGCCACGGTTGGGGCCGTGTTATCAGCCGTGAACGTGGCGCTGGCAGCCGAGGCAGCAGCCAGGTTGCCGGCCAGGTCGGTGGCGCTGGCCGCCGCGATCGAAATGCCCAACGTGCCGTTGCCAGTGATGCTGGAAATGGTGACCGTGCGCGTGTTCCCGGAGCCGGTTACACCCACGGTTCCAGTGGCCGTCCCAGTGGTGTTCAATGTCACGTTCGCCGACGTCAGCGTGCTGGCATTAAAGTTGGCATCGGTATAGGTCACTTGGTAAGTCACCGGACCCGTGCTGGCAAAGCTTCGAGATGGCGCGCCGAGCGTCACCGTCGGGAGAGCGTTATCGACTGCGAACGTTGCGCTCGGTCCACCCGCCGCCGAGGGGTGGCCTGCCGAGTTGACCACGACGCCGGCGGCGACCGAGATTCCCAGAGTCCCATCTCCTGTGATGCTCGATACCGTGACGGTGCGGGTGTTGCCGCTGCCCGAGACGGCGACCGTTCCGCCAGCGGTTCCCGTCGCATTCAAAGTGATTTGACCTGCCGTGAATGCTCCCAAGACGAATCCGGCATCCAATGGGTCGGAGAACGTGACCGAGTACGTCACCGGTCCGTGGGTCGTGAGGGTGGTTGACGGCGCGCCGATCGTCGCTGACGGAATGGTTTGATCCACCGTGAATGTTGCGCTGGGCCCGGCCCCGGCCGCGAGGTTGCCCGCCAGGTCCGCCGCTGTTCCCGCGACCAGCGAGATGCCCAACGTCCCATTTCCTGTGATACTCGATATCGTCACCAGGCGCGTGTTGCCGCTTCCTGAGACGCTGATCGTTCCCGCGCTCCCGCCCGTCGAGTTCAACGTCACGTTGGCGGCAGTCAGCGTGCTGGCGCTGAAATTGCCATCTGCGTAGGTAATCGTATAGACCACCGGACCGGTCGCTGTAATCGTCGATGTCGGCGCGCTGATCGTCACCGTCGGAGCGATGTTATCCACCGTGAAGGGGGTGCTCGCAGACGAGGCGGGTGAGGTATTGCCCGCCTGGTCGGTCGCGCCACCCGCGGCCAGCGAGATGCCCAACGTCCCATTCCCGACAATGCTCGAAATAGTTACGGTATAAGTGGTCGCGCTTCCCGTCACGCCCACGGTCCCATTGGCTGTCCCTGTCGTGTTCAACGAGACATTGCCGGCCGTCAGCGCGCTGGTGTTAAAGTTCGCATCCGCATAGGTCACGGTGTAGGTCACCGAGCTTGTCGCGGTGAAACTTCTGGAAGGGGTTCCAATCGTCACGGTCGGAGCGGTGTTATCGACCGTGAACGTTGCGCTTGCGGCCGAGGCGGGCGCTGAGTTCCCCGCGAGGTCGGTGCCCGTGGCCGCGGCGATCGAGATGCCCAGCGTGCCGTTGCCCGTGATGCTCGAAATGGTCACGGTGCGCGTAGTGCCGCTGCCGGTGACGTTGACTGTTCCGTTGGCCGTTCCGTTGCGGTTGAGGGTCACGTGCGCCGACGTCAGGGTGCTGGCGCTGAAGTTTACGTCCGCATACGTCACGGTGTAAGTCACCGGGCCATTGCTGGCAAAACTGGCCGACGCCGCGCTGGTCGTCACGGTGGGAGCAATGTTATCGACCGAGAATGTCGTGCTCGGCGACGAGGCGGCCGCGGTATTGCCCGCTTGGTCGCTGGCTGTTTCCGCCGCAATGGAGATGCCCAATGTACCGTTGCCCGTGATGCTCGAAATGGTCACGGCACGAGTGTTGCCAGTGCCCGCAACGCTCACCGTGCCATTGGCTGTCCCGGTTGTGTTCAGCGTGACCCTGGCGGCTGTCAATGTGCTGGAGCTAAAATTCGGATCCGAGTACGTCACGGTATAACTCACCGGCCCGTTCGCCGCGATGGTACTCGATGGAGCGCTGATGGCCAGAGTTGGGGCGGTATTGTCCACGGTGAACGTTGCGCTGGGCCCAGCCGCCGGAGCCCCATTGCCCGCAAGGTCGGTGCCGGTGCCAGAGGCAATCGAAATCCCCAATGTTCCGTCCCCGGCGATTCCTGAAATCGTGACCGTGCGCGCCGAAGTGCCAGTCCCTGTGACGGCCATGGTTCCAACGGCTGTCCCAGTCGTGATCAGTGTGATATTCGGAGTCGCTAGCGAGACCGCGTTCATACCGCTGCCGCCCGTGTCGGCATAGGACACCGTGTATGTCACCGAGGCGGTTTTCGTAAACGTCACTGAAGGCGCGCTGATCGAGAGGGTCGGAGCGGTGTTATCCACGCTCAAAACGGTGCTTGGGCCGGCCGACCCAACCGCATTGCCCGCCACGTCTGTCGCGGTTGCGGCGGCGATCGAAATCCCCAACGTTCCGTCTCCGGTGATGCCGGAGATCGTGACCGTTCGAGTCGCGACGTCCGATCCCGACACTGCTACTGTCCCGTTGGCCGTTCCCGTTGTGTTCAACGTGATGTTGCCTGTGGTCAGCGTGATCGCGCTGACGCCGCTGCCACTGGCATCGGCATAGGTCACAGTATAGGTCACAGACGCTGTCCTCGTTAAGGTCGCTGATGGCGCGCTGATGGCGATGCTGGGCGC